>JALEOL010000024.1 GCA_022766785.1 Oscillospiraceae bacterium
AAACCAAAGGCATATTTCTCAATTATCGTCAAAAAAGCACTTGACAAATCGTACTTTAAAGTGATAAAATAGAGTTGCAGAAATATGCCAATGGTTGACCGACAAGGAGGTAAACTAATGGCATCAATCGAAAAACGAGGCAACTCGTACAGAATTAAGGTATCCTGCGGCTACAAGGCGGACGGAACACAGGTTTTTCAGCGAATGACCTGGACGCCCGACGAGAAAATGACCGCAAAGCAAATCGAAAAGGAGGTACAGCGACAGGCAGTTCTCTTTGAGGAGGAGTGCAAGCGTGGGCAAATCGTTTCGGCGGTGAAATTTGAAGCATTCGCCGAGGAATGGTTTGAGGAATACGCAAAACTCAACCTCAAAAGCACCACCTACACACGCCAAAGACAGCTCACGAAGCGAGTTTATGCGGCAATCGGACATATCCGGCTGGACAAGATAACCACTCGTCTTATTCAGAAATTCATCAATTCCCTTGCGCAGGACGGTGTGAACGAGATTACGAAAAAGCCGCTTTCTCACAAGACAATGGTGCATTATCTTTCGTTCATCTCTACCGTGATTGACTATGCGATTAAAATGGATATGCTGACCGACAACCCCTGCCGCCGTGTAACAATCCCGAAAGGAAGTAAAAAGGAGCGCAAAATCCTCTCAATACAGGAAACGGAGGAGTTTCTGAAACTGCTTGAAACAGCGCCGCTGAAATGGCGCACATTCTTCACGCTGGACATTTACAGCGGTATGCGCCGTGGAGAAATGCTCGGTCTGGAGTGGAAAGATATTGACTTTGAAACAGGTGTAGTTCACATTCAGAGAACGTCAAACTACACGAAAGCAAGGGGCATTTATACAGACACCACAAAAACCGAGAATTCGGTGCGCTTCATCAAGCTGCCGCCCGAAGTGCTTGCAATACTTGAACAATTCAGAGCAGAACAGGAAAAGGAGAAACAGCGGCTCGGCAGCAAGTGGGTTGAGAACGACCGTCTGTTCACAAAGTGGAATGGTCTGCCAATGAACCCACAAACGCCGTATGGTTGGCTGAAAGAGTTTTGCGAAAAGCACAATTTCCCATTTTATGGTATTCATCAATATCGTCATCTGCACGCAAGTTTACTGATTGGCGCAGGCATTGACCCTACAACCGTTTCGGGAATCCTCGGACATTCGCAGGTAAGCACGAGCCTGAACATCTACGGGCATATGTTCCGTGAGAACCAAGTCAAGGCTTGCAACGCTGTGGCGGAGGCTCTGGATTTCAAGAAAAGAGGGGCTTGAGCGAAATAAGACCCAAATAAGACCCATCGGGCGTTTTCCCTAAAAACAAAAACCTCGCAAACGGCTTTATAAAGCCATTTGCGAGATTAGAAGCTGGTGACCCGTACGGGAATTGAAAATCGAGTCCGGGTTTCGGCAACTTTCCGCAAACTCCGAGAAACCGCATAATAAAGCCATTTGTAAGGTATAGCAAATTAGAAGTTTAGTGTTCTTTTTAGTGCTTTTTTGTACCTTTAGCGGACAAATAGCGGACAAAATATGATGTACTTTCTGTGTTGCAGGGGCTGATTTGCGAAGGCAAATCGGCTCCTGCTTTTTTGTTTTTACGGGCAAAATTGCGGGAGAATATCAAAGCAGAAAAAAGTGCTTGACTTTTACACTTTAATGCGATAAACTATACTTGTAACAAGAAACACCAAATTACAACAGTATAGGAGGTAACAGTATGGAAAACACAAGAAACATTACAGAGGTCGAAGAACTCACAATCGGTCGCTGGGGTACGGCTTGGCAGCGGTTTATGCAGGAAAACTACCCCGCCGAAGCAGAGGAGCTGATGAACACCGCCCGCTGGGACGAGCTTGCTCTTGAAGTTGACCGAGAAGCGCACAGCCTTTGGGAGTTACTCCGCAAGCAATACGCAAAGGAAAATCCCCGCCCAACTACCTTTATGGAAACGATGAAGTGGGAGAACACACGAGGCTTCTATGTTGACCACGAGGTTATGGAGCAGGTGGTGCTGCAGTTCAGAATGTGAAATAACTTCCCCATAAATACGACAACAGGCTCTCTGATTGAACGGAGAGCCTGATTTTATTTATTGTTGTACTTAATAATATCGCTCGGAGTGCAGTTCAGGACATAGCAAATGCGTGCTAAAACGTCCAAATCAAGTTTCTCTACCTGATTGGAATACCACTTGTTAATAACCTCAAAGCGTGTATTGGAAGCCTTTGCAAGATAGTTTCTTGACAAGCCACGCTCGTCTAAAATCTGCTTTAGACAGACATCTATTTTACCGTAATCCTTAATTGTTATGATTGTAACCGCATTTTCCATAAAATCACTCCCTATAACTATTCTATTATGATAGTTACTCGTTGACAATATACATATATGTGTGCTACTATATGTATAGTAATTTGCAAGGAGAGTGTTTAATATGGTCGTGGCGTTCTTTGGGCATAAAGATACTCCAAGTGCGGTTAAGCCGCTCTTGGAGCAAACAGTACAGCGATTGATTGAGGAGAATGAGGAGATAACATTTCTTGTCGGTACGCACGGAGCGTTCGAATTAATGGCGCAAAGCGTTCTCGGACAGGCTTTACAAGAATACCCGCAGATAACCTGTCATATTGTACTTTCGTATATTCCCGTTGAGAAGAACAGCGAACTGTACGCTTTACCTACGCTTGTCCCCGAAGGCATAGAGAACGTCCCGAAGCGCTTTGCAATATCTTTCGGCAACAATTATATGGTCAATGAGAGCGATACCGTTGTGTGCTATATTACGCACGATTGGGGTGGTGCTGCGCAATTTGTAAACAAGGCAGAGAAAAAAGGCAAGGTGATAATCAACCTTGCAGAGGCAAATTTGTCCCAAAAAACCTATTGAAGTTTTGTTTAATATGTGCTATAATATATTGTATATCATTATATGCTTTTGTGCATTATCACAATATGTGTGAAACATATTATTGAATGGGTTGTGCCGTAAGCAACACCTTATCAACGATTATTTGGTAAAGTTTGGAAGGGTGGTTTTACAATAAAATCCAAAGGACAGATACAAATGACTGATGTGCTATAAAACTATCGGCGTAGCGGTATTCGTGATACCGAGCTCTATGACGAGTTTAACAAGCTCTGTATCCCGTTTAAAAAGTCGATGAGCGAGGAGCAGATTTATACATTCCGCAAAATGCTTGATTGCGTGAGCGATACCGTTGCCAATGAGATGAGAGCTACTTACAAGGTTGGATTTGGGGATGCCGTGGCTTTGATGAAGGAAGTTCAGGAATAACTAATCTACAGTATCATTTAGTTTTTTAGCAAGAAAAGCGTTTTGTACTTATAGGCTGAAACGCTTTTTGATGGTTGCTAATAGATTATCTAACATAATCGTGAGAAAGATTGACTATTTCTACTTTCTGTGCTATAATTTTTATAACCCATAATTGTATCTGATGATACAGAAAGGAATGAAACGCGTTGGCAGTAAGCTACAATAATCTATGGAAATTACTTATTGATAGAGGGATGAATAAGACCGAACTGAAAGAAGCGTCAGGCATAAGTTTCAATGTTATGGCTCGTATGGGAAAGAATGAAACTGTGTCACTCGATAGTCTTGAAAAAATATGCATGGTACTGAATTGCAATATCGGTGATATTATGGATATTACAACAAAGAAGGACACAAGGACTTTTTCAGCTATTGAGCTTTTTGCAGGTGCTGGCGGCCTTGCTCTTGGTATTGAGAAAGCCGGATTTAAAACGCTTGGTCTTGTAGAAGTAGATAAAGATGCAGCTGATACTCTACGCAGGAACAGACCAGAATGGAGAGTTATAAATGATGATATTGCTAATATATCTTGCCTTAATCTGCAAGAGTATTTCGGCTTGAAAAAGGGCGATCTTGATTTGCTTTCGGGCGGAGCACCATGCCAGAGCTTTTCTTACGCAGGAAAAAGGCTTGGTCTTGAAGATGCCCGTGGAACGTTGTTTTATCACTACGCAAAATTCTTGGAGCAACTCCAACCTAAGATGTTTCTTTTTGAGAATGTGCGTGGTCTACTGACACACGATAAGGGCAGAACATATAAGACTATTACAGATATTTTTGAAAGCACGGGGTACACCATTCAAAAGAAAGTGTTGAATGCGTGGGATTACGGTGTTGCACAAAAGCGAGAACGACTTATCACTATAGGCATCAGGAGAGACCTTGCGGATAAGATAAATTTTACTTTCCCTACGCCTCATGACTATAAGCCTGTTCTGCGTGATGTATTGCTTGATTGTCCTGAAAGTGCAGGAACACCATATTCGGAATACAAGCGTAAGATATTTGAACTTGTGCCTCCGGGCGGGTACTGGAGGGATATTCCTGAAGATATTGCAAAAGAGTACATGAAAAGCTGTTGGTATATGGAGGGAGGAAGAACAGGCATTTTGCGCAGGCTAAGTTTGGACGAGCCGTCACTAACTGTTCTAACTTCACCCAGCCAAAAGCAGACGGATCGCTGTCACCCTCTTGAACCACGTCCATTTACTATTCGTGAAAATGCCCGTTGTCAGAGTTTCCCCGATGAGTGGCAGTTCTGCGGTAGCATTGGTTCGCAGTATAAACAGGTTGGCAATGCTGTTCCTGTCAATCTCGCAATGGACATAGCAAAACAAATTAAAATCGCATTGGAGGGCTTATCATAATGTGGACGCTCAGTTTTATCAGTGAAGAAGATTTTACAAAGCATGTTAAGAAAACCATAGAGAAGTATGGTGAAAAGCTCGAATCATTCGATTTGAAGCGTTTCAATAAGAATATCATTGACCCTATTAAGCTGATATTTGATAAGACGGTTTACCAGGCTTCGTGGGAAGAAATCGTTAGTAATGAGATTTTCCGTCAGCGTGACAAGTCTAACAACAACGATATAGGCTACTTTCATCAGCGTATATTCCAATACATATCAAACTGCCGTGTTCCCGACAATGGCAAAGAGGGCGGCTGGGATGTTATCTTTGAAAATCCTAATGGTATTTCTTTGCCTGATGACAGCGTAGTACACACCGTTTATGTTGAGATGAAGAATAAACATAACACTATGAATTCGGCTTCGGCAGGCAAGACCTTTATCAAGATGCAGAATCAGCTCCTCACCGATGATGATTGTGCTTGTTTCCTTGTTGAAGCTATCGCCCAGAGGTCTCAGAATATCAAATGGGAGACTACCGTTGACAAGAAAAAGGTCGGACATAAGCTGATCCGCCGTGTGAGTCTTGACCAGTTCTACGCCTTGGTTACAGGACAGGAAGATGCTTTCTATCAGATGTGTATGGTGCTGCCTTCTATCATTCAGAAGGCTGTAGACGAGCTTGAAGGCTCTATCGTTCCGCATGATACGGTTATTGATGAGCTGAAGGCTCTTGCTAAAAAACAGAACATTGATGATGAAAATCTTGCTGTGGCTATGGCAGTTTATATGTTGGGGTTTGGTAGTTATAAAGGGTTTAATTAAGCTTATCGGATTGGGGCGAAAAATATGAAGTATGCGATTGATAGGTATGGAATTGGAACTGAAATCGAGGTTGATGCAGATGATTTTGATAACCAGTATTATATTCCACAACGTCGCACACGTTTTTACTGCCCTGAATGTAACGAAATAGTTTTCTTTCGTGCTAAGGGTGGAAGTCATCCCAATCAGTTTTACCATCAAGAAAAGACTGACCGAACACCTGAATGCGATAAACGTGTCGATGGACGCTCGAATCTCACTATAATCCAAAGAGTTGGTTTACCTCTATTTATTACTCAAATTAGTAATGGAAACTTCCAACTAAATATAGGATTTCCTGCCCTTGGCGCTAAAACATTAGAGAGTGCCACACGATTTAATTGTACTGTTAAAATATCTTCTTATCAGCAATGCAGAACCGTCAAAGTCGATCAATCAAATTTCTTGTCAGACAACACTACGCTTATCCCAGTCGATTTTATTCCGTTGTACGGAAAAAATTATTCTATTTCAGTTGATGGAGGAACACAGATTTTTGATCTGCAAAGAAAATGGTCGGATTACGCAGATGGTTTTGAGTCAAATGGTGCTATCTTTTCTTATAGTGAAACAGGCGGAAAAAAGATTCGTAGAGGTGATAGCATATCTACAAACAGATATTACTATGCTGTTGTTAAAAATGATTTTTTATATCATTCTAATATAAGCCAGACTGCGATTGGAAAGGCCATAATCAATAAAACTGCCTTCAAAATAATAAAATTTAAGATTGATGTGTCAGTCGATAACAAAAGAGAATTTACGCTTATAAGCTCATATATGAAGTTGAATTTTGGCGTGTGGCTGTTAGAATGTTCATCAGAGCTAATTCCTGTTTGGCCGCCTGTTGTTCAACAGGATTACATGATTCCTGTAAAAAATGATTCAAATGTTATTTGTGTGGTATCAAGTGGTAACGCAGAACCCAGTGTTTTCTCTTATTCCGGCAATGCAGTGTATAAAAAAGATGTACAAACTATTTCAAAGGGTATTCATACAGTCGAGCTTTCACTAGGCTCGTACCCAACAATTTTATCCGTGGACAGAAAATATGCTGGAAGAGAGGTAGCATTTATTACTCAAACACTTCAACATAGCGGTTATTCATATGGCTTTTCATTTATTAACTCAGCAGGAGAAGAAAACGAATTTAATAAAATAAGCAGAAATGTAGTTGCTAAAGGCTTTATATTGAAATCAAACAGTAAATTTGATTTATATTTAGGCACTTCTGAAATGGTGTATAAGCATTTCACGGTTAGAGAACCGCAAACTGCAATAACTGAAAATCAAGGAATTTCTGAAATATCCCTGATTATAGGTTCAACAGTATATGATTGTATTAAATTCACCGAAAATGCAGCATTTGATGCAGATATAGACAAATTCTCTCAAGTGATTATTGCTTCTGCGAAGGGACAAATAATTCCTATTCCTGTGTGGGTAAATCATATATTGCAATACTTAAAGAAAAATCAATATGAACAGCTCTATCAAGCTATTATCAGAACAATGGTTAATGATATGATTCATCTTGAAACAGTACGACAATTACGTTTATTGGAGTTGTCACTCGGAATGTCGAACAACGAATAACATAGTGAGGAGAGGAAATCATATGTATAATATTTCCGAATTATCAAACGATGAAATCAAATATATTTGTGAACGTATGCATTTTAAGGATGTAAGATATTACTTCCAAAAGAATCCTAAAGAATTTAACAAAATCAAGCCGGGATTTACCGTTAAAAAGATGACAGACGATGAAACCCTTTCATTCCTTATAAAATACTCAAATAAGCCATTCATTCAATCTGTAATACTGAGTGCTGTCAGACAATGGTTATCAGAAATTAAAGAAAATCGTGACTTACTTGAGCATGAAGGTTATACCGCCGGAGAAGCGTTACTAAAAACCCTTCCCGACAGCGTTTTCTGCGATAGAATAGAATTGTACTTCAAGCTGACTAAGCAAGAATATACTGACGATTATATACAGTTGATCATCGACGCAATATCCCTTGTTAAGAAAACATCAGATGCCGTACTTGAAGAACACAATATCGAAATACAAAATGCAGAAATTGAAAGACTGAATGCCGACATTCAGACAATCCGTAATCAGTTGACTAAAGAAAAGGAACATAATGAAGCGCTAAAGCTTAATCTTGATGATGCAAATGAACAATTAAAGAATAATCAAGATCTATTAAGTGATACAACTACTAAACTGCATATTGCTGAATCAACTAACTCCAGTTTGCAACACGAGCTTGAGCGTTATCAGGCACTTGAAAGATATGTAGGAAGTGAAGTATCACAACCTTTTATTTCAAATTACCAATATACTTCAATAGGTCAAATTCAATATGATTATAACGAGCAGCGATGGATATATAGGCTTGCCGATATTACCGGGGACGGCTTGATTGTCCCGTTTATAGCGGATGAAACAATTCCACATTATTTTTCTAATCGAGATCGTCTGTATTGGAGAAACGGACCTGATACCGAGCAAGCCATAGGAATTTGGAATTGGAATGTTAGCCCCAGAGATACTGATCCAGACAAGGATTATGTTGAAACCGACTATTGCAGTACCATTCAGCTTACGCAGATAGTTCAGTTGTCAAACTGTAAAACACTTGATGATGTAGTTTCCTTACTAAAAAGCGGAATATCTATACAATTTGCTTGCAGCAAACTGCTGTTTGTATACGAAGAGAACTCTATCTTAAATGGCTTACTTTGCTCATCTGCTGATTTTGACCGTTTCAATGATAAAATCGTTCTAAAATCCTGTGTTTATACGCTTCCACAGTATATCATTAAGCTATCTGACACAATAGAACTTGCTGGTATCAGAATCTATCAGTATTTATCGTTCGGGATACCGCAGTCTATTTATCGGGTTCGCAACCCTTATGAAGCAGTTAAATCTATTATCATGTCCCGGCTTACTAATGCTAATCTTCGTGAATATGGCCTATCAAAAAAAGAGGTTCAGCATTATAGAAACTATTTAACGGCTATTCCTACTCAGACTATAATTCAAGAACTGACACTCGCTTATAACTGTTCAGAAGAAACAGCACAGGAATATATTGACGGGTTTATTAGTTTAGCTGACACATACTTATCATCTTCCGATCTTGATACAGCTATCATTTCTCGCGCTTTACAAGGAAATACAGAGTTGCTTGAATTGTGCAAGCAACAGTTGGCAGATAAATGGAAGGTCGAGAATGAGAAACAACTTGCTGAGGCTGAATCTAAACTCAAAGATATTATAAAATCAGTTGAAAACAAGCAGGACGAAATAAAACAATTAGAAATTGATAAGGATAGACTATCTGATGAAATGGAGCAATTACAATCTACGCTCAGTCAGAGAGAACAGCTTGCGTCAGATGTTGAAACCAAAATTGCCATGCAAATTGAAAAGGCAAAACAAAATGTTGCTGATTTTATCAGTAATATGGCATTTGTTGCTCCGATTTCTTCTCCTGTTGTTTCAAATGCAAAACAACCTTCAAAGCAATTATCAGTTTTCAATTCGCACATAGACTGCGTTGAAGACGGAGAAATTGAAGATATTGATACATTTGAAGATGAGTTTAGCGATAATCTAACACGCATTGGATATGATAATGAAAAGTCAATCGAAATATCGCAAGCCATCAGCTTTGGAATATCTGAGAAAGCACCTTTGGTAATAAGTGAAAACGCCAAGCTTATTGCTCAATGTTTGGCAGCTGTTCTTAATGGTGGTACTGTATCCGAGGTATTTATACCAATTCAAGGAATCAGCATTGAGGAATTGTCCGATGCTATCAATGATAATGCAAGCAAAGTATCGCCTATGGTATGTCTTATTCATGGTATTTTTGATAGTTTCTCTATCAATGCTTTTAATGCGGTTTCAAACATTATGCAAAACTGGGACAATGTTTTTATACTCTTATCATTAGAAGGTACTCCGTCAAAAATGATTATACCAGGAGTATGGAATCGTGCGATTTTTGTTGATGGCGATAGCGGTTTTGAGAAAAAGGCTGTTGATTTACTGCACTCATTTACCGTTCTTGACAGTTTTTCCTTTTATGATAGAGCTATTGATATGAAATCAAAGTCGTATAAGGATGCCAGAAAAGCAACCAGACTATTTTCGGAATTGCTGAGCAATACGCAAATTGGTTTGTATTCAAGATACTTATCAATATACAATACTTCATTAAATAACAGTGATCTGATACTTACGCAACTAATAGCTACAGCACGTTCAATAGGAAATACTGATCGCTTAAAGGAATTATTCCACGAAAACGGTATAGAACATGGCAAAGAGTTACTGGGCTAAATAATTAAGGGATAATAAGAAATGAATTCGATTGTAGATAAAATGGCTGCCGATCTTGGTATTTGTCATTATCATGACGAAGATGTAACTGCCTATAAGTGCAGAGTGATATATTCAGGAATGGCAAGCTGGGTAAAAGCCATCGCCATGGATCAACCGGTTGGCAGTAAAGAAAATCATCTTTCGGGGGTAAGCCGAAGGCATATCTATGAACGTGGGAATGCTGTATTAGAATCGCTTATCAAAATGAATCCTGATACAGCTCCTTGGTTTAAGGTCGAGGATGCAGAAGAAAACCCTGTTGTGATGATTAGGAACAGATTGTTAAATCATGGCGATTTATTGAATGAGGGATTTGATACTAACTTGGCTCTTTCTATTGCTCATAGAAAGCAGTTCATCTCAGGTTATGATACAATATATGGCGAAATCCTAGGTAAAAACATTATCTACTCTGGAATATCAACACTTTGCAATAGTAATGTCACAAGGCAATCAGAAGTAAACGAAAACGCTGAAGAATGGCTAAGTGGCTTTCTTAAAAACATATGGTGGTCAGCTATCCCTTCTGAAATGAATGATTTAATGTATTTCAATCCAGCACATAAGTCCAGGAACAACTACTCAGCTTGGGATAGTTCGTTACCAAACGTATCCGATGATGTTATTCTTGGAAGATTAACTATCAACAAAAATGGGTATGAGTATTATTTGTTAAAAACTAAAAGCAAGCTAATGCATAGAATAGACCCATTTTTACAAGAACAAGGGTATCATATCAGAATAATGTACGCCTTAAGAAAGAAAGCAAACAATAACGTGACTGCAGTAATAAAGAATTATGGTGATCATATTCATCTGAAACTATATACACATCTCCCTACAAACGAACGAATAATGCTTGAAAGCTACGCTTGGCCCTATAATCGAATAAACGATATGCTCTGCTGGACAATGTATGGCTACATTTGGCAGTATATTAAGCCATATTTTGACTCAATAGGCATACGTATAGTGGAGGAATAACATGGAGAAATACGGAGTTAAAAGTACGCATGAAGCGTTGAAGAACAAACTTATAAACTATATCAGCACAGTATACCTTGGAAAAAATGATTCCCTGCGTTCTGCCTGCCTTTCAGAGTTAGAGGAACCAGGACTATTGTATCAAGAGCCTTATATCGAAGCTAACCATGCCTATTTGTCAGTACCAAATGGTATAAACAAGGCGGATTTGCCTAATGATGTTAAGACTATTCTCCAAGAAATGATTAATAGAAACCTTGGGGTTTTTCAAAATCCATATTTGCATCAGATCGAATCGTTAGAGAATTATTATAAAGGAAAAGATTTATTCGTATCTACAGGAACAGGCTCTGGTAAAACAGAATGTTTTATGTGGCCATTAGCTACAAAACTGTTAATGGAACAGATTCATTTTCCCGAAACTTGGAAGATCAGAGGTATTCGTACCATAATGCTTTACCCCATGAACGCACTTGTATCTGACCAAATGGGTCGCCTTAGAAAAATGATCGGCAACGGGAAAAATGGATTTCACGATATTATACATAAACTCTCTCCAGGTTCTCGCGTTCCGCAGTTCGGTATGTATACCGGACGTACTCCCTATCCCGGTGAAAATGATTTTGACGAAAATGTCAAGTATGCTGAAACAATAAGAAGAGATATTCTTGAACAGTCAGCGGAAGTGCAAGAAAAACTTAAAGAATTAGGTAAATATCCTTCTAAAGCTGACCTTGAAAGCTTTGTAGATCGGCTGGAAGATCCGAATGCAATACTGACTGATCCGAATGATGCTGAACTTGTAACTCGGTATGAAATGCAGATGTTCTGCCCTGATATTCTTATCACTAACTATTCAATGCTTGAGTATATGCTTATGCGCCCTATTGAGAAATCAATTTGGGAATCCACTCGCGAATGGCTTGAAAGCTCAAATGATAATAAGCTATTATTTGTTATTGATGAAGCACATATGTATAGAGGTTCTGCCGGTGGTGAAGTCGCTCTACTTATACGCAGAGTGCTTCATAAGCTCGGTATTGGACGTGATCGTGTTCAATTTATACTGACAAGTGCCAGCGTTCCGTCAGATGATACGCCGGTTTATAAGTTTGCCTGCGAACTTAGTGCTCAAAATGAGAAAGATAATAGCTTCAAGATAATTAGAGGCAAAGAAGAACCAATAGAATTAACAGCTTCGGAGATAATAGCTCGGGATTTAATAGATTTTGACATTGACTCTTTACAAGGCGACTGGAATACAAAGAAAAAAGCTATTGCTGATTTTGCAAACAGATTAAAATTTGATACGGATTGCGATTTTGATGATGAAAAATCTGTTGAAGTATGGCTGTACAAATGCCTATTCAATACAAATCCTATGCGCAGGATCATGCAAGCAACCAGAGGAAATGCAATGAGCTTCAATCAGCTTGCCTTAATAGCATTTCCGAGTGAAGAAGTTGAAATCGCTCAAAAAGCCACGAGTGCCTTTCTTGCAATTGCTCCCCTTGCTAAAAATTCTAATAATCAGGTGCTATATCCTGCAAGATTACACATGATGTTTCGTGGGTTACAGGGTATCTATGCCTGTTCAAACCCTATGTGTAAGCATAAAAATCATGATGGAAGCTTAGGATTGGGGAGAGTATACTTAAATAAGCCCGGTACAAGATGTGAATGTGGAGGTATGATATACGAACTTTTGAATGAACGTTCTTGCGGTGCATTGTTCCTTCGTGGATACATGGATATTTCGGAAGGTACGAATCCTTTTGTATGGAATGAACCGGGAATTCAGTTTACTGAGAATTTAAAAGAAGTCCATTTTTATACAATTCCCAACGACGGTACTTTCAAAAAGAAAAAAGATGTGGTCGTAGGGTGGCTTAATACACTTGCTGGGAGAGTGGATTACTACAATGACCATACAGGCGAAAATGGCTTTCTTCATGTTGCCTACTGTACTGCCGAATCGAAAGGTCGTCCTGATACCTTAACATTCAAAAGCTGCCCTAAGTGTGAAAAGAATCGATTTAATGCTACTGATTTTATAACCAAAGGTAATGAACCGTTTTTCAATATTGTATCTGAGCAATTCTATGTTCAGCCGCCTGTTCCTAAGTGCGCTGATATTGTCAATCAAGGGCGTAAAGTGCTTCTTTTCTCTGATAGCAGGCAAAGAGCCGCCGTTCTTGCAAGAGATTTGACAAGAGCTGCTGATGAAGATGCAATGAAGAAAGCCCTGACAGTTGCTGCGAAAGAACTACAAGAATGGGCATTATCAAACAATGAAGAGCCTACAATGTCTTTGCTGTATACCTTCTTTTTGAAAGTGGCATACCAAAATGGATTAAGATTCTTTTATGGTAATAATGAGATTGATCTGCTTAAAGATCTGGCAAAAATGGAGGAGCGCTACAAAAAGAAGGGCGATTCATTAAAATATGACAAGATGGCAAAGAAATACTTTAGCCATAAACCTGATCAGTATAATGAGCATTTACTCCGCCAGCTTTGCAGTAATTTCCGTTCGCTGACCGATGCGGGACTTTGTTGGATTGAGCCGTGTGATATTGATGGAGACACATTTGATGAAATAGAAGAAGCTTTTGACGATGCTGATATTTCCATGACGTTAGCAGAGTTTAAAATACTATTTGCCGCTTGGGCGATGGAAATAATGACTTCTGAATATGCCGTAGGCTCTGATATACCAGATTCTACACGTCGAAATTTAACTGTATATAGGCAAAGATTAGGCATTGAAAGTGAAACCGAACTCCCCACAAGAATCCGGTCATTATTGACAGAACATGGATATTCCAAGGAACAGATTATTATAATTGCCGAACAGCTTAGTAAATTCCTTGCTAAAGGGGAGCACACTTCAACATATTACTTAAATATGGAAATAATATCGTTACATTATGGTGCAGACCATGAGTGGTACAAGTGTCCTCGTTGCAGTGGAGTTTTCCCGTATACAGTATGGGGAAAATGTGCACATTGTGGTAAAGGTGAGCCTCATGTAATGAGCAAAGATGATTTCAAGGGCATTGATTTTTGGCGGTCACCTGTCCTCAAAGCTGTAGAGGGAGATCCACAGGCTCTCATGACTCGTATTAACACAGAGGAGCATACTGCGCAATTATCGCATAAGGATCAAAGAGATAATACTTGGTCTACAACCGAGGATTTTGAAATGCGTTTTCAGAATGTTCATGTAAATAATGACCGTCCCGTTGATATACTTAGCTGCACAACAACGATGGAAGTTGGTATTGATATTGGCTCTCTAACCGCAGTTGGTTTAAGGAATATTCCTCCCATGAGAGAGAATTATCAGCAGCGTGCAGGTCGTGCTGGACGTAAAAGCGCCGCAATATCAACTATTGTGACCTTTGCAGATAATCGTCCGCATGATAGTTATTATTTCCATAATCCTGAAGAAATCATTTCAGGAGAACCACGCACACCGTGGATAGATGTTCATAATGCAAAATTGGTTTCAAGACATTTTAATGTTATATTAATAACTGAATTCTTCGACAGCATTTACAGTGGTGCAGATCAGCAAGAAATTGATAAATTCTATACACAATGGTATTCGCAATTCTCAGATTATATACTAAGTAAACAAGCTATGGATTTTGATATGACCGCACTGATTCCAGACGGCGTTGATTTTAATTTCAGTCAATACAAAAATAAATTCTTGGAAGAAATGGATGCTTTGAAGCACAAGGTTGAAAGTTTCCCTGAAAATTACAAAGACGGTGAAGATTCTTCAAAGACAGTTCTTGATACACTTTTGGAAGAGGGCATTTTCCCGACATATTCGTTCCCGAAGGATGTAATTGGGTTTTATGTTGAAGATAATCAAGGAAAGAGTATTGTTCAAAAGCCTGAACGTTCTTTGGATATGGCAATTAGTGAATACGCTCCTGGTAGAATAATCGTTATCAATAAAGAAGTATATAAATCAGGAGGTATTTATAGCTTCCACTCTAAATTCAAACCCGGAGAGCAAAAACATCCAGCACTACCTTATTTTTCAAGTACAGACTATTATAGGACTCTTTATATCTGTGAAGATCAGTCTTGTAACTGGATGGGGCTATCGCCTGTGAAGAATTGTCCATTCTGTGGTAAAGACAATATTCAACAGAAGTTTGTATTGAAACCTTGGGGGTTTGCTCCGGTAAACGGCAGAAAACAGAGTGAAAACGATGATGACGCCGATATTTCATTTGCAGAAAATCCAAGTTACTCAATTACTCCTACTGAAGAGGAAATGATAGATGTAGAATCATATGATAATCTTAGATATTCAAAACGTGACGATGATCCGCTTATCATCGTAAACAAAGGTCCTAAATCAAAAGGCTTTATGGTGTGTAAGGAATGTGGGGCAGCCGTACCAGGCGATGATTCTGTTTCGCTCTCAAAATTACTGAAACCATTTGTACATCCATATAAAAAGTTTGATTGCCATCATTCTCCCTCACAAATTACTAATACTTATTTAGGAAGTCAATTCCGAACAGACATGGTTGTGTACGAGATAGCTTTACCATACGATAAAGTTAATGTGGATCCCAAAGAGCTGTGGATTCACAGAGCGGGTCAGACTATGGCAGAAGCAATGACACTTGCAGGCGGTCGCCTTTTGGATATAGAATTTAATGAAATACGAAGTGGTTATCGCTTGCGTTACGATAATGCACAGGAAAAAGCCTTTGTTGATGTTTTCTTATTTGATAGTTTGTCAAGCGGCGCAGGCTACTGCTCTACATTAGCTGATCGTACTGAGGAATTAATGGCTGAAATCAGGAAAGTACTGAGCGAATGTCCGGCAAAGTGTGATAGTGCTTGCCATGAATGTATGATGCATTTCTGGAATCAAAGGGTGCAGAGTAACTTAGATCGATTTGCAGCACTACAATTGTTAGATTGGTGTCAATATTCTGTTCTTCCAGAACCGTTATCCTATGAAGAACAAGAAAAATTATTGCTTCCATTAAACGCTCTTGGCTCAGATTATAGAATCGAAGCTCATGAGTGTCAACACTTCCTGATTGAAAATGGCAAATCACATAAAATCATGGTGTTGCCTGCAATGTGGAGCAAACTTTATAGTGGAATACCTTTAAACGTGATTACTGTTTCCGACAAATTGCTGAAATATGCATTACCCAAAGCTGATGCCATAATACGTGAACAGCTATAATCATGTGTACCACACAAGTCTTTGTCTATTGGTTTACTATCTTTCCGTTCCACGCAAGCCTAAATCATCGTTATGGCATATCACACAATCAGCAGATACGTTATTGAAACTGAATACAAACAGCAAGCCCCCGAGAACATTCTGCAAGCGTTTCTGAGGGCTTGTTCTTATAGGCACTTAAGTTTTCCATTCGCTAGGTTTGGTAGCACTGTGGAGCTTTTCCATTCGCTATAGGGCATAGCAACAGCGATCCGCTGTTTCCGTCAACTCGTTGTGCTGAGATCATTCATTCTCATCGCTGAAATCATCAACCCCATAAAGTATTGCAGGCAGCTTATTGCTCAAAAGGAGTGTGCTTTCCGCTATTTTGCTCTCCCTTCCAACTCTGCCCTCCTACTGTTAATACTACCGATATAGTCTTCAATCGCCTTCTCCAACTCCTCCCCACCGTTCTTCTCAAACTTCCGAAGCATAGCCGCAGAGGTGCGGATAAACTCGTCGTGAAGCGCCTTGTATTCGGCTTTGTCGGTGTCGGAAAGACGTTCCCAAGCCTTATTCTTGTGCATAAAATTCTCAAACCTATACTTTACTTGCTGTCGAAAGCTGAAAACTCCCTCCGAGCATTTCTCCCTGTAAATAACCTTGCTGTTTTTCTTGCGAAGCACCTTACAATCCTCACAGTATTGCGTGTTCTTCGACTTAGCGAGGAAGAAGCTGCCGCACAGCTTACACTGAACGCAGAACACTTTTCTGCTCGTCAAATAGCAGGAATACTCCGTCAATAGTTCCGAAATCTCGCTGCAATTAAACCTAATAACCTCACAAATCTCCGTGTCCTGCGGAGATTTTTTCTTTTTCAGCGTGGTGAATGTGTCGGTAATCAGCGTTTCCACATCATCACGGAACTGCTCGCCCAACAACGCTCTATCGGTCTGTTTCAGAGGCAATCCGTGCCGCGCGTTCATATAAAAGAAAGTGACGGTCTTGTACCATTTTGAGATAGTCCTTGCAAGCAGGCGCAGGGTAATGCTCTTATCAACCTTGAAGATGCAATCAAGCTCGTTTTTTGTTTCGGCAACTCTGTGGCTGTTGGAGTTCTTGTCGCAAAGGTTAGCGTAGAGCCTGTCCGAAAGTTCCTGAAGCTTCTCCACATCCGACAACGACTTGAACACATCAGCAGCAAAAGTACCGAGCGGCTGTTCACGAAGATATATGTCCAAATCCTTAACGGCGAGATTTGGGGTGTCGCTGTTTTTCAGCGCCTTTTTGATGATTTTTGTCGAGCCGCCTATCAGGGTTTCGGTGCTGTCCGTGAGCAGAAGAACCGCCTCGTAATCATAATTAACATCAAATTTCTTCTCAAAATCCATAGAAAACTACCTCCTTTACAAGGATAATGTACTAATAAAAGCGCCAAATAGGGCTGAAACAGCTGAAAATCCACCTGTAAATATGGCATAATACAGCTATTCGCGGCAGGATTTAAGCCAGAACGCATTTTAACAAGGATAAAATGGAAAAGTGCAATTAACCGCATTATAAAAGCGTTTATTCAATGGTAAAACGCAATTATTTCATAATACTATCCTTGTATAGTATATCACAACCTATTGCATTTGTCAATCCCGAATGGTAGAATATTGTCAAGGGACGAAGCTTCACCCGACATTCCGAACAACACCATTCAAGGAGGTAACTTTTATGACAAACGCAAAGCGAGAAGAAATTATTGCGGCAATGAGCAGCCTGCTCGAACAGCTTGTAGAGAACGAGCAGCCGAAAGCCGAAACAACCGCCCCACCCGAAAAGGTTGAAATGCTGACGATAAAGGAGTGTACCGAAGCGGTCAAGGGGCTGAACGAGTACACGGTTCGGCAGCTTATCGCCCGCAAGGAAATCCCTTCAATCAGAACGGGACAAGGCAAGCGTGGAAAGATACTCGTTCCGAAAGCGGCTCTGCTTCGCTATTTTGTTGGTGCATAATGAAAATACTTGAACGGATTAACCCCACAAACACAGGCTCGTACAACCGCCCCATTGCTCACGCTTTGGGGCTTGGGGCGGCGGTGGTTTACGCTGCGCTGATTAGCAAGCAGGTCTATTACGAACAGCACGATATGCTTGACGAGGAAGGCTTCTTCTACTCCAAGATTGCAGATTTGGAGGAAAGCACAACGCTTTCCAAACGCCAACAGAGCGCCGCAATAAAAGTGCTGATTGACGCAGGAATTATCGAGTGCAAGAGGTGCGGAATGCCCGCTAAACGGTATTTTCGTGTGCTTGACGATACAGAGCCGCTTGACGATTTGCTCAAACAGGGCGAAGCGGTTATGAACGAGCTGAACCCGATAGCCCAGAAGTGCGAAAATGTAACTTCTTGTAGTGACAAAATCGTCCAACAAGAAGTGACAAATTGTAACATCAAGTTGGCACAAAACGTGCCTTATACTATAAATCCTAATATAATAAAATCTAAAGAGAATAATCCTAATCAATCAATCCAAAGCGGCGATAGGATTGATATGATGGATAATTCAGCCGAGATTGTTTCTGCTGATGAACGCAGCAATTACCTTGAGCTTATCCGTGAGAATATCGAGTATGACTGCTTTGAAGAAAAGGAGCAGGAGAAGGTTGACGAGCTGGTGGAGGTAATGGTTGATTTAGTGTGTTCAAGCCAAAACACAGTTCGGGTTCACGGCGAGGACTTGCCACACGAGGTGGTTAAGAGCCGCTTCCTGAAACTCAATCACGAGCATATCGAATATGTGCTGCTTGCCTTGAAACGGAACACAAGCGACGTGAAGAACATCAGAGCTTATCTGATAACGACGCTTTACAACGCTCCGACAACAAAGGACGCCTACTACACAACGCTTGTTAATCACGATATGTATGGGAGTGCGTGACTGCTCGGAGAAATTTTTCTTTCAGATTTGAAAAGAAAAATTTTGTCGGGCTTGGAGAGTTTTCACTCCTGTCCGCAGAGGTCGAGTGAGAGAGGTTTTGAGATTTACCTCAATTCCGAGGTCAGTCATTTGGGAGCGATTTTCGCTTTTACCTCGTTTTACGAGGTGGCTGGTTGAGAGGGGTTTGAGAATTTATCTCAAATCTCGGAGTGGTAAGCGAAAAGAGGTTTGGGGAATTTTCCCCAACTCAATGTGATAATGACGGGCGGAGCTTGTCACTATCACTATTGAGTATAGCAACAACGACTAAAATCGAAAAATATGCTCAATTTCTTAAAACGGTTTAATCGGGCATTTTGAAGATAAATTGAAAAACTGTATTTTTTGTCTTGCTGCCGATGATGAGATAAATTTTAAAACTGAACTTTTTAACTTGCTGCCGTTTTTAAGATAAATTCAAAAAATGATTTTTCGGAACAGCGGCAGCTGACAGGATAAATTCAAAAACAGACGAAGGGAGATATATACAATGAGCGTGAAAAAGTCAAACGGGCTGTCGGTTTCGTTTCGTGTTGACAGCGGTTACCTCGACCACAACAACCGAGTTATCACCGCTCACAATGTTGATGTTTCAAGAACGGCAGATAACATTACCTACACAAAAATCGACTTGCGTGATTTCTATCATCAGGTCTTTGGCGAGGCGATTATGGAATACAATCTGAAGCAAGACCGCCCAGACCGAGAAATTCACGATTACTACGAGCAAGTCAAAAAATCGAAAAAGGTAAAGCTGTTCTATGAAGTGGTTGTGCAGTTTGGGGATTCGCACGACTGCGGACTTGATACAGAGAATTGGGAAACTGCAAAAACTATGCTTGACGAATATGTGCAGGATTTTGAAAAACGCAATCCTAACCTTAAAGTGTTTAATGCCGTAATGCACCTTGACGAGAGTACGCCGCACCTTCATATTGACTTCGTTCCCGTGGCTCACAAGGGACGGCGAGGTATGTCGCTGAAAAACTCAATGAGCGGGGCGCTTCGGGAACAGGGGTTTTCCTCGTCCAACAAAATGCAGAACGAGTGGACGGCTTGGTCTGAAAGTGAGCGTTCGGTTATGGAGCAGATTTTGCTGAAACACGGTTTGCGGCGAGAGGATAAAAATGTTCATCGGCAGCATATGTCCGTTGAGGATTACAAGAAGGCTGCCCTTAAAGCGGAGCAAATCAACAAATTAAACGCTCACATAAACGAGCTGAAAAAGAAACCTGTTGAGGAGCTAACCCCAGATGAAGTTACTCTTATCAAAAACCAGAATGATTTTATGCGTGGGGAAATCATAAATCGTAACGAAACTATTTCCGAATTGAGCAAACAAGTTAATGCAAAATTTGTAACTGTAAACATTTACAGCCCCGACAAGCTACAATACATAGCGGACGGGTTGGCTCGTGCGAAAATACCTTGCGTTGCCGAAAGCAACACGCTTTATGTTCCCGATTACGCTTTGAGGACGGCAAAAGCGATTGCGTCCCACTACAAGCCCGACGAGAAAGCGCCGACTATCCGTGAGCAGATTAAGCTGGACATTGACAGGCTGGTGTATAGGACGGAAACCCTTGACGATTTGCTCTATCGGTTGCAGGAGTGTGGTTATGAAGTCAAAGAAGGCAAGTACATATCGGTGAAGCACCCCTCGGCTGAACGCTTCGTGCGGCTGAAAAACCTCGGTGATGAATACTTGCCGAAAAACCTTGAACAGCGCATAGCTGAAAAGGATATGTTTACCGACCGTGTGAGATATAAAGCGCAGAACGCAAGCCCGATTGAGAAGCGGTTTCATATCACCATTCTTAACATTACAACCGCTGTCAAGCAGTTTCAGCTTGAACCGAAGAAAACAGATAAACGCAGATACTATTTCTTCCAAAATGACGCTCGGATAAACTATCTCTCGGAACAGCTTGCTACAATCGGCGAGTTTGGCTTGACCTCCCGTGACAGCATTTACGCAAAGGCGCAGGAGTTACAGCGCACCATTCATCAAATTCGCTCACAGGGCGACAATCCCGAAGAACAGGAAAAGGCGCTGAAACGCATAAACACGCTGATTAAAGTGTATGAGGAGATTGTGGAAGGCAACTACATTGACAATCTCATAAAGGCACAACAGGAAGAAAAGCAGGCTGCGGAGCAGAACGCAAATGCACGCAAAAATACAACAAGAAATGCACAGAAAAGATAACATACCTCTTGACAAATCACACTTTAAAGTGGTAAAATAGAGTTGCAGAGAGTATGTCATAAATCTACAATATCGAAAGGAGCGATATTTTATGGCAACAATCAGAAAGCGCGGCGGCACGTATCAGATACGGGTGTCGCTGGGCTACGATAAAAACGGCAATCATAAGGAGCAGGCGATGACTTGGAAGCCCGACGAGGGTATGTCGGAGCGGCAAATTCAAAAGGAGCTGAACCGACAAGCGGTGATGTTCGAGGAAGCCTGTATGCACGGCTATAAGGCGAAAGCGGTCAAGTTTGAGGAACTGGCGGATGAGTGGTTCTCTGACTACGCAAGGCTCAATCTCCGAAGCACCACATACGAGCGAATGAAACAGCTTACCCACCGCATTTATCCTGCTATCGGGCATTTGCGGATTGATAAGATTTCACCCCGACAGCTGCAAGGCTTTGTAAATTCCCTTGCCAAAGAGGGTGCGAACGAGAAAACGGGTAAGCCGCTTGCACCTAAAACTATACGGCATAATTTGAGTTTCATTTCAGATGTGTTCAGCTATGCTGTGAAAATGGGCGTAGTTTCGGAAAATCCCTGCACGAAGGTCACGATACCAAAAGGCGAGGTCAAGGAGAAGCAGATTTACTCGCAGGAGGAGCTGGAACTGCTTCTGAACAAACTCATCGACGAACCGACAAAGTACCGTGCGTTCTTTTACCTGATTTCCTACACGGGCTTGCGGCGCTCGGAAATGCTTGGTCTTGAATGGAAAGACATTGACTTTGAGCATAATGTTATTTCCGTTCGCAGGACGAGCAACTACACAGCAGAGCGCGGCACTTACACGGACACTACGAAAACCAAGCGTTCGCAGAGGGCACTGAAAATCTCGCCCTTTATTATGAATATCCTGAAACAGCTGAAAGAGGAGCAGGACGAGGAAGCGCTGCGGTTGGGCAGCAAGTGGGTTGACACCGACCGCCTTTTCGTGAAATGGAACGGCGAAGAAATGAACAATCAGACGCCTTACGGCTGGTTAAAGGAGTTTTGCGAGAAGAACGATTTGCCGTTCTATGGCTTGCATAGTTTCAGGCATTTTGCGGCGAGCGCTTTGATTTCGGCTGGTCTTGATGTTACAACAGTTTCGGGAGCATTAGGGCACTCGAATTACGTCACGACTTTGAACGTATATTGTCATCAGTTCCAGAACGCACAGGCGAGAATTGCAGAAGCTATGGACGGGGCGTTCGGGTTCCTTGACGGTCGCAAGCTGGAGGCTTAAAGCGTGTATCTCGGAAAAATACGCAATAGCGGACAAACAGCGGACAAGCCGAAATTTTGGCAAAAAGAAAAGCCCACAAAAGGCTTCATTAAGCCAAATGTGAGCTATGCTTATGGTGACCCGTACGGGAATCGAACCCATGATTCCGCCGTGAAAGGGCGATGTCTTAACCTCTTGACCAACGGGCCTAATAAAAAAACCGCACAACGAGGTATGCGGTTTTGATGGTAGCGGTAATCGGATTCGAACCAATGACACCCTGGGTATGAACCAAGTGCTCTAGCCAACTGAGCTATACCGCCATATTAAATCGTTAATCAACTCTCAACGACTTAATTATTATATCACAAGGCAGCGGATTTGTCAAGCACTTTTTTAAATTTTTTTCGGTTTTTTTGCAGAAAGCGCTCCTGCGTCAATCCGCGCGGTATTCCGCGATGTAGGGCAGGTTCCTGTATTTCTCGCCGCAGTCCAGTCCGTAGCCTACCACGAAGTAATCCGGGATCGTGAACAGCGACATATCCGCCTTGAAGTCCACCACCCGTCTTGAGGGCTTGTCCAGCAGAGTGATCACCTCAAGCGAAAGCGGACGGCGCTCCCTCAGCTTCTCAACAACGGCGGCAAGCGTTCTGCCGGTGTCGATTATGTCCTCCGCGATCACCACATGATATCCGCTGATGTCCTGGCTGAGATCCTTTGTTATCGTCACCTCGCCGCTGGACACGGTGCCGTCATAATAGCTGCGCGCACACATGAACCCCACCTCGCACGGGATCGTCACCGCACGGCAGAGATCCGCCATGAATATAAACGCGCCGTTAAGTATGCTCACCAGCAGCAGCGGCTTGCCGGCGTATTTCTCGCTGATCATTCTGCCAGCTTCGGCAATGCGCTCCTTTATTTCCGCTTCGGTGAATATCACACGGTTGATATGCTTTTCCAGTTCCTTGTCCACGGTCTTTCCTCCTGCTGCCATTTTTGTCCCGGTGTTTTTACGACATTTTCTGCATTACTGCCCTCAGATCCTGTATACCCAGTTCTCCTTCCTGGGCTTCGGTGCAGGAGCTTCCCCGGCAGGATAGCCTATAATGCAGTTGCCTATTCCCTCATAGTCGCCGGTTATACCTAGCTTTTCGAGCAGCGCCTTTCCCTGCGGCGTCTCGAAAACCTCCTTCGCACGGTGTATCCAGCACGCTCCAAGCCCCTCGGAATGCGCCGCGTTCAGCAGATTTCCCATAACAAGGCTGCCGTCGTACAGATATGTCCCCGCGCTCCTGTCCGCAAGTACCACAAGAACCACCGGAGCGCCATAGAAAGGATCGCCCTTTCCGCCCATGACCGCAGCGTTAAGCTCGGACAACATGTCACGAGTCGCTTTGTCCGTCACCTCGATGATTATCGGCGACTGACGGTTCATGCCGGTGGGTGCGTGCGTCCCTGCTTCAATTATGCTGTCTATTACCTCCTGCGGCGGCATTTCAGGCTTGTATGCCTTTACGCTGGTGCGTGTTATCATATTCTTTATCGGCTCTGTCATAATTCTGCTCCTTCCGGGAATGAAATGATCTGCGCTTGTCCCTGTATTCTGATTATACCACCATCGCCGCGAATTGTCAACAATCATTCCACACGATAAGCTATCCCCTGTTACTCTCAAAGACCGTCATGTCTGACCGCTTTCCGGCAGTAACCACGACCCCGTCTTTATTCCGCCGCTCTCAGAACTGCTTCACTGTAAAGCGCAATTCCCCGGGTGCTGTTCGGGTGTATCCAGTCGATGAGATAGTCCGTCTGCACCTCCAGACTGAACACACGATTTAGTTCGGCGGCAGGGTCGCTGAACACAAAGCCGTTTTCGCCGCAGTATTCAGCCAGCGCCGCCGAATACTCCGCAAGCAGCCGGTCGCGCTCCTGCGCCGGGATAACGCACGCTTTGTCGTTCTCAAGTGCGCACCACGGCGCGACAAACGCAAATTCCGCGTCCGGTCTCTCCTCCCGTATGCGCCGCACAAAGCCGTCGATCCGGGCGATGTAGTCCTCCGCGGTCATCGCGCAGAGGCTCTTGTCACGGTAACGCACATCGTTCGTGCCTATCGCGACAACGTACAGCGAGCTGTCCGCCGGGACTTCTCCCAGTATCGACCGTGTGGTGGCTCCTCCCCTTGCGGTCACGCGCCAGTCCGGAACCGCTCCGCAAAGCGGCTCAAACCAGCCGTAGCCGCCGTTTTTCGTGCCATGGGTAATGCTGTCCCCCACGAACCTGACCGTCTCCGCGCCGCTCAGCTGCTGATACAGTGGTGAGCTTTCAAGCTCCGGCGTTATTTCCAGAGGAACGACTTCCGGGGCGAGATACCCTTTCTCGTCAAGATAGCAGCGCTCCGCCGCCATATTGAACGGCAGCTCCACCCCGAGCACGGTGGACGTGATATGCGCCCAGACCTCCTTAACGCGCGCCAGGTCGTCCGCGGAAACGCCGCCGTCTGTAAGCCCGGCTATCGGCACCGGGCGGTAATTTCCGCCGTTTTCCGCGGTTATCCACATCGGAACGACAGCGGCGCCCACAGGCTTTCCGGTCTCCCGGTCGATGTAGACCTCTGCGATGATAGAGCAGTCGCCGTTGTGCTCCCGGTAAATATTCATGAAATTGCCGGGGCAGTTCACCGTGATCTTTCCGTCGGTAAATTCCACCGGCTGGACTGAATGCGTGTGGTCGCTCAGAATGATATCCGCGCCCTGCTCCCGGAAGAAAGCGTTCCAGGTGTTCTGATAATCGTCCGGCTGGTCAAGGAACTGCGTTCCCATATGTGGGAGGACTACTATGAGATCCGGCTGCATTGACTTCGCCAGCGCAAAATCTGCCGCGACCTCTGCCTTTGCCCTGTCGTAATTCGCCCCGGACGGGTCGGCAAGCGCACTTGTGAGATACGAAAGGCTGCCGCCCTCCAGCAGCGTATCCTCGCCATAGCCGTTTGAGCCGAAGGTGTAGCTCAGCACCGCAAGGCGCAGTCCCCCGGTCTCCACCAGCTTCACCCGGCGCTCCGACTTATCCTCCGCGCTGCGATAGCTCCCGGTGCTGTCAAGACCTGCCTGCTCCAGTATATCCAACGTGCGCAGCGCTCCGCTTTCGCCCTTGTCAAGCAGGTGGTTGTTCGCGGTGGTCACAAGGTCGAAGCCGGCTTCCTTTACCGCGGCGGCGAACTCGTCCGGGTAGTTCAGGCACACTGTTTTTCCGTCGTCGTAGTTGCTGGTGGAATAGCCTGCTCCCTCGCCTGCCATAGGACCTTCAAATACCCCGATGGCGAGATCGGCGGAGGATATCAGCTCCCGGGTGGGGTCGAAAATATCGCCGAAATCATAGCTGCCGTCCTCCTGCCTGCCCAGCTTCACCTGATCCTCCAGCAGCAGAAGATCCCCGGCGAACACCAGCTTAAAACACCCGTCGAACTGCTCCTGCTGTTCCGGGGTGATCCTGCGGAATATCACATCGCCGCTTTCCGCCGAAGCGCTTTCCTGCTGAACCTCGTCAGCGCCGCTTGGAATGCAGTCCCGTATGCTTTTGACAAGCGGTACTGCGAACACCGCCGCCGCAAGCGTGACTACCGCCGCCCGGTAAGCGAGCTTCCTGCTGTCCTTAGTCTTTCCTAAGCCGGAGAGCAGCAGCTCCGAGCCGTATTTTCCGAGAGCACGGACAAACCTCTCCACCGACGGCAGCGAGAACACCGCCGTCAAAGCCAGCGAAGCGCCGAACGCCACGAGCAGCACGGCATATTCCGGCAGTCCGCCGATATTCCTGCCTATCCAGATCGTCGGCAGCCTGTGCAGCAGGAACACCGCCAGAGAGCTCTGCCCGAAACGGCTGAGCAGGGGTATTTTCCTGTCCGGCAGCAGGAACATCACCGCGAGTATCACAAGCGCGGCAATTACAAAGATAACGCCCCGGTCGATAAGCCCGAAAACCCCGGAGAACGGCTCCATCATCATGCTGCCCAGAGTTACCTCCCGGCTCACGAACAGATACGACAGAAAGCTGCACACCATAAGCAGCAGGGCGCATTCCACCCGGCGGAACGACTTCGCACGCAGCGCGCTTTCCGCCTTTTCGGAGGGCAACATATATCCGGCGAGGAAGAACGGCAGGAACGAAATTATCCTTGATATGCTCAGCACGTTAGTCACATCGCCGAAGAAGCCGCACAGCAGCGCCGCCGCGACGCTCACGGGAATGATATGCGGTCTGCCCGAAAGCCACTGCGCGGACGCTCTCCAGGCAATGACCGCCAGCAGATACCAGAATGAATACACCGGAGTCACCAGCAGCGACATCACTCCGCCCGGCGCAGCAAAGCACATCGCAAAATTGAACACGAAATAAAGCGACAGCAGCCCGAAAAGGCTCTCCTGGCTGCGGCTGTGGCTGCTTTTGCTGAGATAGCCCGTGGTGAACACGAACGCCGGCATGTGGAATATGTAAATTATATTCAGCACCGGCGTGATAAGCTCACCGCCGCTGGTCTCATACAGGATATGCGCGAATACGACAAGGAAAATAAGTATCCCCTTGAAATTATCCCAGAAATAAACCCTGGAGCTGGTATTATCAGGCATGGCTTTTTCTCCCTTTTATCTTTTCTGCGCCGCACGGAAGTCTATGCGGTTTTTCTTTATTCTACCACAAACCGTCCGAGAATGCAAGCCGCAGCGGAAAAAAGGCGGAAACACCGCTGTGCCTCCGCCTGTATGCTCACCTTATCTCAACATTGTATTCCCTCAGCCAGAACTCCGTCTGGAGCATGTATGCGTATATCTGCGGCAGCGTCATCAGCTGACCGTACCAGTTTTTGGTGAAGCTCGCTCCGTTCGTGTCCAGCAGCTCCCGGAGCTTGTCGGCGCTCACCAGCTCGACTAACCGGCAGTCGTCCCTGTCCAGAACGCTGCGCAGCCTTTCGCTCAGCAGTCTGAGATATTCCGGGTCGTAGGTCTTTGGGTAAGGGCTTTTCTTCCGCCAGAGCACGTCGTCCGGCAGTATTCCGGTCATGGCATGGCGCACAAGCCCCTTTTCCCTGCCGTTGTACGCCTTCATCTCCCAGGGCACGTTATAGGCGTACTCCACCACGCGGTAGTCGCAGAACGGCACGCGAACCTCCAGCCCGTGCGCCATGCTCATTCTGTCCTTGCGGTCACGCCGCGTCACATGGGTAAAACAGTTCACACAACAAAACTGACCTCTACCGGGGAGGCTTTGTCCCAGACCGTGACCCGCGCTATCAGCAGCTTTGCTATCGCTTTCCGGTCGGCAAGAGAAAGATCCTCCCAGTCCTCCAGCAGCGGCAGGATACGGTCGGCGGCGCTCTCCTGCTTTGCTTCGGCAGAATACCGCTGTATATCGGCGTTAAGCTCGCTCAGCTGACGTTCAAGGACTGCCATTTTCTCGTTCAGCCTTGTCCGGAGCAGCGCGTTTTCAGCCTGCGAAAAGCTCTCCACAATGCCGCTTATCTCCTCCTCCAGCTTTATTCTCCGGGCTTTGAGGGAGTTCAGCCCGGTCTCCTCTGCGGCTGACCTGTCCGCGGAATGATAGCGCAGCCCCTTTGCACGCTCCAGCAGAGCAGCACTAACGGCGTTCTCGATCTCGTCAAAGGTAATGCCGCTCTTTCCGCCGCAGCAGACGTGGTGCTTCCTGCCGCCGCAGTACAAATAACGCTTCCCGTTGTGCTGACCGCTGACGACATTAACCGCATAGCCGCAGAAGCCGCATTTTATCAGCCCGGACAGCCAGCTGTGCGTTCCCCTGCCGCTGTTTCTGAGCGCCTTGTTCTCGGATAGGCGGCGCTGCACCCTCAGCCAGTCGCCGGCGGAAATGAAACCCTCGTGCCGGTTGAGCTGAATGTGTTCGCCCTCAAGGTCGCGGAATTTGCTCCTCGTCTTTCCCTGACGATGACCGTAGACCGTGCAGCCGCACACTCCTGCGAACTCGCTCACATCGTTGTGGAGCACCGCGCCCCGGCTCACGAAATAGGAATACACGTCCGCGTCCGCCCGGACATACACAGGGTTCGCCAGTATCCTGCTTATGCGGACGCTGCTGAACCGGATATCCTGATCTGTCCCGTGTTCCGGGGAATTCAGCTCCGCCGCTATCTCGCCGATAGATCTGCCGGACAAATAGCTGCGGTAAATGTACTTCACGATATGACTGGTGCTGACATCTTCTTCAAGCCTGCTGGTCTTTTTGCCGTCGATCTGGTCTGCGATCTTCCGGTACCCAAGCGGCGCTGCGCCCGCCATGAAAAATCCCCTCTCCGCCCTGCTGTAAAAATTGTCGGTCACACGCTTCTGGATAGTCTCGCGCTCCAGCTGCGCAAAGATAAGTATCACCCGGAGCATGGCTTCGCCCGTAATGCTTGTGGTGTCAAAATCCTCGGTCGCGGACACGAAATCCACATGGTGCCGCTTCAGTTCCCGATAGGTCAGCTCAAAATCCAGCACCGAACGGCTCATGCGGTCGATCCTGTAGACGATCACCTTGCTCAGCCTGCCGGCTCTGACGTCGGACATCAGGCGCTGAAAGTCCGGGCGGTTGGTGTTCTTTCCGCTGTAGCCCCTGTCGCTGTACACCATTACGTCGGTCTCGCCTTTCCGGAGCTTTGCGCGGCATTCCTGCTCCTGGGTCTCAACGCTGATACTGTCCTTTTTGTCCACCGACTGTCTGCAATATATCCCTGTCACATTATCCCACCTCAAAGACAATGGAGCGCGAAAATATCACGCCCCGTTTTCCGCTATGCGCTCTTCTGCGGCTTCGCCTGCTTCTTCTGAGCCGCCGCTAATTTCAGCAGTCCGTCCGTTATGACACCTATCCTCTGGCTGCGTTCCTCCTCGCTCAGCTGTGGGTATACCAGCTTTACCTGCATTCGCCTCACCTCATCACAAGTAATGCTGTACTGTTCGTCCGTTATTCACAAAAAAGCAGGCGGAGCGACTCGCCCCACCTGCACTTTCTTATTCAATAACGAACTGCTTTACCTCGTCGCAAAGCTGAACCGCCTGAGTATTAAGCTCCTCGCAGGAAGCAGCGATCTCCTGCGCGGCTGCGCTGGTCTGCTGCACAACGTCGGATATCTGCGAAATGCCGTTGGTGATCTGCCCGATCGACTTTGACTGATACTCCGCAGCGGCGGAAATATCGCCGATCATCTGCTTTGTTCTGCCGAATATCTCCACCACAGATCCCAGCGACTGAGCGTTCTTTTCCGCGATCTCAGACCCCTCCGACACCGCCGATACCGCCGCCGTGATAAGCTGCGACGTTGTGCGGACGGCTTCTGCGGATTTTGCAGCAAGGTTTCTCACCTCGTCGGCTACCACTGCAAAGCCCTTTCCTGCCTCCCCTGCCCTTGCCGCCTCTATCGCGGCGTTGAGAGCAAGGATATTCGTCTGGAATGCGATATCGTCTATCGTCTTGTTTATCCGTTCGATCTCGCCGGACTGCTTAGGGCAATACCGCATAATTATTGTCGTGCGATTGCGCCGCAGATTTTTCGTTAGATTGTACAAATTGAGTGCAGACAGGCTGACGCCTTTCAAGCGAAATTTGTGCAAGATAACGGAAAAGATGCAAGCAAGCGTGCGGCAAAGGCGACAGCCGGTAATTGTGCGGTATTGCCTTAGAGATGTTCTCCATTGCGGACATCATCTGATCCATGTACCTGTGCTGTTCGTCAAGCACCGCCGAGCCGTTGTCCGCAAGCTCCAGAGCGCCGCGCGACTTGTCCGCGGTCTCGTTCACCTTCGCAGATATCTCGCCCAGCGATGAGGAAAGCTCCTCGATAGCCTCCGCCTGACGCACAGTTCCTGCCGCCAGAACGTCCGAGCCTTTTGCGGAAGCCGAAGCGTCGGCGTTTACGTTATCTGAGGTGACGTTGATCTTTGAGATGATCTGCTTCATCTGGTCAGAAATAAGCTCCACCGACCGGTTCAGCTCAACAAAATCGCCGCTGTACACCGCCTCGGTGTGTTCCGTGAAGTTCCCGGCAGCCATCGAACCCAGCACCCGGGACAGATCCTCAATGTACCCGTGCAGAGTATCGCGCATGTTCTCCACCTGCGAAAGCAGCTCGCCTACCTCGTCCTTTCCGTGACGGACATCGGTTATCTGACAGCTGAGGTTGCCCTTGTTCATCTCCTTTGCCAGTTCTCCGATATGAACCACCGGGGTGAGTATCCTGCGTCTGATGATCCTGAGACACACGATCACCGCTGCGGCAGTTATGACAATAGTAAGACCGACTCCCACAATGCTCATGACAAGCATTTTCTGGTCAAGCATACCGTTGATAACGCCGGTCTGGTAGCCGCCGAAATACGCGCCGATGATATTGCCGTTTTTATCCGTCATCGGCTCGTAGCATACCACATAATCGCTTCCGCCTATGGTCGTTCTGCCCAGATAGGTCTGACCCTTTTGCAATACACGTTCGGCGATCTCTGCGGACATTTCCGAGCCTTCGATACGTTTTCCGTCCTCGCCCTCAATGGTGGTGGCGTACCTTATGTTGTCCCTGAATATGGTGAACTGACCGCCGGTTTTTTCGCGGACAGGATCAAGATGATCATATGCGCGCAGGTCGTATCCTGCTATGAACGACCCGGCTCCGTCGATCTTTGTCAGATAGCAGTAGTACAATCTGTCGCTGTCGTAATTGAGACCGTCTGTAACGGAAGAAAGGCTGGCGTTCTGCGGGAAATTCTCCGTCGCACATATCTGCACGCCAGTTGTGTTATTTTGTTTGATCTGCGCTATTGCTGATACACATGGTCTGCCCCGGGGGTCAACCCTCGCAGGTATCCGTGATGTTGCTTATCCAGATACCCTTTCTTATCAGCACATAACCGATGACAAGCTTCAGTATATCCGCCGCCTGAATAATGGTGTATATCACAAAAACAGACAGCGAACTGAACCGGCAGAGCAAAAACGCCGCCGGAACAACGATCACCCAGGTGAACACGCTGTCGAACAGAAAGGTCACAAAGGTCTTTCCGCCGGAACGCAAGGTGAAATACAGCGCGTTGAGATAGCCCTGCACCGGGAAAAACAGTGCGGTTATCACAATAAACAGCGCAGCGTTCTTCCGTATTTCGTCCGTTGTGTCATAGAAATCCGGGAACACGCCCGAGACGCTGACAAGTATCACGGTCAGGATAATGCAGATACCGCCGGTGAACCTCATCAGCGCAAAGGAGTCCTTTTTCGCCTGTTCATACTGCTTCGCGCCGAGGGTCTGACCTATCAGGATACCCACCGCGTTGCCCAGGGCGATGAACACGACGTTCAGCAGGTTGCACAGCGCGTTAGAAATATTAATTCCGGGAACGATATCAAGCCCCAGAATGGAATAATTCTGCGTCAGCGCTGCAATGCCGCCTGCCCACAGGAACTCGTTAAAGAATATCGGCAGTCCCTTTCTGATAATGACCGAGGCGGTTTTCACCGGCACCAGCATAGTCCTGTACGCTCCCTGCAAAAAGGCATGACGCTTCTTTCTGACGAACGCCCAGACTATCACCACCAGCATTTCCACCACCCTAGCAATGACGGTAGCAAGCGCTGCGCCTTTCACGCCCATTTCGGGGAAACCGAGCTTTCCGAAGATCAGCAGATAGTTGAACAGAATATCCGTCACAACAGAGAACACGCCGCCGATCATCGGTTTAATGCTGTCGCCGGTTTCCCTCAGCGTGCTTGCAAAGATCTGCGTCACGGCAAACGGCAGCAGTCCCCACAGCATTATCCCGAGGTATTCCCCGGCAAGCTGCATTGTGAGCACGGGATCGACAGTTTCGCTCTCCCCCTGAAGATACAGCCCGATAAGCTTATCGCCGCCCAACGTGAAAGCCAGCAGCCCCAGCGCAAGGCATACCGCGCAGACATAGTGCTTTATCCGGAAAGTGTTCCTGACCCCCTCGATATCGCCTTTTCCGTAATACTGCGCGGAATAGATACCGGGCCCGGACAGCCCTCCGAACACCGCCAGATTGAATACGAATATCAGCTGACCCACGATAGAGACCGCGGATATCGCCTCAGTGCCGAGATTTCCCACCATGATATTGTCGATAAGCCCTACCATGTTGGTTATCCCGTTTTGTATCATCATGGGCACCGCAAGCGCCAGCGCCCGTTTGTATATGCTGTTGTTCTGATACATGTTCTCCCTCTCCTGTTTCACGTTTTTTAGAAATGCCCTTTAGTATTACTCTCGCCAATACTCCGAGCCATAGCCCGTCCTGCCCATCAGCTTCAGATCTATCATTTCCCTGCGGATAATCGCATAGTCAGAAAAGGTAATATTCTGCATGATGATCTCATTGACCTCTTTTTCGGTGTATATCCTGCCTTTCTCAAAGCATTCCGCTATTCTTCCGAGGGCAACGATCCTCAGCGGTCTCTTTCGCGGATACTGCGTCAGGCGGCCGTCCCTGTCGTAAAATACAGACGCTTTCTTCCGGTAAGCGATATTTCTGCTAAGCTCGCACAGCTTTTCATTCAGTTCGCCGATATGCTTTTCGAACCACACCAGCAGCCCCGACGCCAGGTCAGCCTGTTCCAAATAAATATGCCTGTTATTTGAAATGGAATCGTAATACTGCCCGTAAAAATTGCATACAGCCAGGAAGTAATAGAACAGCTTCCCTGCGTTTTCTATGTCATAGGCGTTCAGCGTGCCGATCTCTATATAGTCGTCGATATAGCGTATCAGAGCCTCTATATTTATCTCTCCGCGCCCCGTCTCCGGCGCCATAAAGACATAGGATCGGACGATCTCCCAGATATACGGGTGCCGGCAGACGCAGGTCCAGTCAACGATCCCGTTCACCTTATCGTCAAGCCATACGAGCTGTGAGATCGTGTAATCGCCGTGGGTGTTGCCACATGTGAATTTGTCTGTATCGAACTCATACGAGGGCATAGACCCGACAATTCTCATATTGGAACGTATCGCTGCTGCGATATCCTTATCGCCGTTATCCTCCGCCTGCCTGAGAGTCTGAAGATAACTTTCCTGTATGTATTGAGGCTTTCTGTGTTCGAAAAAACCGCTGCCTATACCGGTGGGAATATTCTCCATATCCCTCATTGCCGCGTGTATCTCTGCAAGCAATACCGCCGACGCTTTCTGCAGACCCACGGGCGCTTCATTGCAGCCATAGGTCACGCCCTCATAGAACTGCTGGACGGTAAATCTTCTCCCGTTCTCATCGGTGGAGAGCATTCTGCCATGCTTATCGGGAATAAATCTGCATGCCGGAATGCCTTTCTTTAAGAGCTGACTGCACACGCGTATCTCCGTTTCCGGGTGATTCATCGCATTATCGGAGGGGTACTTCACAACGTACTTTGCGCCGTTTGCAGTTACGAAATAGGTAAGCCCCCCAGCGCCGTTCCCGGAGGTCTCCATGGTCTCTGTCTCAATGTCGTAGAGCTTGTATATACGCATTCGCAGCTGCTCGAATTCCAGCTGTCTGACCAGTTCCAGCCGCGACCTGTCGATAATGTTCATAAGCTCCAGAATTGGTATGGATTCTCCTGCCAGAAGTTCGTTCACGGTTATACCCAGGATCCGGCACAAAGGCTCCATATATACGACCTCCGGCAGCCCGTTGCCGCACTCCCACTTTGATACCGTCTTTTCGCTTATTCCCAGTCTTGCCGCTATGTCTTTCTGCAAAAGACCGCGTTCTTTTCTGCGCATGGCGATGAATTTTCCTGTCTTTATCTGATCCATTGTTTTTCTCCATTCACAATTTTTTCATGGAGTGATTATATCATTTTTAATTATAGATTGGAACCCACGCTCCGTAGGATCCGATACCTGATCACTGCTATGTCTTTTTTATTATACTACATTTCCCCGTTTTTTTCAACTGGTTTTCATCGCGGAACAGCAAACGCCCCGGCTATGGTATGCCAGACATATAAGGTGTGATCCGGTCAGCGGCGCATAATTAATTTCTCTATTGACTAACAGCACAATTTAGTATATAATAGTATACAGAGCGATCCCCACCCTATAACAAAAGGCACCTCTATAATAAACGGTGATAATATGAAAAAAACCATTACTATACTTCTTTCTCTCGTGATAATGTTCGCCGCGTCGGTAAATGCCTTTGCGGAACACACCATGTCCTATGTCGGAAGTATCTTCAACGACCGCAACGGGCTTCCCACAGGTGAAGCAAACGCAGTCGTACAGACCCCCGACGGCTACATCTGGATAGGAAGCTACGCCGGGCTTATCCGCTACGACGGCACCGTGTTCCGCAATTTCAGCGAGGAGGGCGCGCTCCAGACCGCCACGGTGCGTTCGCTGTTCGTGGATTCCTCCGGGCGGCTGTGGGTCGGCTCCAACGACATGGGCGTGTTCTGCATGGAGAACGACGTTTTCGTTCAGCCGGAGGGTCAGCCTGCGGACAGCTTCTCCACGATACGCAGCTTCACCGAGGGAGAAAACGGCGATATCTATGTGTCAAGCTCCTCGGGGCTTGCAAGAGTTTCCGGCGGCGTGATGTCCATTTACGACGCGCCCGAGCTTTTCGGGCACACTGTATACTCCACCGCAGTCGATAAATTCGGACGGGTGTGGTGCTCCACCAACTCCGGCTGCTGCGTTATCCTGCCGGACGGCACTATTGAGGGCACCCCGGACAGCAGCCTTATCTTCCGGGACGGGGAGAATATCTACAGCCTTGCCTCGGGAAAGGACGGAGCTGTCTGGTTCGGCTCTGACAGCAATATTCTTGCAATGGCGGAGTTCACAAGTAAGGCACTCTCCCCTGACGGGCTGAAAGTTACCTATTACAGCACGGAAAACGTCTATACCCACAACAGCATTGGCGTGCTCCCGGACGGCGGCGTGACAGTCCACGGGCTGCGCGGCTTCGGGATACTCAGAAACGGCGGGTTCCTCGGCTTCGGAGAGGACGAGGGCGCGGCTTCGGTGGAGGGTTCCTGCGTTGACTATGAGGGCAATATCTGGCTCGCTTCCTCCACAAACGGCGTCGTGAAATTCACCGAGGGCTGCTATTCCACCCCGGACAGCAGCGCCGGGCTTTCCGGCAAATCCCTGAACACGATAGTTGGACAGGGCGGCTATTTCTTCATGGGAACGGACAACGGGCTGCTTATCTGCACGGAAAACTGGAAGCCGGTCTCAAACGACCTGACCGCCGGTCTTGACGGAATAAGAGTGCGCCATATCATCGCAGACAGCAAGGGATATGTCTGGATAGCGTCCTATTCAGATACCCCGGTTATACGCGTTGACCCTGCGAACTGGGAAACGGTATGCTACACCCAGGCTGACGGGCTTGCGGACAGGAACGCGCGTACTCTGCTGGAAATGTCCGACGGCTCGATAGCTGTGGGAATGCAGAACGGGCTGAGCATTATCACCCCCGCAGGAAACATCACCGGCTACAACGACCTCGCATATCCTGCTATACTCTGCATGACCGAGACCAGCACCGGCGCTCTGCTTGCCGGCAGCGACGGCGGCGGTATCTACGAGATAGACGGCGGAAATATCACCGTGCACAGCTACTCCGAGGGACTGGACAACGGCATTATACTGCGCATTATCGAGGACTCGAAACCGGGCTGCCTGTTCGTCAGCACCAGCAGCGGCATGTTTTATTATAACGGCACATCATTTCGAAAATTGTCGAAACTGAACAAAAGCCCCGGCAACATATTTGATATGTACCTTGTGGGCGACAGCCTTTACCTGCTGCAGAACAGCGGAATACTGACGATCCCCCGGGAGGACGTTATTGCTGACAACGGCGCTCCCTCGCTCAGCTACGGGTTTGAGCACGGGCTTTCCGGCTCGCTGTATGCAAATACCTGGCACTGGCTCTCGCCGGACGGGAAGCTGTACCTCGCCACAAGCAGCGGCGTGAGCATTTTCGGGTTCCACCAGCCCGAGAGCATTCTGCCAAAGGGCGTGGTGAACAGCATAACCGTGGACGGCACGGTGACAGAGCACCCACAGTCGCTGGAGATAAAAAAGGGCGCGCACCGTATCACGATCGATTTCGCGGCGCTCTCATACACCGGAACGACGCGCCTTGCGATAGCCTACAAGCTGGACGGCTTCGACAGCGAGGAGACGGTCATCACAGGCGAAAAGAAAGCGAACATCAGCTACACCAACCTGCCCGGCGGCGAATACACCTTCACCATGCGGATATTCCTCACCGACCACCCGGAGCAGAGCGAGACCTACACCGTCCCGATAAAAAAGGAAAGAGCCTTTTCCGAAAAGCCGGCGTTCGTGGCGCTGCTGATATTCTGCGGCATTGCCTTTGCGGTGGGAATTACCAGCCTTATTCTTTTCGCAAGGATAAGGGTGATGAAGCGCCGGCAGAAGATGTATAAGGAGATCATCGACCAGTCGCTGAAAACCTTTGCCGGGACGATAGACGCCAAGGACAAGTACACCAACGGACATTCCCTGCGCGTGGCGAAATACTCCCAGGAGCTGGCGCGCCGCATGAACATGAGCAAGGAGGAGCAGGAGCGGATATACTACATCGCCATGCTCCACGACATCGGAAAGATCGGTATCCCCGACAACATTCTGAACAAGCCCGGAAAGCTCACCGATGAGGAACGGCAGATAATCCAGAAGCACCCTGCGATAGGCGCAGATATACTAAAGAACTACACGGCGATCGAGGGCATTGCGGACGGTGCGAGATACCACCACGAAAGGATCGACGGAAAGGGCTACTGCGAGGGGCTTTCCGGGGACGATATTCCGCTGATCGCCCGTATAATCGGCGTTGCGGACACCTATGACGCTATGTCCAGCAGGCGCTGCTACCGTGACTGCCTGTCCTCGGACGTTATCATTGAAGAGCTGAAGCGCGTGGCAGGCAGCCAGCTCGACCGGGATATAGTTCCGCACATGCTGGATATGATAAAGGACGGCACAGCACCGATAATTCTCCCCGAGGACAAGGCATAAGCTGCGGTTTACGGGCAATAAACGGTGACGAATAAGCGAGCGACACTCCGAAAAAGGCGTGCCGCTCGTTTTTTCGTATTCACCGGGATAAAGCGTACATTCTCGGTTTAAAAGGGATTTTACCTTTGTATCACTATCGTCAAGCAGCGTTGCCATGAAATAGTCCATATTCATCATGAACATCTCCCTCATGCGGCGCTCCCCGGGGCTGTCGCTGTCGAGATACTCCGTCCGGGAAATGCACTTGCTGCAGCTTCTACGAACGTATTCCTCCGCCTCTATTCCGGACATCGGGCGCTTCATCAGCTCCGCCCTTTCGGGAACGGCAGTAGACCATGGGAAACCGTCATAGAACAGTAATTCCCTGCGGTGATACCACGGATATCCCCCAAGCACCTCGTCCGCGCATTCCCCGGAGAGCGCCACCGGGAAGCGCTTTCGTATCTCCCTGCAGAACAGGTACAGCGAGCTGTCCACGTCCGCCATTCCAGGGAGATCCCGCGCCCGGGTGGAGTCCTCCAGCGCGTCCGCAAGCGCCGGGGTTTCCAGTATCACGTTGGTGTGCTGCGACCCGATGTGCTCCGCCATGCGCACTATCCAGGGGGCGTCCTCGTCCGGCTGGAAGCTGCTGGCGCGGAAATTCCTGTGGTTGTCCCTGTAGTCTATTGACCAGGTGGAAAGCTGCCTGCCCTGCTTTCGGAACTCCTCCGCAGCGACCGCCGAGATCACGCTGCTGTCCAGTCCCCCGGACAGAAAACAGCACAGCGGCACGTCGCTCACCAGCTGCCGCTTTATTGCGTCGGTGAGAAGCTCCCTGATATGCGCCGAGGTCTCCTCAAAGCTCTCCGTGTGCGGCTTTGCGTGGACCTTCCAGTATTCCGTCAGGGTAAATCCCTCATCGGTCAGCACCGCGTAATTTGCCGGGGGTATCTCGCTGATATCGCGGAAAACGCCGCTGCCCACCCTCTTAGCCGGGCCTATCAGCATGATGTCCGCAATGCCGCTCTCGTCTATCACCGGTCTCACCTGGGGGTGCTTCAGCAGCGCCTTTATCTCGCTGGCGAACACTATGCCGTCCCGGGTATGGCTGTAGAACAGCGGCTTTACGCCTATCCTGTCCCTTGCAAGGAAAAGCCTGCGCCTGCGGCTGTCCCATACCGCAAACGCAAATATACCGTTGAACTGCTTTACGCACTCGTCGCCGTATTCCGCGTAGGCTCTCAGCACCACCTCGGTATCCGAATGCCCGGAAAACTCCACGCCGCGCCCCATAAGCCCAAGCCGAAGCTCCTGCGTATTGTAAAGCTCCCCGTTGTACACCAGCGTGTAACCGCCATAACTCATGGGCTGCGCACCGTTATCCGGGTCAATGACCGCAAGACGGCGATGTACAAGATATGCGTGATCGTCAACATACACCCCCGAGGCGTCAGGTCCCCGGGGAGCTATAGCCTCGCTCATCTGCGTCATCACCGCGCTCATCTGCCGCATGTTTTCATGGTATCCTATCTGACCTGCAATACCGCACATGGAAATATCTCCTTTCACTGAGTTCTTCATCATAATATGCGTATCTGGGGTTTTGTGTGATTTTCTGGTTTTTTTGAGAAAGAAAAAAGGGCTGCCATAATGACAGCCCCAAAAAAGGGAAAGGGAGCGGGATATCTTAAAGCGAGAAATTACGCTTTAAGTCAGATGAATTTGCCGCATACTCTATTTTTATGCGGATCATACGTTGAACAGAAGCTCATCGTATGTCGGGAACGGCCAGTACTCCTCACCGACGATAGTTTCAAGCTCGTCAGCGACTGCTCTCAGGCTCTGCATTGCAACGAATACTTCATCGCAGTAAACCTTTGCCTGCTCGGGGATATCGGAGATGCCCTGTGCCTTTACAATAGCCGCATTCAGTGCGTCTATCTTCTCGTTGAGGGAAACGGTCAGTGTGTTGACCTTATTTACAATGCCGAGTTCAACTGTAGGCTCAACGCCGACTGCCTTCTTGCTTGCTGCAATGTCGCATACGTCCTTTGAATACTTCATGACAGCCGGAAGGATCTCGGTCTTTGCCATATCGCTGGTGGTCAGCGCCTCGATGTTGATGGTCTTTGAATAGTTCTCGTAGTTGATCTCCTGACGTGCGTGCAGCTCGACCTCGCTGTATACGCCGAACTTGGTGAACAGCTCGACAGACTTCTTGTCGGTGAGGCAGGGAACAGCAGCAACTGTGGACTTCAGGTTCGGCAGACCTCTCTTTTCTGCCTCAACAGGCCACTCAGCGCCATAGCCGTTGCCGTTGAAGATAACGCGTCTGTGCTCCTTGATGGTCTTTACCAGCAGGTCGTGAAGCGCGGTCTGGAAGTCGTCAGCCTTCTCCAGCTCGTCTGCGAACAGCTTGAGTGAGTCAGCTACTATCGTATTGAGTACAGTGTTCGGGCCTGCGATATTCAGGTTGGAACCGCACATTCTGAATTCGAACTTGTTACCGGTGAATGCGAACGGAGATGTTCTGTTTCTGTCGGTGGTATCCTTCGGGAAGCTCGGCAGGGAGGAAACGCCTACGTTGAACATAGTGCCGCTCTTGCTGGTGTAGTCAGTGCCTTCAACCAGGGCGTTTACAACAGCCTCCAGCTCCTCGCCGAGGAAGATGGAGATGATAGCAGGAGGTGCTTCGTTAGCGCCAAGTCTGTGGTCGTTGCCGGCGGAAGCTACCGACAGTCTGAGCAGCTCTGCGTACTCGTCAACAGAACGAATGATAGCCGCAAGGAACGTCAGGAACTGCGCGTTCTCCATCGGGGACTTGCCGGGATCAAGCAGGTTCTGACCGTCATCGGTGGACAGCGACCAGTTGTCGTGCTTACCGGAACCGTTGATACCTGCAAAGGGCTTCTCGTGAAGCAGGCAGACAAGTCCGTGCTCCAGAGCGATCTTCTTCATCAGCTCCATGGTGAGCTGGTTCTGGTCGGTCGCAAGGTTAGCCGGAGCGAAGATCGGAGCGTTCTCGTGCTGTGCGGGCGCAACCTCATTGTGCTTGGTCTTGGAGGTGATGCCCAGCTTCCAGAGATGCTCGTCCAGATCCTTCATGTAATCGGAAACTCTCTGCTTGATAGTACCGAAATAATGATCCTCAAGCTCCTGTCCCTTGGGAGCCGGAGCGCCGAACAGCGTTCTGCCGGTGAAGATCAGGTCTTTTCTCTTGTCGTAGGTCTTTTTATCTACTAAGAAGTACTCCTGCTCAGCGCCAACGGTCGCAACGACTCTCTTTGAGGTTGTGTTGCCGAACAGACGCAGAATTCTCAGTGCCTGATCAGAAACAACGTCCATGGAGCGCAGCAGAGGAGTCTTCTTGTCCAGAGCCTCGCCGGAGTAGGAATAGAATGCGGTAGGAATGTAAAGAGAACCGTCCTTTACGAATGCGTAGGAAGTCGGATCCCATGCGGTGTAGCCTCTTGCCTCAAACGTAGCTCTGATACCGCCGGACGGGAAGCTGGACGCGTCAGGCTCGCCCTTTATCAGCTCCTTGCCGGAGAACTCCATGATGACTGTTCCGTCGCCGGCAGGTGAAATAAAGCTGTCATGCTTCTCAGCGGTGATGCCGGTCATAGGCTGGAACCAGTGGGTGTAATGAGTTGCGCCCTTTTCAATAGCCCAGTCCTTCATTGCGCTTGCAACTACATCAGCGATGCTGCTGTCAAGCTCCTTGCCCTCGGCAATGGTCTTTTTCAGAGTCTTGAAAACGTTCTTCGGAAGTCTCTGCTTCATCGTTTCCTCATTGAATACGTCAATGCCGAACTGCTCAACCACGTTAAAATGTTCTGCCATGTCCCTTTTCCTCCTGTTGATTGTGTTTACTTTCAGAAACAAAAACGGCGTTCCAGACAACGGTAGTAAGCCCGTAGTCTGAAACGCCCTTGTTTCTTGATTACATTTATATTTTAGCCGAAAAATGCATTTTTGTCAATTGCATTATTCAACAAAACACATCAACATAGCACAGCGTTTTTGTGATATATGCACAAAATTACCGGAAAGCTGTGAAATTATAACAAATCGTCACTTCAAAAACCTTATCTTTCAACGTCGCCCTGGTTGTTTTTTTGGTATTTTTGCAGGATTTGAAATCACAACATGCAAATGTCAGGTGATGTTTTCGAGGGATTTTTCCAGGAACGCCTTCGTCTTGGGGCTGGAGGGTTTTCCGAACACCTCGTCCGGGGTGCCGTACTCCTCAATAACGCCGTCCGCCATGAATATCACCTTGTCCGCCGCGCTCCTCGCGAACCCCATCTCGTGGGTGACGAGGATCATCGTTCTGCCGGCGTCCTTCAGCTCCCGGATAACCCTGAGCACCTCGCCGGTAAGCTCCGGGTCAAGCGCCGAGGTCGGCTCGTCGAAGCAGAGTATCACAGGCTCCATAGCAAGCGCCCTCGCTATCGCAACACGCTGCTGCTGACCGCCGGAAAGCTCGCAGGGATAGTTCATCAGCTTGTCCGAAAGCCCTACCGAAGCCAGTATTCCACGCGCTTTTTCCTCGATCTCCTTGCGCAGCTTCGCTTTTTCCGCATGCTTCAGCCTCTTTTCGCTCCTGCTTATCTTCATAAGCTCCGGCGCAAGGCAGACATTTCTCAGCACCGTGTACTGCGGAAACAGGTTGAACGACTGGAACACAAGCCCGAAATGCAGCCGCTTCTCTCTTATCTCCTTGTCGGAGTACTTCTTCTGGACATCAAAGATCTCTTCTCCGTCCATGATGATCTTCCCCGTGTCGGGGGTCTCAAGAAAGTTCAGGCAGCGCAGCAGCGTGGTCTTTCCACTGCCGGAGGAACCGATTATCGCCAGCACCTCTCCCTTTTCCATTGTGAAGTCGATGCCCTTTAGTACCTCGGTCTTGCCGAAGCGCTTGAATATATCCTTAACCTCTAAGAATGCCATGTCGCACCTCCGTCAGCCCTGGTAATAGTTCATCTTCTTTTCGGCGAAATTCAGCAGCAGCGTCACGATGCCGGTGAACAGCAGGTAGAATGCCCCGACGTAGAACAGCGGCCAGATAATGGACTTCTGGGCGATGATGTCCTGCGCGGACTTTACCAGCTCAATGACCGAAATAACGCGTGCCAGGGATGTGTCCTTTACCAGCGTTATGATCTCGTTGCCCATCGGCGGTACGATCCGCTTTATCACCTGGAACAGCACCACCCTGAAAAAGATCTGCGTCTTGGTCATGCCAAGCACCTGACCTGCCTCATACTGTCCTTTCTGAATGCTCTCTATACCGCCGCGGTATATCTCGGAGAAATAGCAGGCGTAATTGATAATAAACGCCACGATGACCGCAAGAAGTCTGTCAAACTTAATATCAAGCCCCAAAAGCCCTGGTCCGTAAAACACCAGGATTATCTGGAGCATAAGCGGAGTGCCGCGGATAATCCACACAAACACCTTGAATATCCACTTCACCGGCTTCAGCTTTGACATCGAGCCAAAGGTTATCAGCAGTCCCAGCGGCAATGCGCCCAGCAGCGTTATGCCGAATATCTGCAAAGTTGTCACAAAGCCTTTGGCAAGGTTCATCGTTACTTCAAGAAAAGACATTATTTGACCTCACATCTTAAAACAGAAGCAAGGGTGGGGCAAAACCGTCCCACCCTGCTTGTCGGGTTCAGTTGATCAGTTATCAAATGCGTATACGCCGCCCAGACCGTACTTCTCGGCAAGTGCCTTGAGTGTGCCGTCAGCAACCAGCTCGTCGATAGCGGAGTTTACTTTCTCCACAGTTTCGGTGTCGCCCTTTCTGAGACCTACTGCATACTCCTCGGGAGCAAGCTCAATGCCTTCAACGATCATCAGGTCGGAGTAATCAGTGCCCTCGCCAACAGACGCGATCGCCATTACATAGTCGATAACGCCGACCTCGATAGTGCCGGACTTCAGTTCAAGCAGAACGTCCTTCTGAGCGGAAGTGGGAATATACTCGTTCTGGGAAAGCACGCTGTCAGCCTTGATAGCGCTCTCGCCTGCGGAGCCGCTCTCTGCCGCGCAGGAAGCGCCTGCCATTGAAGCGATATCGGTGTACTTGTCAGCATTCTTGGAATTGATGACAACAACCTGCTTGTTTCTTACATAGGACTTGGAGAATGCCATATTCTCCTTGCGATCCTCGGTAACGGTAAGCCCGTTCCAGATAGCGTCGATGTTCTTGGAGTTAAGCTCAAGCTCCTTCTGCTCCCACTCGATCTCCTGGAATACCGGCTCAACGCCCAGCTTCTCGCATACAGCCTTTGTGAACTCGGTCTCAAAGCCGGTAAGCTCGCCGTTCTCGTCATAGTAATTCATCGGCTCGAATAGGGTGATTCCTGCAACGAATGTGCCCTTGTCAGCTATGTACGCCCAGTCGCCGCCCTCGGAAGCGGTGGAGTCTGCGTCAGAAGCCACGGAATCAGCAGCGGAGCTGTCTGCGCCGGATGCCGCAGAATCAGCTGCGGAGCTGTTGTCGGAAGCTGCGGAGCTGTTGTCGGAAGAAGCGCAGGAGCACAGTCCCACGGACATAATTCCTGCTAAAAGCATTGCTGCGATCTTTTTGATTTTCATATTAGGTTTTCCTTTCTCCTTGTGAATGTGTTTATTTCTCTTCTGCACGCCGATAATACTAATAACCATTTGAACTCAGGAAATCTTTGCAGAAATCCAGCACCGCTCTCGTCGTCAAAGAAACTTGACGTACATAAAGTACGCCTGCGTTTCTTTTCCTAGATATCGGCACTGTCTTTCTGCAAATCTTTTCCTTCGTTCAAACGGTTATTAGTATAAGACATGCAATCACTTTCTTATGATAGCACATTCAAGCGATTTTGTCAACCTTTTGGCAGGAAAAATATGCGGCAGTTAAGCGGCGGTTTTTGTGAGTTTCCACAATGAAAAGGGACTGCGGACAGCTTTTACATCCCCACAGTCCCGTTTTTTACCTTTTGATCTGCCCGTAGTAGGCGTTTGCGCCGTGCTTCCTGAAATAGTGCTTGTCCAGAAGCTCCTGCTGCATGGGCTGAATGCCGGGATACATCATCTGGTCGTGCCACGCCATGAACGCCAGCTCCTCCAGCACCACCGCGTTGTGCACCGCGTTATCCGGGCTTGTCCCCCAGGCGAACGGCCCGTGGCTGTGCACCAGCACCGCCGGGATATCCTCCGCAGGCTTATCCCTGAACGTCTCCACGATCACATTTCCGGTCTCCTTTTCGTACTCCCCTGCGATCTCCTCCGGGGTCATCTTCCGGGTGCAGGGTATCTCGCCATGGAAATAGTCCCCGTGGGTAGTCCCAAGCGGCGGTATCCCCCTGCCTGCCTGTGAATACACCGTAGCCCACCGGCTGTGGGTGTGCACCACTCCCCCGATCCCCGGGAACGCCCGGTACAATACAAGATGCGTCGCCGTGTCGGAGCTTGGCTCAAGCTCTCCGTCCACGCGCTCACCGGTCATGAGGTCTACCACCACCATGTCCTCCGGGCGCATTTCGCAATACTCCACGCCGGAGGGCTTTATCACCACCAGACCCTTTGCGCGGTCTATTCCGGACACATTTCCCCAGGTGAATGTCACCAGTCCGTGAGCCGGAAGCTTCATATTCGCCCGGTAAACCTTTTCCTTTAATTCCTCTAACATAGCTGCTCCTTCCCGGCAGTTCAGCAGGCTGCCGATGTTTCCTTTTCCTTTTCGTTATCGTGATTTGCGCTGAAAATATCCGCGACCTCGTTTATCGTGATGTACGCCGACGGGTCAACGTCATGGACGATAGACCGCATTTTGCCTATCTGGAAGCGGTTCACGACAAAATAGATCAGCGTTCTGTCGGTGCCGGAATATCCGCCCTTTGCCGGTATCTCGGTTATTCCGCAGCCAAAGCCCTCGCTGAGCGCCCTGCCGACCTCCTCCGGTCTCACCGTCACGATGAACGCAGCCTTGGAACGGCTGATACCCTCGACGATGAAATCCAGCGTTTTCAGCGCCGCATAGTACGCGATAATGGAGTACAGCGGAAGCTCCCAGCTTGCGAACACAAAGCCGCAGACTATGTACAGTATCACGTTGTAGATCATCACGAACGTGCCGACCGTCATTCCCAGCCGCTTTGAGAATATCACCGCCAGCACCTCGATACCGTCCATTGCGCCGCCGAACCGCACCGCAAGTCCGCTGCCTACGCCGGAGATAAGTCCGCCGAACACCGCGCACAGCAGCTTATCGTCCCCGGCAAGAGGGGAGCTTGTCGCCACGTCGATCGGCAGGACGTAGGTTATAAGCCATGAGAACAGCGAATAGCACGCCACCGCGTAGCTTGCGTATATCGTGAACGCCAGCCCCTGCCGTTTCAGCCCGTACAGGAACAGCGGCAGGTTCAGCACCAGCAGGAATATCGAAAGCGACAGGTACTCCGGCGTGACATAGCCAAGCAGCATGGACGTTCCCGAAATGCCGCTGTCGTACAGGTTGACCGGCATCAGGAACACCGTGATACCGAACGCGTTGATAAGTCCGGCAAGCGTCAGCATGATAAAGTTGACGAAGCTCAGTTTTTTCAGTTCATTCTTCAATGGTATTCCTCCCTGTGTCACCGTGTCAGTTATCTCATGTTAAAACGTCGTGCTCAGCGCATTCCAAGAAACAGGTTCCTGAAATCCTCCGCCGTGTATGTATAAGCCAGCGCCCACATCGAGCGCATGACCGCATATTCCGTCGTCATGCCCTCCGCCGGTATCGCGCCGGCTTTCAGAGCCTTTCTCCCCACCTCGTAGACCGTAAGATCACAGCCGCCGCCGTGCACCTGGGTGGTCATTATCACCCGGACATTGCAGGAGATCAGCTGCTCTATCACCCCGGAAAGCCCCTCGGGCACTCCCCCCATGCCGAAGCCCTCGATCACCAGCGCATTGACATGAGTTCCGAAGTCATGCACCATTTCCGCGGAAATACCCGGGGTGAGCTTCAGCACTGCGGCGCTGCTGTTCAGCCGGTTATAGAACACCGTTCCGCCGTCCGGCTCGCTTCCTCCGGCGCAGAATTCGCCCACCGTCTGCTCGTCCTCCGGGGTAAACCCACGGTACGCGTCAAAATCATGGGTGTGCACCTTTCGGGCGGCTCTGCCGTTTATCACTCTGCCGTTAAAGCACACCCAAATCCCTCCGCTTCCCATAACAGCACATTGGAATGCGTCGCCGAGGTTCCTTTCGGCGTCCGTTCCCTGGGTTTTCGCCGGAAGCTGCGCCCCGGTAAACACCACCGGCTTATCGGCGTGCTGGATAAGGCAGCTCAGCGCCGCCGCGCCATAACCCATGGTATCGGTGCCGTGAGCTATTACGAACCCGTCGAAGTCCTGCCAGCCGTCGCGAATGATAGAAGCAAGCTGCGTCCAGTGCTCCGGAACAAGGTTCGTACTGTCCAGCGAAAACGGCTGCACGGCGTGTATCTCCGCTTCCGGCAGGACAACCCCGGAAAGCAGTTCACCTGCGGACAGCTCCGGCACAAGTCCCTCTGGGGAAGGCTCGCTTGCGATAGTGCCGCCGGTGGCGATAAACAATATTTTTTTCATATTACTCCTCCATATCAGCTGCCGCAAACACAAACAGTCCTGTCACCGCCGTAATTATCCCCGATTTGACAGTGCTGCTGACTAATTTTGCCATTTATCGCTTCAAAAAAGCACCGGACACACGCAGTTACACGCACCGGTAAGTGCGCCATTGACACAAATGCGTGTTATCCAGTGCCTTGAAAAATAACCCGTCTGCGAAAAATCAAAATCACCTGGGTTCCACGATGAATTTCATCGCTGTGCGCTCGTCCCCGTCGATATCCACGGTGGTGAACGCCGGAATGCAGATGAGGTCAACGCCGACCAGAGCCATGTAGCTGCGCGCGATAGCGATCGACTTCACCGCCTGGTTTGCCGCGCCTGCGCCCACCGCCTGCACCTCAACCTCGCCGTTCTCTCTTATAACAGCGGCGATCGCGCCTGCAACTGATTTAGGCACAGAATGCGCCGAAACTTTTACGATCTCCATAATATCACCATTCACCTTTCGGTAGTAACACTCACTGAATGATCTGCCTGTATCTTTCGATAGAAACGCACTTTCCTGTTTTCGCGTCGATATCCAGCAGAACACCGTTCAACTCAATTTCTCCCCCGGCAAATTTATGCCGCTTCGGGTAATAGGTCAGGAAGCGCTCGATTATGATGTCCTTTTCCACGCCGAGTATCGAGTTTTTCGGTCCGGTCATTCCCACATCAGTGATATATCCCGTGCCGTCTATCACCTGCTCGTCTGCGGTGGTGACGTGGGTGTGAGTACCCAGCACCGCAGATACCCGCCCGGCGAGGTAATAGCCAAGCGCCCGTTTCTCCGAGGTGGCCTCTGCATGAAAGTCCACGATCTTTATCCGCGCGGTACAGCTTTCCAGTATTCTGTCAATGCAGCGGAACGGATTTTCCAGCGGCTGCATGAAAGTAGTCCCCATGAGATTTATCACTGCAATGGAATATGCGCCGCGATCCAGCAAGCACATTCCCCTGCCGATAACATCGTCGCCGTAATTCGCAGGGCGGATAATGCGCTCGTTCTGATCCCACTCCGCCTCCATTGTTTTCTGGCGGAAGCAGTGGTTGCCGGTGGTGATAACGTCCGCGCCGGCTTCGAATATCGCTGCGGCAGAGGCAGGATTTATGCCGTTGCCCTCCGCGGAGTTCTCGCCGTTCACAACGACTATCTCCGCGCCGAGCTTCTGCTTAATGCCGTGCAGCTCCTTTCGCAGAGCCTCGCAGCTGTTCATTCCCACCACGTCGCCGATAAAAAGGATCTTCATCATCTGTAGATGATCTGATCTCTGCCGGGACCTATTCCAAGGAACTTGATCGGGCAGCCGCACAGCTCTTCAAGGCGCTTCACATAAGCCTGTGCCTTTTCGGGCATATCCTCAAAGCTCCTGCACTTTGACAGATCTCCCTCATAGCCCTCGATCTCCTCGTAAACGGGGCTGCACTTCGCAAGCTCCTCCAGGGTCACGGGGAAGTCCCTGAGCGTCTCGCCGTCGGTGGTCTTGTACGCCACGCAGACCTTGAGCGTGGGGATCCCAGCCAGGGTATCGAACTTGTTTATCGCAAGGGAAGTAAGCCCGTTCACACGGACAGCATGCCGCATGATGACCGCGTCGAACCAGCCGGTTCTTCTGGGGCGGCCGGTGGTGGTGCCGTACTCGCCGCCGCGCTCGCGGATAAGGTCGCCGGTCTCGTCAAACAGCTCGGTGGGGAAAGGCCCGTTGCCTACTCTGGTGGTGTAGCTCTTGCCAACGCCGATGACCTCGTCTATCATCTTCGGACCGACGCCAGTGCCAACGCAAGCGCCGCCTGCAATGGGGTGAGAGGAAGTAACAAACGGATAGGTACCGAAATCAATGTCAAGCAGAGTAGCCTGCGCGCCCTCGAACAGCACCTTTTTGCCAGCCTCGTAAGCCTCGAAAGCGATCACGGACGCGTCCGCCATGTACTTTGCCAGCTTCTCGCCGTAGCCCTTGTATTCCTCATAAATCGCGTCAAGATCGCACTCTTCGCCGCCGTAAACCTTTGTGATGATAAGGTTCTTCAGCTCGCCGGTCTCCTTTATCTTCTTCTTCAGCACCTCGGGGTGAACGAGGTCGTACATACGGATACCGATACGCTCAGCCTTGTCGGTGTAGCAGGGACCGATACCTCTGCCGGTGGTGCCGATATTCACGCCGGTCTGCTTCGCCTTGAACTCCTCGGAGAGCCTGTCAAGCAGCCTGTGCCAGGGCATGATGATGTCTGCACGGGCATCTATGCGGAGATTGTCGCAGGTAACTCCGCGCTCGTTCATATTCTGTATTTCCTCAAGAAGAACGGACGGGTCAACCACAACGCCGCTGCCGATAAGGCAAAGCGTCTCGGGGTAGAGTATTCCGGAGGGGAGCAGGTGGAGCTTGTAGACCTGGTCGCCGTGAACTACGGTGTGACCTGCGTTGTTTCCGCCGCTGGAGCGTACAACGACATCAGCCTGTGCCGCCATGATGTCGATTATCTTTCCCTTGCCCTCGTCGCCCCACTGGGTTCCGACAATTACACTTGATGACATTTGATGATCCTCATTTCTGAAAATAGAGTAGTCGGGAAAATGCAACCATAATCCCACATATTAATATTATATCACAACAGGGTAATGAATTCAAGGTTTTTTTGAGATTTTTTCTTGATTCAAGTAAAAATTCCGTCCCGGAATGAGCGGAATACGGAAAACTACTGTTTCCTTTGAGTTTTTATGATCGTGTAAATATCAACCCATTCAGAAAATGTGCATTTATCAAACACCTCTACGACCTCATCAATATTGTACGAAAATTCTTGATGTTCAATAACGTTGTACTCTTTTAAATATTTTTTTGCATACATTAATCCATCTTGGACGGAGCATTCATTTCCAGCAAAAAATCTATTGAATATTTCCATGAAAATTTCATAGTATGCCGGGTCTGCTGTTCCATCGTCAGCCCAGATGTAGGGATTTAAATTACCAATGTAGTATATATATTCTTCGCTTTTGTCCTTATCTGTGAGCCATTGTTTATCAAGATAGGAATAAATACATAGCAAAATTTCATATTTGGTCATTTATTGATCTCCCCCAATAATATTTTTTTCAACATTTTATTATATCACAAACTATCCATAAAGTCAAAAAGAGGGAAGTTTTCACTTCCCTCTCATATGAAGTTATTATCAGCCCTGTGCCTGAGCCTTTCTCTTAGCCTCGATATCAGCAAGAGCGTCCTTTCTGGACAGGTTGATACGACCCTGCTGGTCGATCTCCATTACCTTGACGATGATCTCGTCGCCGATGGAAACAACGTCCTCCACCTTCTCAACTCTGTGGTTGTCCAGCTTGGAGATGTGAACCATTCCGTCCTTGCCGGGAGCGATCTCCACAAATGCGCCGAAGTTCATGATCCGAACGACCTTGCCCTTGTAGATAGCGCCGATCTCGGGCGGATTTACGATCGTGGAAATAACCTGAACACAGGCGTTTGCCTTGTCCAGATCAAGACCGCAGATGAATACGTTGCCGTCGTCGTCGATGTCGATTTTAACGTCAAAGTCAGCACACAGCTTCTGAATGATCTTGCCGCCCTTGCCGATAACCTCGCTGATCTTGTCAACCGGAACCTTGGTGTGGATCATCTTGGGAGCGTACTTGCCGACAGTCTTTCTCGGCTCCGGAATAGCCTTGAGCATTACCTCGTCAAGGATATAGTCGCGTGCCTTGTGGGTCTTTTCAAATGCATTCCTGATGATCTCCGGGGTCAGACCGTCGATCTTTAAGTCCATCTGGATAGCGGTGATACCGTCGTGGGTGCCGGCTACCTTGAAGTCCATGTCGCCGAAGAAGTCCTCAACGCCCTGGATATCAACCATTGTATCCCATCTGTCGCCCTCGGTGATAAGACCGCAGGAGATACCTGCGACCGGCTTCTTTATCGGAACGCCGGCGTCCATGAGCGCCAGTGTAGAACCGCATACAGAACCCTGAGAAGTAGAACCGTTGGAGGAAAGCACCTCTGATACAAGACGGATAGCATAGGGGAACTCCTCAACGCTGGGGATAACCGGGAGCAGCGCACGTTCAGCCAGCGCGCCGTGACCTATCTCACGTCTTCCGGGGCCTCTGCTTGCCTTGGTTTCGCCGACGGAGTATGCCGGGAAGTTGTAGTGGTGCATATAGCGCTTGCCCTCTTCCTCGTCAAGACCCTCCAGCTTCTGGCTGTCGGATACGGGGCCGAGGGTGCAGATTGTCATTACCTGGGTCTGACCTCTGGTGAACAGACCGGAGCCGTGAACTCTGGGCAGCATGCCGACTTCCGCAGCAAGGGGACGGATCTCGTCCATCTGTCTGCCGTCAACGCGCTTGTGATCGTCCAGCAGCCAACGGCGCACAACGAACTTCTGGAGCTTGTAGATAGCCTCGTCGATCATGCTGATCTTCTCGGGATAAACCTCGTCGAACTTCGCGTGGATCTCGTCAACAATGGGCTTCAGGCGCTCCTCACGGATATTCTTGTCGTCGGTGTCGAGAGCATAACGGATCTTCTCGATAGCGAAATCGGAGATCGCATCGAACATATCGTGGTCAACTTCCTGTGACTCAAACGCGAACTTAGGCTTGCCTATCTGCGCCTGAATGTCCTTGATGAACGGAATGAGGGACTTCACGATCTCGTTGTGACCTGCCATGATAGCGTCGAACATAACGTCGTCGGGAACTTCGTTTGCGCCTGCCTCTATCATTACGACCTTCTTCTCGGATGAAGCAACGGTGAGGTTAAGATCGGACTTAGCTCTCTGCTCAAGGTTCGGCATGAGAACTATTTCTCCGTCTACCAGACCAACGCTGATACCGCCGATAGGCCCGTTCCACGGAACGTCAGAGATCGAAACCGCGATAGAAGCGCCGATCATTCCGAGAATTTCCGGCGAGCAGTCGGGGTCAACTGCGAGAACAGTCATGGTGATAGCTACGTCGTTTCTCATGTCCTTCGGGAACAGCGGACGCATAGGGCGGTCTACCACACGGGAGGTGAGGATCGCCTTTTCGCTGGGTCTGCCCTCTCTCTTGAGGAAGCCACCGGGGATCTTGCCGACAGAATACAGCTTCTCCTCGTAGTCAACGGAAAGGGGGAAGAAATCCACGCCGTCACGGGGCTTTGCGCTTGCAGCCACGTTTACCATAACGACTGTCTCGCCGTATCTCACCCAGCAGGAGCCGTTTGCAAGACCGCACACCTTGCCGGTCTCAACAGTAAGCTCTCTGCCTGCGAACATCGTCTTGAAAACTCTGTAATTTTCGAACATTGCATTATTTCCTTTCAATAAAATATCGTTTTTACTGAAGGCACAGTGATAGCAATTAAAGTCAATATCCGGCTGCCCGGATACTCAATTTAATGCTAAGACCTGCGCCTTAGTAAAAAAGGCAGCACTGTTTCGTGCGCAGCGCTGCCCTTTTCTCCATAGATTACTTACGGATACCCAGCTTAGCGATGATTGCACGATAGCGCTCGATATCCTTCTTCTGGAGGTAGTTCAGAAGGTTTCTTCTGTGACCTACCATCTTCAGAAGACCACGGCGGGAGTGGTGATCCTTCTGGTGAACCTTGATGTGTTCAGTCAGCTCGTTGATCCTCTTGGTGAGGATAGCGATCTGAACCTCGGGAGAACCGGTGTCCTGCTCATGCAGACGGTTAGCCTCGATAACGGCTGTCTTTTCTTCTTTTCTTAACATAAAAACACCTCATTTTATTTATTCCGGTATCGCAGCAGAGGGACATAGGTGCGTTAAGATCCGCTCTCCGGGAAACCGGTATGGTCGTGCACATGCACAACATATGTATTATATCACATTTTTTCAGCTTTGTAAATAGGTTTTTTGTATTTTTTCAAAAAAAGTCTGATTTTTTCCGGGTCACTTTTCCTCGGCAGTTCGAACCTGCACGAAATGCCATGCGTCGCGGCACATCTCGTCCAGGGTCTTTTCCGCCTTCCAGCCAAGCTCCTTTTCAGCGAGGGAGGGGTCGGCATAGGTCACGGCTGCGTCGCCGGGACGTCTTTCTCCCACGGTGTAACCGAGGTCGATCCCGTTCACGCGCTGGAACGTGTCGAGTATCTCAAATACGGAATACCCCTTTCCTGTGCCGAGGTTGTAAGCAGGAGCGCCGGTGATCGTGCGAGCCTTCCTGACCGCAGCGACATGCCCCTTTGCAAGATCGACAACGTGGATATAGTCGCGCACACAGCTGCCGTCCGGGGTGGGGTAATCATTGCCGGCAACGCTGAGCACATCGCGCTTTCCGGTCGCCTTATCGAGAACTATCGGCATGAGGTTGTTCGGAACGCCGTTAGGATCCTCGCCGATAAGACCGCTCTCATGTGCGCCCACCGGGTTGAAATAGCGTAGCAGTATCATCGTCCAGGACGGATCAGCCGCGGACATCTCACGGCAGAGGTTCTCGATGATGAGCTTCGTGCTGCCGTAGGGATTGATCGCGGACAGCGGAAAGTCCTCCTTCACCGGGACAGTCTCCGGGATACCGTAAACGGTCGCAGAGGAACTGAACACGAACCTTGTACAGCCGTACTTCTTCATGGTCTCAAGTATGTTGAACGTGCCGCGCAGATTGTTGGAATAGTACATCAGCGGCTTTTTCACGCTCTCGGGAACGCACTTGTAGCCTGCGAAATGAATCACCTGCTCGATGTCGTTCTCCTCAAATATCTTATCCACTGCGGCGATGTCCAGCATGTCCGCCTCGTAGAATTTAAAATCCTTGCCGGTGATCTTTCTGATCCCCTCAAGAGCCTTGGGATTTGAGTTGTAGAAGTTGTCCATGACAACGATATCCTCGCCTGCGTTAAGAAGTTCCACGCAGGTGTGGGAGCCGATGAAGCCTGCTCCTCCGGTTACAAGAATAGCCATGATATGACCCTCCGAATGTTTCATTTCTCGGCGTGCACCGAAAATACACATATATTATATACCTTTTCAGGGATTTTGTCAATATTGATTTGCGGAAAAAGCACGGCGGACTGCCTTTGAAACAGTCCGCCGGGATATCACTCAGTTGTCACGGATTTTGCAAGATTTCTGGGCTTGTCGGGGTCTATTCCGCGAAGCACCGAGGTGTAATACGCGATAAGCTGGAGAGCGCAAACCGTCGGCAGCGGCACCAGCATGTCGTCAAGCTCCGGCGCGTCTATCTCGAGCTTCATATCCACCGTGCCCTCCGCAAAAGACGTACCCTTGCGGCAGACCGCGATTATCACGCCGCCGCGCGCCTTGACCTCCTCCATGTTGCTGATAGTCTTGGCAAGGATATTCGCCTGGGTAGCGACGGTTATCACCGGGATACCCTGCTCGATAAGCGAGATCGTGCCGTGCTTTAACTCACCTGCGGCATACGCCTCGGAATGGATATAGCTTATCTCTTTCAGCTTCAGCGAGCCTTCCAGCGACAGCGCGTAATCGAACGTCCTGCCGATAAAGAACAGATTATCCGCGTTCACCAGCTTGCTTGCGATGAACTGGCACTCCTTTTTCCGGTCTATAACACGCTGGATAGACCCGGGAGCGCTCAGCAGCTGTGCGGTAAGCTCTCTCATTCTGTCCTCGCTGATAGTCCCCCGGGCAAACGCAAACCGGAACGCCAGCAGGTACATCACCGATATCTGCGCGGTATACGCCTTTGTGGAAGCCACCGCGATCTCCGGGCCTGCAAGCGTGTGGATATACATATCCGCCTGCCGCGCGATCGCTGAATACTTCACATTCACCACCGCCAGGGTCTTTGCGCCCCTGTGCTGTGCAAGCTCCATTCCTGCCCTGGTATCCGCAGTCTCGCCGCTCTGGGAAACAACGATCACAAGATCGCCCTCACCCACGATAGGATCCATATACCGGAACTCCGACGCCACCTCAACAGTGACCGGCACCCTCGCAAGCCCCTCGATCGCATAACGCCCGATGATACCGGCGTGCATAGCCGTTCCGCAGGCGACAACAAATACGCGCTTTACGCCGCGGATAAGCTCGTCTGTAAGCCCGATATCGTCGAAATACGGAACTCCGTCACGGCAGCAGGACTCCACGGTGTTCCCCACTATCCCGGGCTGCTCGTGTATTTCTTTCAGCATGAAATGGGGGTAGCCGCACTTCTGCGCCTGTTCCACGTCCCACTCCGCGACGCTTATCTCCTTTTTCTCCGGAAGCCCGTGGACGTCGTAGAACTCTATGCCGTCAGTCTTCATGCAGACGATATCGTCATCTTCCAGAAGCACATAATTCTTTGTGTATTTGAGGAACGCCGGGATGTCGCTGCCGATGAAATACTCGTTCTCGCCGATGCCGACTATCAGCGGAGACTCCTTGCGCGTGGCGTAAACCCTGTCCGGAAAATCACGGAAAATTATACCCAGGGCATAGCTTCCCTGCAATTCCTTTACAGTCTCCATAATGGCACGCAGCGGATTTCTCTCGGAATAATAATAATCCAGCAGGCAAGCCACCACCTCGCTGTCCGTCTGGGACTGAAAAACGTAGCCCTTTTCGGTCAGGAACTCTTTCAGCTCTTTGTAATTCTCGATTATCCCGTTATGCACGATAGTGACGCGCCCGTTTGAATGGGGGTGGGAGTTCTGGTCGCTCGGCTCTCCGTGGGTCGCCCACCTGGTGTGACCTATACCGCAATGTCCCACGGGGCTGCCCTCTTTTTGCAGCTTGTCGCGCATGTCAATGAGCTTGCCCTTGGTCTTTACTGTCTTTATCCCGGTCTTTTCAAATACCGCGATCCCGGCGCTGTCATAGCCGCGGTACTCCAGCTTCTCCAGCCCGTCCATAAGTACGTCGGTGCAGTCGCGCTGACCTATATAGCCCACTATTCCACACATTATATTTTCCTCCGATCGTGTCTGTCTTGATCAATGTTTATTCGGCTCCCCTGCCGGATAAAACCGTTGCAATCCAATTATAGCACACGCAGCGGAAAAATTCAACCCCGGCGCGCTTTTTTATCCGGCGCACAAAAGCCGCTTTTCCGCTGCATAGTTTATACGATTTATACTAATAACCATTTAAACTCAGGAAATCTTTGCCGAAATCCAGCACCGTTATCGTCGTCAAAGAAACTTGACGTACATACAGTACGCCTGCGTTTCTTTTCCTAGATATCGGTACTGTCTTTCAGCAAATCTTTTCCTTCGTTTAAACGGTTATTAGTATTATTCCACTCTGATCCCACCGCCGCCCGGGTCGTCCGGTTCGTCGGTAGAGGGTTTTACCGGCTCGTCCGTTGTCGCAGGCGTCGGTTCCTCCGACTCTGCGGTAGGCTCGGTGGATCCGCTCTCGTCAGTTTCCGGAACTTCCGGCTCGTCTGTTCCGGGAGCTGTCGGCTCGTCGGTCGGCGGCGCAGGCGGCTGGTCGGGATCATCCGGCGTTGTGGGAGCGTCCGGCGCCTCGCTGCTGCCGCTGGAATAGCTCAGTCCGCTTCTGGCAAAGTACGCCTTTACGCCCTGGGCTATCGCCTGCGCGATACCCTCCTGGTGCGTGGGGTCAGCCATTACCATGCACTCGCGCTCGTTGGTGACAAAGCCCATTTCCACAAGAACGGACGGGAAATCATGCTGCAAAGTCACCCAGTAATAGCTGTACTTGTCGCCGCGGTTGCTGTTCGTGCCGTCGGCATACACCGTGTTGTCATAATATGAAACGAGATTGTCGTTGATGTACTTCGCGAGCGGCTGCGAGTACGGCGTGTGATAGTACACCTCTACGCCGTGCGCCTGCTCGTTCAGCACGGAATTGCAATGGAGCGATATGAACATGTCCGCGCCGTAGGTTCTGGCAACTGACGGGCGTGTGTTTGTCAGAATGAACTCGCTCTCGGTTCTGAGCCTTACAACGGTAGCGCCCATTGCGGTCAGCTTCTGTTCAAGCAGCTTCGACACCGCAAGATTTACCGACTGCTCGGTAACATAGCCTATTCCGCCCGGGTCGAGTTTTGTCGCGGTCTTTCCGTAGCCGTGTCCCGGGTCGATAACGATGACCTTGCCGGAAAGAGAAGCGGTCGGCACGTTGAAGGTTATCATCAGGTCGCCGTTTTCGTCATAATACGCGCCGCAGCCGCTGTAAATGCCTGCCTGTCTCAATGTGAGGGTAAGTCTGAATTTCGGCACGCCGTTCTGCTCAACGGTGTCCCAGCCCCCTGCGCTGAACAGCGAGCAGCTGTCAAAATCCGGCAGCTTTGTAACGCTGGTCACGTTGTCGAATACTATCTCGACCTTTGTGGGGCTGTAATCCGAAACGCCGTAGGGACCGTCGTCCGCGTCAAAGAACGTCACCGGCGCTTTGACATTAAATGTGGACTTGTAATCCAGATGTATCTTCAGGTAGCTGTTTCCGCCGGAATTGCCTATCGCCTTGACATATAGCGCATTTGTACCGAGACCGGTATCATAGAACGTAGTCACGTCAGTCGCCTTGTACCGCCTGCCTGAGGTGCTTATCACATAGTCGCCGGAGGTGCTCTTGTAGTAATCCAGGCTTCCTGCCGGGAGCTGCGACAACACCGGAGAGGGGTCGCCGCCGGTGGTCTGGCTGTCGTACACGGTGGTGTAGTTGTTCAGCGTCTTTATGTAGGTGACATATTCGCTGTCTGTCACCACCGGAGACATCGTGCCGACTACCTCGCCGGTGCCGACGCTCGCTTCATCGACGAACTTTCCCTTGTCTATGTCCTTGGGAGGCTCCGGCTCGGCGTCTATCGTGATACTTCCGCCGGTCATGTACTCCTCGTAGCCCTTGTATGCGGCGTAATAGGTCGTGCTGCCCAGCTGCTGCTGTTGTCCTATGAGCCCCTCCGGTACGCGGTAATAGCCCACAAATCTCGCGTAATCGGAGTTTGCGTCCAGCTCCTCGCTTGCGGTGGATTTTTCTTTCAGCGTTATCGTCTGACCGGCGATAACGGCGCTTACCTTGCTGCCGCTGTACGCAACCGCCTCAAGAGTTACCCGGGAGCCACCCTCTACAAGAATATCCTTGGTCTGCCCGATAGAACGCAGCACGTCCACCTGGCGCTCGATAACGTAGGTTATCTTCCTGCCCTTGTGCTCGATGACAAAGGTGTTGCGCCCGACCTTCAGCTCTTTCTGGAAATAGAAGGTGCCTGCCTCGTTCAGCTTCACCTTTTCGCCGTCGAACAGCACGTCAAAGTTCTCGTCGAACGTGCCCATGAATTTCACGGTGGAGTCATATGTGACAAAGCTGGTCTGGGTGGGTGAGGTCATTTGCAGGGTATCGAACAGGGAGCTGGTGTTTATCTTCTCGTCGAAGTACTTCATCAGCGTGTCCGTGGAGCCGAGAAGGTTATCCCTCAGCGCCCCGAGGGAGTTGAAGCAGCTGCCGCCTATATCATCGTAGTCCTCCATTATCGTAAGCTGACGCAGCAGCTGATCCTCATACCAGCCGGAGTACTGCCCTATCCTGTCGTTAAGGTGCAGCATGTACAGCTTAACGTCGTTCTCTGCGGCAAGGTCATACCACCAGGAGACAACGCTGCCGAAGCCCAGCGCGGCGTCGCTGTCTGTGCCGTATGCCTTTACCATTAACATATCGGCATAGCCACGGCGGACATACTCCCTCGTGTCGCAATAGCCGTCGTAAAGCGCCTGTATTGTATCGGCGGTGGCGGAGCCCTCCTCGTTGGAGGAGCTGTTCGCCCACATATCCTCTATGATAAGCCCCACCGCCGTGGTGTTGCTGGTGCGGCGTATCACCTCGGAAAGCGTGCGGATAACGTACTCATTGGTCTCGTACAGCCAGTTGGAATAGCCTATCCCGGAGCCGCTGCGCATGTATTCCGCGTACATCTCCGGGGTGTCCTTGGTGTAATAATCCGCGAGCAGGATACCATCGCAGGCGTATTTCATCACGAACTTATGCGCCGCCGCTGCGAAGCCGGATTTCAGTCCGCCGCCCTGCGCCGCGACCTCAGCCGCGAGGGAATTCACGTCCAGCTGGACATACGCGTAAAAGCCGCATTCCCGTGCCTTGTCAATGACAGTGCCCAGCACTCCCCTGCCGGAGGTCATGTCAAGGTCGTAGTACTTCACGCCGTCGCTGTCGGTATTGATAAGCACGGCGTTCATATCATAGCCGGAAAGCTCCTCAAACAGCGCCGGAAGCTCCTCCGCAAGCGCCGCGTCCGTGGTCTCTCCGGTGCAGAAATCCGTTCCCGGAACAAGCGTCACCGCGCGAATTCCGTCCGGCAGGAACACCATGCTCTCCCCGGAAACAAGGTCGGCGGCGGTGAAGTCGTCCGCCGGCTCCCCTATTGCCTGCGAAGTTTCTTCCGAGATCACCGCCGAAGCGCCGCAGGTCAGGATACCGAACGACAGAACGGCGCTCAGCAGCCCTTTAATAATTCTGTTCATATTATTTCCCCATTATATCAGTTCTTTCAGCGAGGATAACTCCCGACCCACTGCGGCGCTCACAGAGCTGTCCGGCGTGAACACGCTGCGGTAGCTGTACAGGGCAAATCCGCCGTAGCTGCGGCATTCCTTTGCCGCGGCAAGCTGCCTGGAGATAATATCGCTGTTGTTTATCCACTCGTATTTTCCGCTGCCTGCCCAGGTATCCTCGCACCCGACCTTTGACACCGAAAGCCCTGCGACAAGCGGTATCCCGCCCCTGACCGCCAATGCCTCCCACTCGTCAAGGGTGGCTTTGTAGGGCGCCGAGGAGTTCTCAAAGCCGTAATATATCTGCGGAATTATCACATCAAGATAGCCGGAGGAGGTGCACCATTTTCGCACGTCAGCGTAAAGCTGGGTGTAGTTATTCTCGATACGTCCCTGCACGCTCACGCTGAATACCGCGGTGGGGTTGGTCTTTTTCACCGCGCTGTAAAGCTCCGACACCATTCTGTCGCAGTTTGCAAATCTGAAATCCGACAGGCTGGACGCGGAGCTTGCGGAAAAGGCGCTGCTGTCAAACGAAGCGTCGGTCGTGGGATAGAAATAGTCGTCGATATGCAGCCCGTCAACGTTGTAATTTGCGAGAATTTCGGCGGCTCCGGCGGCGATAAGCTCCGTCACCTGCTCATATGCCGGGTTCAGGTAATAAGTCCCGTTCACGTCCACGGCGTATTTCCCAGCCATTCCCGCAGCGGTGGCAAATGTATACACCGGATAGCTTCCGTAGGAGCCTATCTGCGACGTGCTGCACGCCCTCAGCGGATTGATCCACGCCTGGAACGACAGACCGCGGTCGTGAGCCTCCCGGAGCATTACCGCCAGGGGGTCGTAACCGGGGTCGCTGCCGAGAGTTCCCGTGACATATTTCGACCAGGGGAACAGTTCCGACTTGTAATACGCGTCGCTGTGTGAGCGTACATGGACGTACACCGTGTTTATCCCCAGCTCCACGCTGTTGTCGAAAACCTCTGCGATATTGCTGCGGAAACCGCTCTCAGACTGCCCCTGCATAAGCTCCGACAGCTCGATGTAGCTTATCCATATACCCTTTATCTCGGAGTAATTCACCGCCTGGTAGCTGTTGCTGCCAAACCGGTATTCCGGGGTGTCCGGCTCAGCCGCTGTGGTCGCTGCCGTTGAGGTTGACTTTGTGGTTGCGGCGGCTGTTGTTCCGGAAGTGGTGGAGGCTGAAGTCCCGGAATTCGTGCTGTCTGATGACGAGGGTGAGCTTTCTGTAACGTCCGTCCGGGCGGTGGTTTTCTCCGCCGGGGTAGTTCCGGCAGGCTCGGAGTACTCCGGGTCTGACGTGGCAGTCTGCGGCTCGGCGAAATGCGCCGTCTGTTCAGGCAAGTCACCTGTGGCGGTACTCTCCGTAACGTTCTCCGCGCTCGTCACTCCGGCAGTGTCAGTCCCGGAATAATCCACGCCGCCGCTTCCGCCAAAATCCGCAATGCTGACCCCTTCGGAGCTTTCCCTGGAGCCGCACCCTGTCAGAAGCGCCGCCGCCAGAACAGCACAGAGCGCCCTTGTTATTCTGTTTTTCATATCTGTATATTTTCCTCAATTGCGCAGGCTTCCCCGTTCCGTTCACCTGCGGTCTGTATTATCTTATACAGATTTATTATAACATCGTTCGGCGCTGTTGTCAATAGCCGGAAAATAAAAGACCGCATACAGGACTCTGTGGTAAAAAAAAATAGGAGGACATATGTCCTCCTATTAGGTATACTGGTGATCAGCCCTTCACGTTGTAATCTTCGCAGAGAGCATTCATCGCGCCAAACAGCTTTGCTAAATAAATAAACGGACCAACAATAATTAATGAACCAAGAACATTCCAGAGCCAGTACGTTGAAGCGCCGAATTCGATCGGAATGTTACGTCTTCTGAGTTCAGCACCGATCCTATCAGAAATGTTATTATACCATACCAGAGCACCAATTCCTAAAGTAATACCTGTGACCAGGAAAGCCAGCAGGCAAAAGTGCATTGTCCTTCTGTTATCATAGCGAGAAGCAATAATATTTATCCTCTCAGAAATGGAAGACATAACAACGATCGGGTAAATTCCAAAAGTGATCAGACCCAGGAATATGTACTTTACCAGAGAGTAGTTAGCTTTGAACTTTAGCGCCGGAGCGTTTGAATAGTTCTGATATCCACCACCAGTCAAAGCACCGCATGAGGGACAAGCAACCGCATTCATCGGAAGCTCGCTACCACAATTTGAACAAACCATAATAATTCTCCTTTTTGTGTGTATTATCGGTAATACCCGACACTAAAATTATACAACAAAATATTGTTCTTGTCAACACGAAAAGAGACAATAATTTGAATTTTGTGCATTATACATGATTTACACAAATTATGTTATATATGTTGCTATATTTTTTGGAACATATTAGAAAAACGTCCTGCATATAAGCAGGACGTTTATTTTTATTTCGTGTGGTCGAGATTGAAGCTGCAGTTTTCGTGGAACTGCTTGCTTTCCTTCGCGCCCTTTCCCGTTTTTCTGTCATCAGGGTGAAGCTCGTTGTGCAGATGAACGTCCTGGGTGTTTTTTTTGCCCCGGACAAGATCCGCGTCCTGCTTCATCGTGTGAGTTTTCTTTTCACTCATAGCGCCACCGGCTGTTATACGCAGCCCTGAGCCTTCATTGCCTCTGCAACCTTCAGGAAGCCTGCGATGTTAGCGCCTGCCATGTAGTTGCCGGGCATGCCGTACTCCTTGGAAGCGTTGTCGCACTGCTTGAAGATCTCCTTCATGATGCCGTGGAGCTTCTCGTCAACCTCCTCAAATGTCCAGCTGTATCTGATAGAGTTCTGGCTCATCTCAAGGCCTGAGGTAGCTACGCCGCCTGCGTTTGCAGCCTTTGCAGGGCCGTAAAGCATCTTGTTAGCGAAGTAAACCTCGATAGCCTCTGGAGTGGAGGGCATATTTGCGCCCTCTGCAACAGCGTATACGCCGTTCTCTGCGAGGTTCTTTGCGAAGTCGCCGTTGATCTCGTTCTGGGTAGCGCAGGGCAGAGCGATGTCAGCCTTGATCTTAGCGCCCCATACAGAGCCGTCGTGGTACTCTGCGTTCTTGTGGGAGGTTCTGTTGACATATTCCTTGATACGGCCGCGCTCAACTTCCTTGATCTGCTTTACAACGTCAAGGTCGATGCCGTCCGGATCGTAGATGTAGCCGTTGGAATCGGAAACGGTAACTACCTTGCCGCCAAGCTCGGTAGCCTTCTTGGTTGCGTAGATAGCCACGTTGCCGGAGCCGGAGATGATGACTGTCTGATCCTTGAAGCTCTTGCCGTTAGCCTTGAGCATTTCGTCGGTGAAGTAGCACAGACCGAAGCCGGTAGCCTCAGTTCTTGCGAGAGAACCGCCGTAGGTGAGCCCCTTGCCGGTGAGAACGCCGGAGAACTCGTCGCGTATCCTCTTGTACTGACCGAACATGTAGCCGATCTCACGTCCGCCTGTGCCGATATCGCCGGCAGGAACGTCGCAGTCGGGACCGATGTGTCTGCAAAGCTCAGTCATGAAGCTCTGGCAGAAACGCATAACCTCTCCGTCGGACTTGCCCTTGGGGTCGAAGTCGGAACCGCCCTTGCCGCCGCCCATGGGGAGAGTGGTCAGGGAGTTCTTGAAGATCTGCTCAAAGCCGAGGAACTTGATGATACCAATGTATACGGAGGGGTGAAGTCTGATACCGCCCTTGTACGGACCGATCGCAGAATTGAACTGGATACGGAAACCTCTGTTCACCTGAACCTTGCCTTTGTCGTCCACCCACGGAACGCGGAAGATGATCTGTCTCTCAGGCTCGACGATCCTGTCGAAAACGCCTGCGTCGATAAGATCCTGTCTCTTTTCAGCAACGGGCTGAAGGGTCTCAAAAACCTCTGTTACAGCCTGAATGAACTCGGGCTCGCCGGGATTTCTCTTCTTTACGGTCTCCAGAAGATCTGCGAGATACTTGTTTGTTAACGCCATTGTTAGCAACCTCCTAAAAAATTTCCACCGCAGGCGGTATATATGGGCATTTCACGGCTGCCCAGCCATGAATGTGCCGCAGCCCTACGGACTGTATTCATTATACAACATGTTATCCTGTTTTGCAAGATGATTTTGAGATTTTTTCATTACAAAAATGCTTTTTGTACACTTGCAACAATACCGCTGTGCCGCGATTGTTAATTATGCACAGTATATTTTACTAAAAAAACCTATTTCTTTGTGCCAGTCCTGCAAAAATACGCACAAACCGACATCATTCCCGGCTCCGGAAATAGTGCTGCGGCACATGGGAAACGGCGGTGTGATACCGTTTGGGCAGTTTTCGGGCAATCAACAGCATTCCGCGGCTGTGCCCGGTGAAGCAGACAGCGTAATATTTTTGAAATATTCACCAGAAAAAAATTCATTTCCCACAGATTTTTGCATAACGATCTCTGCTAACCACAAAAAAATTGTAGAATACCCCTTGACAACTCCAAGCTGCTTGTGATATAATCTGTACATAGGAATGATTTTTATGTACATTCAACAGAATTCAGAGGGAGTGAATGATAATGCCTGATATAATCGGAATACTTGAACGGGCGCGTTCTTCAGAGCAGGAAATATCCACCCAGCTAGAGCATATTGAAAGGCTTCACCGTATTTCAAAACGTGCACAATCATCGCCGGAATATGCACGTCAGACAGTTGAAAAGCTCGCCGGGCTTGAAAGGCAGCTCAACGACGCTATCGACAGAATGTGCGACGCCAAGGCGGACGCGCTGCGGCTTATCAGCTTCCTCACCGGGGAGGAACGCAGCGTTATCGAGGGCTACTACATTCTCGCCAAAAGCTGGCAGCAGCTCTCCTACGACCTGTACATGAGCGAACGCCGGGTGTATTTGCTTCGCAAAAGCGCTCTGACAAAGCTGATGAACAGGTACGGCGGCGCACCGCCTGTCGGCAGCACCAAGAGAACTGCCCCACGGCTATGACTATTGAAAGGAGAACTATATGGGCATCGGAATAAGGATAAGGGCGCTGCGTGAGCGCATCGGGATAACGCAGGAGGAGCTTGCGCGGCGGATAGGCGTCACCCCGTCCGCTGTCGGGAATTACGAACGGGATATAAGCCACCCGAAGGAGGAGGTGCTGTACCGGCTGTTCACCGCGCTTTCCTGCGAGCCGAACGAGCTTTTCGCTGACTATTACAACGTGCGGCTCTCCCCAGTAAGGCTGCACATGATGAAGTATCAGGAGCTGGACGAGCACGGCAGGGAGCTTGTGGACGCCTGCACCGAGATAGAGCACAGCCGCTGCTGCAAAGGGCTCACGGCAGTGGCGGCAAGAAGCTTCGGGAAGAACAAAGCCCCGGAAAAACTACGCCTTTCCAAGAGAAAGGGTGCGGGGAGCATTCTCGACAAGCCTGACTACAAGGAGGAATGAACATGACAGGTACTGAAGCTCTTTTGCGCTGCGGCGCAGCTTCGCTCCCGGTGAACGTTTCGGATATCGCGGCGCACTTCGGGATCAAGCTGGTCAGCTATAACGATTTCACGTCGGTTTATGATATCGACAAGGCGGAACTTTACCGCCGGGTCAGCTACGGTGGGTTCAGCCTTTTTGATGAAGGTATATATATCTGTGTCGTGAACAGCAGCCTGTGCGGAAAGCCCCGGAGAAAATGGACTGCCGCGCACGAAATAGGTCATATTCTCTGCGGACACATTTCCGGAAAGCTTATCCAACTGGATCCGGAAATGGAAAAACAGGCGGACGACTTCACAGCGGAGCTTCTTGCGCCGTTGACGGTGCTGCACTTCTGCGGCGTTTCCTCCGCGGCGGAGATAAAGCGGCTGTGCGGTATCTCCGAGGAGGCTGCGGAATACCGCTTCCGGGAGCTTTCTGCGCTGCGCCGCCGGCAGGAGGATATCTTCCGCAGCGGTCTGAGGACGCAGCCGCTTTCCCCGGACGAAATACCGGAATACACCCAGCCCCATAGCGTGTTCCTGCAAAGGGAATGCGACCGGGAGCTGTTCATGCAGTTCTCGCCGTTCATCAGCAGCTATATCGCAAAGCGCGCTTCCCATGACGGGTATGAGCAGTATCTTTCCCGGATATCTCATGAGCCTATGGCGATATAGTTGACAATATCAGGCAGAGGTGATATACTGATTAATATACAGAAAGGAGTGGGAAAAATGATTCCGGAAAACTATTCCAGCGGAAAATACGCCGTGGGTACAGAGACGTTCACCCTCACAGACCACGGCAGGAAAGAGCTTCTCGGCGGAAAGGACGAACACCGCCGTATCCCGGTGAGGGTATATTATCCGGCTGACAGGGCTTCCACCGCAGGCATGGAGCGTGCGCGGATTTTCTCCGAGAGAAAAAAAGCTGCGCTGCAAAAGGCGTTCCATATCCCGCAGATAAACGAGGAGATTAACGCCGCCGATTATTACGAGGGCGCTGCGCATGCGCCGGGAGAGAGATTTCCCGTGATACTGTTCAGCCACGGTTACAACAGCTATGTCGAGGCTGACACCTACCTTTGTATCGACCTTGCGTCCCATGGGTACATCGTGGCTTCGGTCGGTCACGCCTATGAAGCTGTTGAAAACGACTACGAGGACGGCAGCTTCGACCTGTTCGACAAGAACATCAACAAGATGATGTACACCAGCATGATAAAAGCTATTTTTTCCCAGATGAAGCTGCTGAAGAAAAAGCTCTCCCCTGAGGAAGCCTACGCCGCTTTCCGGGATTTCCAGGAAAAATACACCCCTTACATAAAGGGCAGGATACCGGAATGGCGCAGCGACAGCTTATGCGTACTGGCTGCGCTAAAGGAGCGGTACGGACAGTGGGCGGACTTCTCTGCTGGCGTGGGAGCCTCGGGACATTCTCTGGGCGGCGCTTCGGCATACGACCTTTGCCAGAACAGCGGCGAGGTTGTATGCGGAATAAACATCGACGGCGGTTTATTCGGGGAATATGACGGCATGACGATGACAAAGCCGTTTTTCCAGATATGCTGCAAGGAGAACTACAACGTCGAGACAAGACCGCTTCTTAATACCACAGCCCCGGTGCATTACGCGGTTTTCACCGGAATGAAGCACATCGGCTTCACCGACGCGAAGTTCTTTGTCAAAAACGCCATGCTGACCGGAAAAATGCCGCCCCGGACGATGTACCGCCACCTCTCCGATATTCATATCCGCTTCTTTGATAAGTATCTGAAAAAGCAAAACAACATCGAAATTCCAAACGGTGAAAAGGACGGAGTTACTTACACCACAAAATAAAAACGCCGGTCTGAGGATAATTTCAGACCGGTATTTTTTACTGATCAAGCCGGAAGTGAACAGGGATACCGTTTCTGTACTCCAGCTGTGGTTCACCCTGTATAAGCGGCAGGAAGTAGTTCAGCGCGTCCACCGTAACGTTGTTGCCGGCTTCGTTTATCCACTCCCGGGGGAACTTCTTCTCCTTGTTCGCCACCTTGCCGATGTCAGCAGGGACGATCTCCACACGGTAGGGATTATTGCTGATCCTGCGGAACGACATCATAACTCCGCTCCTGCCGGCTTCCAGTGCGCATTTTACCGCTTCCCTGCCGATACGCTCCGCTTCCATGAGGTCGGTAAGCGAGGCGACATGGGAGCTGCACCTCTGCATGACATTCAGCTCAATGGAACGCACCTTGCAGCCGATATTATCACGGGTGTACTGCTCCAGCCACTTGCCGATACCCGAAAGGTACCTGTGCCCGAACGCGTCCACCACCTCCGATGAATGGAAGCCGTCCCCGGGGGTTATCCCCTCGGATACCGCGACTATCACCGCCTTGTAGCGCTGCTGAGCCTGTTTCACGTCATCAAGGTACTTTTCCGGGGAGAACTCCCCCTCCGGCAGATATATCATGTGCGGCGCAGGTTCACCGTTAGCCCTCAGTACGCAGGAGCTTGCGGCAAGCCAGCCGGCGTCCCTGCCCATTATCTCAACGATAGTCACGGAGGGTATGGAATACACGCGGCTGTCCCGGATTATCTCCTGCAAGGTCGCTGCGACATACTTCGCCGCCGAGCCGAAGCCAGGGGTGTGGTCGGTCTCGGTCACGTCGTTGTCTATCGTCTTGGGAACGCCCACTACCCTGATGCGGATATCCTTTGCGGTAAAATAGCTGTGCAGCTTCATCACCGTGTCCATGGAGTCGTTGCCGCCGATATAAAAGAACGCCCGGATATTGTGGCGGTTGAAAACCTCTGTTATACGCAGGTAGTCCGTCTCGTCCTCGCGCCAGTCTTTCAGCTTGAAGCGGCAGGATCCGAGTATCGTGGACGGCGTGGTCATGAGCAGCTGTTTGTCGTGCTCGTCCATGAGTATGCTCCGCAGATTGAGCAGCCTGTCCCCCAGTATTCCCTCAATGCCGTTCTCCGCGCCGTATATCTCATCGACCTCGCTGTTATTCTCCGCTCCGTTGAACACCCCTGTAAGGCTGGCGTTTATCGCGGCTGTAGGCCCACCGGACTGCGCCACTGCAATATTGAACATTCTTTTGTCCTCCATAATTATCTGTATGGGAAAATCCTGATATAATTTTAGCATATAGTGATATAATTTTCAATAGCCGTAATCAACAAAAAGCCATGAGCATATCACCATATCGCTGTGCAGATAAACGATTTTTCAGGAATACCTTTCCCACCCCGGGGTAATGTTATACAAAAAAGGACGACCGAAGCCGTCCTTTTATGCTACTTCAGCGAACCCTCGCCGCCCATGAGCCGGGTCAGCTCCTCTATCCTCTCGATAGGGAACGGCGGCTCGCACAGCGGTTTAAGGGCAATGCTCATCAGCTTCATGGGATTGTCGTCGGCTGCCACGCGGTTGCTTGACAACGCTCCGCATCGGCGGCACCGGTGTATCACCGCGCTCTCGCCGTTCTTCCTTACCCACAGCGCAACAGCGTCCATAATTCCGCCGCAGTCCGCCTGACGGTCGCACGGCGTAATATCCACATGCAGGCTGGTAAGACAGTTCGGGCAGTGGTTCCTGTGGGCGCTGCCGGCTCCCTGCGGCACTATCGTCCTTGCGCACACGCGGCAGGTGAATACCTCGTCGCAGGGGTGGGTCCTGTAATATCCCTTTTCATAGAGCTTTCGCTTGTTTTCACGGTTCATCGTGTTTCCTCCATACAGTATCCTAAGTTACCTCAGAAACCGGGAGGAATGCTGTCCGCAGACCTCCCGGTCAGCGAACAATCTCCTTTGTAAATTTAATCAAACAAATTATCCTTATTGATCAGACATTTACGCCGTAGCCGCGGCAGATCGCCTCAAGTCCTCCCTGATAGCCTGCGCCCACTGCGTTGAACTTCCACTCGCCGTTGTGGCGGTAAAGCTCCGCGATGATAAGCGCGGTCTCAATGGAATAGTCCTCGGTGAGATCGTACCGGATAAGCTCTTCGTTGGTGTCGGGATTGTAGATCCTGATGAACGCATTGCGCACCTGACCGAAGTTCTGGTTACGGGTCTCGGCGTCGTAGATAGTCGCAACGAACGAGATACGGGTGATGCTCTCCGGAACACGGCTGAGATCGATCCTGATCGTCTCATCGTCGCCCTCGCCTGCGCCGTCACGGTTGTCGCCGGTGTGCTCTACCGCCCCGGAGGGGTGGGTCATATTGCCATAGAAAATGAAATCGCTGTCGGATGTCACCTTGCCGTTATCGCCCAGCAGGAACACCTCTGCGTCCAGGTCGAACGCCGTACCGCTGTCAAACGCGTTGACGTCCCAGCCAAGACCTGCATTGATCTTTGTCAGACCGGGATTGCTCTTTGTAAGCTCCACTTTCTGACCCTTAACAAGATTAACCATAATAATACCTCTCTTTCAGAATTGAATATTTGTAACGGAAAGATCCCGTAAACCACTTATTCCACAGGCTTACCCTCACGGGCAAGTCTTTCGCGCTCCGCCTGGGGCAGTCTCAGATAGCTTGGCATGAGCGCCGCCGGGTCTATCGTCTCCCTGCCTTCCGCCGCAAGGCACACTCCGCTGCCGCGCTGATATCTCAGAGGATAAGGCGCAAGCTCGTACTTTTCTTCCATGAATTTGTGCGCTAATTCCGCTCCGTCTCCGGCGAGAATTATCCTCCCGGACATGCCGGAAAGCTCCTGCGCAAGCTCCTCCAGGCGTATCGCGCGGTCGTCGCACAGCCGGGTGATAACTCCCCCCTCGCTGCTGAAAACCGCATTGTACACCTGACCGCAGCGCGCGTCCATGCAGGCGATTATCTTTCCGTCGATACCGGGGAAATTGTACGCCACAGCCTCCAGCGAGGAGACCGGAATGCACTGTTTTCCTGCGCCGAAGCACATTCCCTTTACGGTGGAAACGCCTATCCTAAGCCCGGTGAACGACCCCGGTCCCACAGTCACCGCCGCCGCGTCGATATCCCCAAGGCTGACGCCGGCGCACTTCATCATGCTCTCTATCATCGGCAGGAGCGTCTGTGAGTGGGTGTGCTTCGTGTTCAGAAACTGCTCGGCGATCACCCTGCCATTATCCATAAGCGCACACCCGGCGGTTATCGCAGAGCTGTCTATTCCTAAAATCATCAGATCACTTCTTTTCGTTGTTGTTCAGATATACTCCCCGGTTTCCAGCTCGTTCCAATAGGGCTTCAAGCCCTTGCTCTCCATGTAGCCGGCAAAAACACGGGCATTATCCGCGCTTATCCTCGGTTCAGTCCATAGCGCCTCGCATTCCTCACATACGCTTATCTGCTCCCCGGTCTGCTTCACCACTGCACGCATAAGTTCCGCGCCGCCGCACACCGGACAGATGATATGACCGCTCACCTTTATGCGCCGCTCGTTCTCGCCGGACTTCTCAATGCGTATCCTTAGTATAGTCCGGGAGCTGTCGCCTGCCAGTTCCTGCTCCAGACCCCCGATATTCTCGCTCCATTCCGCGGCGATGATACCGCCCCGGTCGAGGTAGTCGAGAAACCCTATCGCGTACAGATCGTCGTAGCTGTCTATGCGGTAAAGGTCGAAGTGGAACAGCGGCAGCCGCCCCTCGGTGTACTCGTTCACCAGGGCGAAGGTCGGGCTTGTCACCGTGTCGGTTATCCCCAGCGCCGCCGCCAGTCCCTTGGTGAATGTGGTCTTGCCGGCGCCCATGTCGCCCTCATACAGGATAATGTCCCCTGCCCTCAGCTGCGAAGCCACCTCGGCGGCTATTCGCGCGGTGTCCTCCGGGCTGTGGGAGGTGTATTCAGCGTATTCTTCCATCAGAACAGACCGGTGATCTTTCCGTCCGCGTCAACGTCGATATTGTCTGCGGCAGGAACCTTTGGCAGACCCGGCATTACCATAACGTCGCCGGTGTAGACTACCACGAAGCCTGCGCCTGCGGACGCCCTGACGTCGCTTACCGTGATGTTGAAGTGCTCCGGCTTGCCCAGCTTTGCAGGGTCGTCAGAGAGAGAATACTGCGTCTTTGCCACGCACACCGGAACTCTGTCAAGACCCAGCGCCTCGATCTCGGAGAGCGCCTTTGCCGCCTTAGAGGTGAACTCCACGCCGTCTGCGCGGTAGATCTCCTTTGCGATGATGTCCAGCTTCTCACGGACGGTGAGCTTCTCATCATACAGCGGTCTGTAATCGCTCTTTGTGCTCCCGATAGTCTCGACAACTGCATTGGCAAGCTCCACGCCGCCCTCGCCGCCCTTGAGGAACACATCGGAGAAAGCGACCTTTGCACCGTGCTTCTCGCAGTAATCCTTAACCACGGCAATTTCAGCGTCGGTATCGGTATAGAAATGGTTGATCGCAACGACAACCGGCACACCGAACTTCTTCAGGTTCTCGATGTGCACGCCGAGGTTCACGATGCCCTTTTCCAGAGCCTCAACATTTTCCTTGGTGAGGTCGGGCTTCGCAACGCCGCCGTTGTACTTCAGCGCACGGATAGTCGCAACCAGCACGGTGCAGTCCGGCTTTAATCCGGCGATGCGGCACTTGATGTCGAAGAACTTCTCCGCGCCGAGGTCAGAGCCGAAGCCGGCTTCGGTGATGGTGTAATCGGCAAGCTTTAATGCGAGCTTTGTCGCTCTTACCGAGTTGCAGCCGTGGGCGATATTCGCGAACGGACCGCCGTGAATGAGCGCCGGATTTCCCTCCAGCGTCTGCACGAGGTTCGGGTTGACAGCGTCCTTTAACAGAGCGGTCATTGCGCCTACTGCCTTCAGATCACGGGCGAATACAGGCTCGCCGGAACAGGTGTACGCAACCAGGATATTGCCAAGGCGCTTCTTCAGGTCTTCAAGATCGGAGGAAAGGCAGAGTATCGCCATGATCTCGCTTGCAACGGTGATCTGGAAGTGATCCTCGCGGGGGATACCGTTCACCTTGCCGCCCATGCCGATAACGATGTTGCGAAGCGCCCTGTCGTTCATATCCAGTACGCGCTTGAACAGCACCCTGCGCACGTCTATACCCAGAGCGTTACCCTGCTGGATATGGTTATCCAGAAGTGCCGCAAGCAGATTGTTCGCCGCAGTGATAGCGTGCATATCCCCGGTAAAGTGCAGGTTGATGTCCTCCATGGGCACTACCTGGGAATATCCGCCGCCTGCCGCGCCGCCCTTTACGCCAAACACCGGACCCAGGGACGGCTCACGCAGTGCGAGTATCGCCTTTCTGCCGGTACGGTTCATGGCTTCGCACAGACCTACGGAAGTGGTGGTCTTGCCTTCGCCTGCCGGGGTGGGATTTATGGCGGTGACAAGTATCAGCTTTCCGTCAGGCTTGTCCGCAAGTCTGTTGAACAGCTTCTGGGAGAGCTTCGCCTTGTAATGTCCGTAGGGTTCGATCTCCTCTTCCTCTATGCCGAGGTTCGCGGCGATCTCGGTGATCTTCTTCATTTTTGCCTGCTGTGCAATTTCAATATCTGTAAGCATATTTTTCCTCCGTTATTACATCAGCGTGAGCTGAGTTATATCCTCGTCTGTTGCAGTTCCGGCTGACGGAATGCTCTTAATCCGCAGCGCCTCGATGTCCTTTACGCCGCTCTGCTCCGCAAGGTACGCCCCGGCAAGCTCCGCTTTTGTCAGGCGCATTACCTGCACGCCCTGGGTGTCTCTCGCCGCCTTGGGGAGAACCAGCGCCGTGTTGAACGCCAGCGCCTTGCCTGCGGTGGATCTGAGCACGAAGTCCGCTTCGCCCTTTATCAGGAATATCCCCACAAGCTCCGAAAGGTCGGAATACGCACCGGACAGCTTCTTGCGGCGCGTCTTTGTCTCATAGCTGGAAAGCGGAACCTTTGCACACTTTCCGTTGCGGAAGAACATCACCAGCGTTTCGCTGTAGTCCTCCGTCACTGCCATGAAGCGAATGCTCTCGCCGTCGTCAAAGCCCAGCTTTGCCGGAATATAGTCGCCCATAACGCTCGCCTTTGTCTCGTCAAAGTCGGTGCAGCGTGACTTGTACACCTGGTGCCTGTCGGTGAAGAACAGCAGCTCCGCACCGCCGTTCACCTCGCCGGAATAAACGATCTCGTCGTTCTCCTTCAGCTTGTGCTGATTGCTCATTCTGAGGGACTGCGGCGTGATCTTCTTGAAATAGCCCTCCCGGGTGAGGAATATGTTCACCGGTCCCAGCTTCACCGGCTCCTCGACAGCCGCAGCGGTCTCCTCCACGTCATAGAGGAACATCGTGCGGCGCGGCTGACCGTACTTTTTTGAGATATCCCGAAGCTCGCCGATGATGATCTTGTTGACGCGGCTTTCATTGCCGAGGATATCCTCCATGTCCGCGATCTCGTTTTCAAGGTCGGCGGTCTCCTGGGTGCGTTTGAGGATATATTCACGGTTGATATGACGCAGCTTTATCTCCGCAACGAACTCCGCCTGAACCTCGTCAATGCCGAAGCCTATCATCAGGTTCGGAACGACCTCCGCTTCCTCGTCGGTCTCGCGAATGAGCTTTATCGCATAGTCGATATCCAGCAGTATCTTTTTCAGACCGTTGAGCAGGTGCAGCTTTTCTTTCTTCTTTTTCAGGTCGAAAGCCACCCGGCGCTTTACACACTCCCGGCGGAACGTTGTCCACTCGTTCAGTATCTCGTAAACGCCCATGACCCTCGGGGTGCCGTTTATCAGCACGTTGAAGTTGCAGTTGAAGTTGTCCTGCAGCGGGGTGAGCCTGAACAGCTTGTTCATCACCGCGTCCGGATCCTGACCTTTTTTCAGATCGAACGCAAGCCGCAGACCGGAAAGGTCGGTCTCGTCCCGGACGTCGGATATCTCCTTCAGCTTGCCCTCCTTGACGAGATCAACCACCTTGTCGATTATCGCCTCGATGGTGGTGGAGGGAGGGATCTGCGTTACCTCGATACAACGCGCGTCCGGGTCGTAGTTATACACGGCTCTGACCTTGACTGCGCCCATTCCCGTGCGGTAGATCTTGTTCATCTCGGCTTCATCGTAGACGATATAGCCGCCGCCGGGGAAATCCGGGCCTTTCAGCGTGGAAAGCGCGTCGTGCTCCGGGTCTTTCATCAGCGCTATCGTAGTATCACATATCTCGCTGAGATTGAACGAACAGATGTTGCTCGCCATGGATACCGCCAGACCAAAGTTGCTGTTCACCAGCACCGCCGGGTATCTCACCGGGAAAAGGCTCGGCTCCAGCATGGTGTTGTCGTAGTTCGGCACCATGTCCACGGCGTCCTTGTCGATCTCGGCGAAAAGCTCGGCGCTTATCGGCTCCAGCTTCGCTTCGGTGTATCGGGAGGCGGCATACGCCATATCTCTGGAATACGCCTTTCCGAAGTTTCCCTTGCTGTCCACATAAGGGTGCAGCAGCGCTTCGTTCCCTCTCGCCAGACGAACCATTGTTTCATAGATAGCCGCGTCGCCGTGAGGGTTGAGCCGCATGGTCTGACCCACGATATTTGCGGACTTGGTGCGCCCTCCGGTCAGCAGTCCCATTTTGTACATGGTGTAAAGCAGCTTGCGGTGAGAGGGCTTGAAGCCGTCTATCTCAGGAAGCGCACGGCTGACGATAACGCTCATCGCGTAGGGCATGTAGTTCTCCTCCAGGGTGCTTACGATGTCCTTCTGCTCAACTATTCCGCTGCCCTCAATATAAGCCCCGGCAATCGACGACTCAAACCGCTTCGGCTGCTTTTTTGGTTCTTTTTTCTTCAAAAGTAATTGCTCCTTAATATGCTGTCAATAATTCCGAATTTCGCATTCCGAATTTAACTGATGTCCGCAGCGGCGAGGTACTTGCTGCCGTTGTCCCTGATGAACCGCTTTCTTCCCTCCAGGTCGTTGCCCAGAAGCACGTCGAACATCTCCCGGGTAGCTGCCGCGTCGGTGGGATTTACCTTTATAAGACGGCGGGTTTCGGGGTTCATGGTGGTAAGGCTCATCATGTCCGGGTCGTTCTCGCCGAGACCTTTGCTTCGCTGAATGGTGTACTTTGCCTCGCCTATCATGCCGAGTATCTTCGTTTTTTCCGGCTCGGTGTAGGCGAAGTAGGTGCGCTCCTTGGTGGTTATCTCATACAGCGGCGACTCCGCAATGTAGACATAGCCCTTCTCAATAAGCGTGGGGCAAAGCTCCTGTATCATCGTGAGTATCAGCGTGCGTATCTGGAAGCCGTCCTCGTCCGCATCGGTGCAGATAACGATCTTATTCCACCGCAGATTGTCGAGATTAAAGGTAGAAAGCTGCTTGTTCGCCTTAGTCTTTACCTCAACTCCGCAGCCCAGCACCTTTATCAGATTTGTGATAATTTCGCTCTTGAATATCTTGTCGTAGCTTGCTTTAAGGCAGTTCAGTATCTTACCTCTTACCGGAATGACCGCCTGGAACTCCGCGTCCCGGGCAAGCTTTACCGAACCTAACGCCGAGTCGCCCTCCACGATGTAGACCTCTCTGCGTGAAACGTCCTTGCTGCGGCAGTCCACGAATTTGTCTATGCGGTTGGTGAGGTCGATAGTTCCGGTGAGCTTCTGGAGCGTGCTCTGGCGCACCTTGTCGGCGTTCTCACGGGAACGCTTGTTTATCAGCACCTGGGTGCCTATCCTCACCGCTTCGTCCGGATTTTCCAGGAAGTAGACCTCCAGCTGATGCTTCAGCCATTCGGTCATAGCCTCGGTAATAAACTCGTTGGTGACGGCTTTCTTGGTCTGGTTTTCGTAGCTTGCCTGGGTGGAAAAGTTGTTGGAGATGAACACCAGGCAGTCCTCGATATCCTCCCACTTTATGCCCTTTTCGCCCTTGTTGTACTTGTTCCCGTTCTTTAGATAGCTGTCGATCTGGGACAGGAAAGCCTTTTGCAGCGCCTTCTGAGGGCTTCCGCCGTGTTCAAGCCAGCTGGAATTGTGGTAGTGCTCGATGAACTGGACTTCCTTGCTGAACGTGAACGCAACGTTCATTTTCAGCTTGTACTCGTCCTTATCCTCGCGGTCGCGACCCTGCCGTTCCGCAGTCCAGTGCTGGGGAGTTGTCAGCGACTTCTCGCCCACCAGCTCCAGCAGGTAATCGCTGATCCCGTTCTCATAGCAGAATATCTGCTCGGTAAAGGTGCCGTCGTCATGCTGCTGTTTGAGCACCAGCTCCACGCCGTCGTTTACCACAGCCTGCCTGCGCAGGATATCCGCGAGGTAATCCGCGCCGATGTCGATATCGGTGAACACCTCCAGATCAGGCTTCCAGTGTATTCTGGTGCCGGTTGAGCCGTCCCCCCGGGACTTTTTGAAACCGCGCTCGTCCTGGGTCACATTGAAGCCCTTTTCAAAGCGCAGCGAATAGTTCCACTGCCCCCTGCGGCTCTCTACCTCCATGTATTCGCTGGCGAACTGCGTCGCGCAAAGTCCCAGACCGTTAAGTCCCAGCGCGAAAGAGTAGTTGCCGCCGGAATTATTGTTGTACTTGCTTCCTGCGTAGAGCGTGCAGAACGCAAGCTCCCAGTTGTACTTGTCCTCAGCCTTGTTGAAATCTATCGGAATACCGCGCCCGAAGTCCTCAACGGTTATCGACTTATCCTCGAAAAGCGTGATGATTATGCGCTTTCCGTAGCCCTCGCGCGCCTCGTCAATGGAGTTCGAGATTATTTCAAACACCGAATGGCGGCAGCCGTCCACGCTGTCAGAGCCGAAGATAACACCCGGCCGCAGCCTGACCTGATCCGGACCTTTCAGCGACACAAGGTCGTTGTAATTGTTTTCCTTTGCCATTTATGCATCTCCTGTTTACCGCAGTATCACGCAGATGAGCGCAACGCCGCATTATCTTATATAGTATAACACAATTTCACAAAAAAAGCAAGTATAAAGTTCCAATGAAGTCGATATGAGCACAAAGCTCACCGACGCGTCTTTCCACAGACAGAGCATTTCGCAGCATACCCGGAAAACTGTAGGATATTTTTTATAGTATATGCCGCGAATTGACCGTACACAAAAATCAAGAAACCGGGCAATATACTGTGATCGTTTTGTTAATTTTTTGTCATGATTTTCCGCTTTTTGCTATGTAATTTCTGATATATGCAAGCGATTGGGAATAACATACAGGGCATATAATGTTTTTCCAGAAGTGCGGCTGCTTTCCTGAAAAAAGACCCGTAACACAAGATATTGTGTTTGATTTTTCAAACAAATACCCCAGATATAAAAAAATAATAAATAAAAATTCTGTAAAATCAGAAATCGCTATTGACTTTATAAATCGTATATGTTATAATATTATCAGGTCAAGACAACGGCACAGAGCGTATGTCAGGCGGTATCCCTCCGGGGAAGAACAGCCCTGCCGCGCGCTGCGCCTGAAATAAAGACGGAGGTAACTAAATACAATGGCAATGTTTGAACAATGGAAAGGCTTCAAAGGCAAGATCTGGCAGGAAGAAATAAATACAAGAGACTTCATCCAGAACAACTACACCCCCTATGACGGCGACGAGTCCTTCCTCGCAGGCCCGGCGGACTCCACCAACAAGCTCTGGGGAAAGCTCCAGGAGCTTCAGAAGGAAGAGCGTGCAAAGGGCGGCGTGCTCGATATGGACACCCACATCGTTTCCGGCATCACATCCCACGAGCCCGGTTACATCGACCCCGAAATGAAGGATCTTGAAAAGATCGTCGGTCTCCAGACTGATAAGCCCCTCAAGAGAGCATTCATGCCGTATGGCGGCATCAAGATGGCTGAGGAGGCATGCACCACCTACGGCTACACCCCCGACCCCGAGCTGCACAAGATCTTCACAGAATATCACAAGACCCACAACCAGGGCGTATTCGACGCTTACACCCCCGAAATGCGCGCTGTCAGAAAGAACAAGATCATCACCGGTCTGCCCGACACCTACAGCAGAGGACGTATCGTCGGCGATTACCGCAGAGTTGCGCTGTACGGCATCGACAGACTTGTTGAGGCAAAGCAGTACGACCTCGCGAACTGCGGCAACGGCAAGATGAGAGACTCCGTTATCCGTCAGCGCGAGGAGCTTGCCGACCAGATTCGCGCCCTCAAGCAGATGAAGGTAATGGCTGCGTCCTACGGCTGCGATATCTCAAAGCCTGCCGCAAACGCACGCGAGGCTGTTCAGTGGACATACTTCGGCTATCTCGCCGCTATCAAGACCCAGAACGGCGCTGCAATGTCCATCGGCAGAATTTCCACATTCCTTGATATCTATATCAAGCGCGACCTCGACAACGGCACTCTTACCGAGGCTGAGGCTCAGGAGCTTATCGACCACCTCGTGCTGAAGCTCAGAATGGTAAAGTTCGCGCGTATCCCCTCTTACAACGAGCTGTTCTCCGGCGACCCGGTATGGGCAACGCTTTCCATCGGCGGAAAGGGTCAGGACGGACGTTCCATGGTCACAAAGAACGACTTCCGTTTCCTTCACACCCTTGAGAACATGGGTCCCTCTCCGGAGCCGAACATGACTGTCCTCTACTGCGACAAGCTGCCTGAGAACTTCAAGCGCTATGCGGCTGCTATCTCTGTGCGTACTTCTTCCGTTCAGTATGAGAACGACGATGTAATGCGTCCTGTTTGGGGCGATGATTACTCCATCTGCTGCTGCGTATCCGCAACACAGACCGGTAAGGAAATGCAGTTCTTCGGTGCGAGAGCAAACCTCGCAAAGTGCCTGATGTACGCTATAAACGGCGGTATCGACGCAAAGACAAAGGCTCAGGTAGGTCCTGCATACAGACCGATAACCTCCGAGTACCTTGATTACGATGAGGTTATGGAGAAGTACGACGCTATGATGACATGGCTCGCGTCAGTTTATGTTCACACACTGAACCTTATCCACTACATGCACGACAAGTACAACTATGAGGCTGCTGAAATGGCTCTCATCGATACCGATGTAAGACGCACGTTCGCGACCGGTATTGCCGGCTTCTCACACGTTGTTGACTCCCTGTCCGCTATCAAGTACGCAAAGGTAAAGTGCATTCGCGACGAGAACGGCATCGTGACCGACTTCGAGACCGAGGGCGATTTCCCCCGCTACGGCAATGACGACGACCGTGCTGATGATATCGCTGTATGGCTGCTCGGCACATTCCTCAAGAAGCTGAAGCAGTGCCACACCTACCGCGACTCCGAGCCGACCACCTCTATCCTCACCATTACCTCTAACGTGGTATACGGCAAGGCTACCGCTTCCCTGCCCGACGGACGTAAGGCAGGCGAGCCGCTCTCTCCGGGTGCAAACCCCTCCTACGGCGCAGAAAAGAACGGTCTGCTGGCTTCGCTCAACTCCGTTGCAAAGCTCCCCTACGAGTGGGCGCTGGACGGTATCTCCAATACCCAGACGATCAACCCCGATGCGCTTGGTCACTCCGAGGAGGAGCAGGTCACTAACCTCGTGAACATTCTTGACGGCTATTTTGAGAAGGGCGCACACCACCTCAACGTAAACGTATTCGGCAAGGAGAAGCTCATCGACGCTATGGAGCACCCCGAGAAGGAAGAGTACGCAAACTTCACTATCCGCGTTTCCGGATATGCAGTTAAGTTCATCGACCTCACCAGAGAACAGCAGATGGACGTAATCTCCAGAACCTGCCACGCTACTCTGTAATTATCTGCAACAAAATATCTTACAGCGCTGCTGATGCGGCGCTGTTCATTTATAATAAGGAGAACGTAATGGGAGAGATCAAGGGTATTATTCATTCCACCGAGAGTTTTGGAGCGGCAGACGGTCCGGGAGTGAGATACATTATTTTCATGCAGGGCTGCCGTATGCGCTGCCGCTATTGCCACAATCCCGACACATGGAGCATGGAGGGAGATAACACCACCGTTTCAATGTCCCCCGGGGAAGTGCTGGAAAAAGCGCTCCGCTACAGAAGCTACTGGAAAGACAAGGGCGGAATTACCGTCAGCGGAGGCGAGCCGCTGCTCCAGATCGATTTTCTGCTGGAGCTGTTCAGGCTGGCAAAGGCGGAGGGTGTGAACACCTGCATAGACACCGCCGGAAACCCGTTCACCCGTGAGGAGCCGTTCTTCTCAAAGTTCCGGGAGCTGATGAATTACACCGACCTGCTTCTGCTGGACATCAAGGAGATAGACCCGGAGCGCCACCGGAACATCACCGGCTTCGGCAACGAGAATATACTGGACATGGCTCAGTACCTCAGCGATATCGGAAAGCCGGTCTGGATACGTCACGTCCTTGTGCCGGGGCTGTCTGACTTTGACGAGGATCTGGACAGGCTGGGCGGTTTTATCAGAACACTCGGCAACGTCCGGAGGGTGGAGGTTCTTCCCTACCACACTCTTGGCAAATTCAAGTGGGAGAACCTCGGGATAAAATACACCCTACCGGATACCTTTCCACCTTCCGCAGAGCGCGTAGAAAATGCCCAAAAGAAGCTCGGTGCCGGAAAATACGCACCCTGAACCAAATAACACCATACCCCGGCAGCATGGACACTGCCGGGGTAATATTATGATCTATGTGCGATCAGCCGATCGCAATATACTTGTTCTGCTTCTCGGGGAGAACTTCCTTCTTGGGGATAGCAAGCGTCAGGGTGCCGTTTTCGAACTTAGCCTTGATATCCTGCTCGGTCAGACCGTCGCCGACATAGAAGCTTCTGCTGTAGGAACCGGTGTAACGCTCGCGGCGGATATACTTGCCCTTTTCGTCCTTCTCGTCCTTGCTGGAATTGTTTTCTGCGGTGATGGTAAGATAACCGTCATTCAGCTCAGCCTTGATGTCCTCCTTCTTTATTCCCGGAAGATCAACAGCCAGCTCGTAGCCGCCGTCGTGCTCCTTGATATCGGTCTTCATCATGTTCGGTTCGTTCCTGGTGAAGAACGGCGCATTGAATAAGTCATCAAAAATGTTGTTTCTGTAGGTTGCTAACATAAGTCATTACTCCTTTCGCAGGTTCATTGATCTGCACTGAAATTATATATTAAAGAACCGGGTAACGATCCCCGGGGAACTATCCCCTGAACCTTTCCCTTCGTTCTGATCATATTATAGCACGAGTTTTTAGCACTGTCAAGGGGAGAGTGCTAATTTTCCCCAAAGCGTCACAGATATCACCAAAACTTCATATTTCACCACATACAGACCTATTTCTGAATGGCGGCAAAGCAAGTAATAATGCGGTCTCAGCAAGATAATAAATCATATGCTGCCGAATAATATAAGGGCACCTCTAAAAACCTTGTTTGAGAGAAAATCAGCAGTGCACGCCGTCTACTGCGTCAAACCTCCTCGCAAGGCATACAGCCTTGCTTCGTCGGCTTTCCTTGTAGCCGACGCACCCTGCCGATTTTCTCTTTTCAAACCGGTTTTTAGAGGTGCCCATAAATAAAAATCATTATCACCTCTTGACAAATTAATTTTAATGTGATATAATGTAACATATGTTACATAACATGATTGGGCAGAGGAGATGTTGATATGCCGCCAAAGGCAAAATACACGAGAGAGGAAATAATACAGATAGCGCTTGAGCTTGTATCAGAAAAAGGAATAGACGCGCTGAACGCACGAAATCTCGGGGCGGCGCTGGGTACCTCTACACGCCCGGTATTCACCGCGTTCAAGAACATGAACGAGCTGACAGAGGAAGTTAAGCTCGCGGCTATGCACAAGTTCGACGAATACGCCCGGGTGGACTCCGAAACAGGTGCTCCGGCGTTCAAGAACGTTGGTTTGCAGATGATCCTTTTCGCGACTGAGCAGCCAAAGCTGTTCCAGCTTCTGTACATGACGGAAAACGAGCAGAGCGTAAGCTTCAGCAATATTTTCGACAAACTCGGTGATACCAGCAAAAAGTGTCTTGAATTCATCATGCGCGACTATGGTCTGACCATGGAGGAAGCCAAGCTGCTTTTCCGCAACGTGTGGATGTTCACATTCAGCGTTGGAGTGCTGATCGCGTCAAAAGTCTGCCGCTACGATGAGGAGGAGATATCCATGATGCTCTCTCAGCAGTTCAGGGCGGTAATGGGGCTTATCAAGTCCGGAAAGGCGTTCGAGGTATCTCCGCCCGGCATGGATTGACGATATATCTAATTTTCAGGTTGAAAAATGCGACATTCAGGACAACTTGATTGACATCGTTCCTTCCTTTTGCTATACTTAAAATATAGTAACAGAAGGAGACAGGAAATGAACAGAGACTTCCAGTTATATGACAACGAAATAATCAGCTATTCCCACAGCGGCGACACACTCACGCTGTTCTGCATGTTCGGCAACGAGGAGAAATGGCGCACACAGTTCCGGCACGTTCGTTCGGTCAAGGGTAAGGATAACCTTGTCGGAAACAGGATCGCGTTCTTCGGACGTGACATCTCCCGTGACACCTACACGCTGTTTTTTCAGGACAGCAGCGACACCACCATCATTAGAACCAGCGACCACTGGCGCAGGCTCCCGGGGTGGAAATGATCTTTATTCACCATAACAATTCAGCCCTGAGACAGAGATCTCAGGGTCAAGTTTTACCTGAAATACTATGTGAAAAAAATATGGGCAGAGATCTCTCTCCGCCCTCAGACCGTCGAAAAAGTCCCGTTGGGACTTTTCCGCCGAACATCCGCACTACGCGCGTAAGGCATAAGGCGTAAGCAGTTGCCAGTACACTTGTGCGGATAGAAGTGTTTTTTGCCCAGGGAAACCCTGGGCAAAAA
>JALEOL010000025.1 GCA_022766785.1 Oscillospiraceae bacterium
GGAAGCACTGATTAAATCTGGTGCGCAGATTGCGCAGCAGATTTTTCGTCAGATTGTACAAATTGAGCGCAGGTGGGCTGACGCCCATCAAGCGAAATTTGTGCGATATGACGAAAAATATGCAAGCAAGATGCGTGCCAAGCCGTCAGGCGTGATTTAATCAGTGCTTCCTTAGTATTATGTTGCAATTCCTGCGAACTGACTTTGATAAAGATCGTAGTAGCAGCCTTTCTTTGCAAGAAGATCATCGTGATTTCCTGCCTCGACCACCTTGCCGCCTTTTATCACCACGATCTTATCAGCGTCACGGATCGTCGAAAGACGGTGCGCGATGATCAGGCTTGTCCTGCCTTTCATCAGGGACACCATTGCTTCCTGAATATGCATCTCTGTACGGGTATCTATACTTGAAGTTGCCTCGTCAAGAATGAGTATCTTCGGATCGGCAAGAACTGCCCTTGCGATAGAGATCAGCTGGCGCTGCCCCTGGGATAGATTACTTCCGCCCTCGGTCAGCATCGTGTTATAGCCGTCTGAGAGCTTTGAAGCAAAATCGTCAACCCTCGCGACTTTTGCCGCAGCAACGATCTCCTCATCAGTAGCGTTGATCCTGCCGTAGCGAATATTCTGCGCTATCGTGTCGGAGAATATAACCGTATCCTGCAATACGATGCCGATACTGCCGCGGAGCTTTTTTACCGGAACGTTCCGGATATCCTGCCCGTCCAGCGTTATCGCTCCGCCGTCAATGTCGTAAAACCTTGTCAGCAGATTTACGATCGTGGTTTTACCGCTTCCGGTGGCTCCTACTATCGCTATCTTCTGACCGCTCTTTACCCAGAGGTCAAAGTCCTTCAGTACCTGTTCGCCCTTAACATATGAGAAGTCGATACCCATGAAATTGATATCACCCTTGACATTCTCGATCTCGAACGGCTCGTTTCCGCCCTCGTCCTCGGGCTGGCTGTCCATTACCTCAAAAACACGCTCCGCGCCGGCAAGCGCCGACTGTATCTGGGCATACTGGTTTGCTATCTCGTTTATCGGGCGTGTGAACTGCTTTGAATAAGTGATGAACGCCTGGATCGTACCGATAGAAATGTAGAACATGCTGGTCTGGTCTGACGCCAGGAAAGCTCCGACAACAGCGATCAGCAGGAAACCGAAGTTTCCGATAGTATTCATGCAGGGTCCCATGGAGCCGCCAAGTATCTGAGCCTTTACGCCAACGTTTTTCAGCTCGTCGCTGGTGCGGTTAAAATCCTCGCAGATCTTTCCCTCATGCGTGAAAGCCTTGACTGTCTTGCAACCGCTGACTGACTCCTCGATCTGACCGTTGAGCTGTCCCAGCTTTGCCTGCTGTAGGGGGAAGTATTTACGCATGAATTTTGACAGGAACTTTGTGACCACGAGGGTCAGAACTATTGTCACCATGCTGACAACAGTCATCAGCCAGGAGTGTATCAGCATCATGACAAAGCAGCCGACAAGCATTATTACTCCCGATATCAGCGAGCCTAACGACTGTGAAACTGAATTGGAAACATTCTCGACATCGTTCGTCATTCGGCTGAGGATATCGCCGTGCTTGTGGGTATCCATGTACTTTATCGGCAGACGTGATATCCGTGCAAATAGATCCTTTCTCATGACCTTTACCGTGTACTGAGAAAGCATTGCAGCGAAAAGGTTCTGGAAATAGGTGAATATCGCACTGCTGAAGTACACTATCGCCATAATGACCAGCCACATTATCAGAGCGTTTCCGTCAAGCCTTGCAATGGAATCAATGGCTTGCGCCTGTATGGTCGGGGCGATGATATTGAGCAGGGTGGCAAGCAGCATCACAACAAGCATTGCAATGATGAGCCTGCGGTTCTTGCCAATGTAAGACAGTATCCTGCCCAGTGTTGCTTTCAGATTTTTCGGCTTTTCACCGGGCATCATTCCGGGTGGGCCGTGTCCCGGACCTCTGCCGGGGCCTCCTCCGGGTCTGAGATTTACTATAGGCGCTTGTTTTTCAGCCAACCTGCTCAGCCCCCTCTCTCATCTGCGAGTTGTAGATATCACGGTAGACATCACAGGTTTTCATCAGATTATCGTGTTTATCAAACGCAACGATCCTGCCGCCGTCAATGACAGCGATCTTGTCGGCGCGCATTACGCTCGCCACGCGCTGGGCGATCGTAATGACCGTTGTACCCTTTAGTTTTTCCCTCAGCGCTGCCTGGAGCTTTGCGTCGGTGGAAAGGTCAAGCGCTGACATGCTGTCGTCAAATATCAGTATCTCGGGCTTTTTGGCTATTGCCCTGGCAATAGATAATCTCTGCTTCTGACCGCCGGAGAGAGAGCTTCCCTTTTCGGTGATCATGTCCTTATATCCGTCGGTAAATCCGCTGATAAACTCGTCTGCCTGAGCGATCTCAGCCGCACGCCGCACATCCTCATCAGACGCGTCCGGGTCTCCCCAGCGGATATTCTGCTCAATAGTCTCGGAGAAAAGCTCACTCTTCTGAAGAACAAATCCGATCCTGTGCCTGAGGTCGTCCAGCTTATAATCCCGAACGTTCACTCCATCAACAAAAACGTCACCCTCGGTAGCGTCATAAAATCTGGGAATAAGGCTGACAAGAGATGTCTTGCCGCAGCCTGTCGCGCCCAGTATCGCAACGGTCTCTCCCTTATTCGCACGGAAATTAACGCCGGTCAGGACATTTCCGCTCTGAACTCCGGGGTATCTGAACGATACATTGCGGAATTCCACAGTACCACTCTCGGGAGCACTGCCGGTGAAGTCTCCGTCGGAAATAACGGGATCAGCCTCCAGCACCTCGCGAATTCTTGAAGCGGAAGCCGAAGCCCTGGTCACCTGCTGGAACATCATTCCGATCATCATCATGGACATGAGTATCTGCGTTATGTAGGTGATAGCAGCCATGATGCTGCCCACCTGGATACTCTCAGCCGCCGAACGGACAGGCTCTCCGCCGATATATATCACGGCGATCACCGACGCGTTCATAAGTATCGACAGCACCGGAGTCAGCAGCGCCATCAGCTTCTGTACGCGCAGATTTGTGGACACTAGCTCGTCATTCGCCTTGCAGAAACGCTCGTTCTCGTATTCTTCACGGGTATATGCCTTAACGACGCGTGCGCCGCTTACATTCTCCTGCACCACCGAATTCACGCGGTCGAGCTTGCTCTGTACCACGCTGAACAGCGGCGCACCTTTGCGGAGAACCAGGATTATCACAAGTATCTGAATGGGAAGCGTTATCAGCAGGATATAACCGAACGCTGCGTTAATGGAAAGCACCATTACGATACCGCCAATAAACTGCATCAGGGTGCGCACCATCATTCTCAGCGCCATGCCCACAAAGTCCTGACATGCAGTGATATCGTTCGTGAGCCTTGTTACCAGCGAACCGATAGTGAATTTATCGGTCTGCTGAAAGGACATCTTCATCACCCTTGAAAAAGCGTCCTTGCGCAGGTCGTTAGAGAAGTTCTGCGCTGCAAGATTGCCGAAAACACCGGAAAGAATACCGCCGCAACAGCCTATCACGGTGAATATTAGCATCTGGACGCCCAGTTCAAGTATCAGTCCGATGTCGCCGCTGATGATACCTTCGTCCACTATCCGCGACATAAGCGACGGCTGAACAAGGTCCATGCTGACCTCAAGTATCATGAACAGCGGCGAAAGCAGGGCAAAATACCAATATCTTTTAAGGTATTTCAGTACCTTACTCAACTATGTCTCCTCCAAGTTCCTTGCGGAGATTTTCCGTCATCTTTGCAAGTATCTTACGAGCCGTTGCCATTTCCTTTTCAGAAATGTCCTGAAGCATTACCTGCTCTGCGCGGTCGAACGCTTCAAGTATCTTCTTGTGCATCTCCCTGCCCTTTTCGGTTATATAAACGTGTGTCTCGCGGCGGTCGATGTCGTTCTTTTCACGGCGAACTATGCCCTCGCGCTCCATGTTGCGAAGTGTGATGCTGATAGTGGGAGCCTTGAGCTGGGTGAGGTTCACAAGCTCCAGCTGGGTCATGCCGTCCTGCTCCATGAGCGGCTTCATTACATGACGATAGGATGAGCGCATTCCTATAGCCTCAAGCTCCTTGCAGACATACTTCCCGAACATGAACGAAGCGTCGTTCACGCTCTTGATAGTCTCGTTGCCCTTGAACATGTAGGTGTTGTTGTTGCTGTTCTTCATAAAATTTGATCCTTTCTCCGTTGTAGGTGTCATATATTTATATTAACTCAACTATTTATATTATAACTGTTTTTTTGTTAAAGTCAATAAACGTTGGGTGAAAAATAGATGAAAATTACCTATGTAAATTATGATATTTCACCAGAAAGATAATAATTCTTGTCACTTTTAAATACTAAATCGACTAATTATACAAGAAAATGGATATCGATGTCAGGTAACATTTGTTACCGTTTTGTAATACTTTTGTAACCGACTTGACATAATTCAACGAATAGTATATAATATATGTAGTATTCTGAAAAATATAGGCATATTAAAACAAGGAACGGAGAAAAATAATGTCAATAAAAAACACGGTGGCGGCACTTCTGGCAGCTGCACTGATAAGCGGTTCGGTTATCGCAGCGCGTCCGGCAGCAGCGGAGGAAAGCAAAAGCGCAGACGCCTACCTGTCACATGAGAGCGGTTATTATGACATGACCCAGTTCGTGACGATAATCTGCGACGGAACCACAGACGTCTACTTCACCACCGACGGCAGCAATCCCGACACTGACTCAACTCTGTACGAGGGAAAACCCATAATCGTTGAGGAAAACACAGTAATTCGCATGGCTTCCTATTCCGGAAATACAATGGTGAGCAGTGACAAGGCAGCTATCAGGATCCGCAGCGCAGTTCCCACCGCATCAGCCGAGGGTGGAACTTATACCGGAAGCATAAAGGTAAAGCTGTCATGTCTGGATCCCTCTGCTGACATCTACTACACCACTGACGGCTCTGCTCCGACGAAAAGCTCAAACAAGTATAAAAAGACTATCACGATAAGCGAGGACACCACGCTGAAGTTTGCTTCCTTCTCGGAAAATCTGTCCAGAAGCAAGGTCGTTACCGAAAAATACAAGATATCAAAGGATCAGTTTGAGGACGAGCAGTCCCAGATCCTTTTCGAGCTTGTGAACGAGACCCGCGCCGAATACGGATTATCACCGCTGAAAGCAGGCGCAAAGCTCACCGAAGCGGCACAGATACGCGCTAAGGAATATGCCTCATACCAGTCCCACTACCGCCCTGACGGGAGCCGTTGGGACACTATCCTCGCTGAATACGGACTGAAACGGAATGTCCGCGCGGAAAATCTCGCGTACTATTACAAAACAGCAAAAAGCGCCCTGAGATGCTGGATGAGCGACCCCTGGCACCGCGGCAATATCCTTAACCCGGACGCTGAATACATAGGTATAGGGCACTACAACAACGGCTGGAACGATTACTGGTGCCAGCTATTCATAGGCGGTGATGATTGATGCTGAGCAGTCTGCTTTCTCACGATACCTGCGCCAGGTGCAGGATATGCTGCGGATTTGTCGAGAGCGATAAGTGGGAGATCCCACTGTTTGCCGGAGAGGAAGAATGCAGCACCGCATCCGAACTAGCCGGCGTCCGCAGATTACCGGGGACGAAAAGCTGTGTGTTCGACATGAAATTCAACGGCAGCGAGATCGTAATGTGTCCTGCCGCCAGCGAACGCGGCTGCATTCTCGGGGATAAACGCCCGTTTGATTGCAGGATCTGGCCGTTCCGGGTGAACGATCTTAACGGAACACACGTCATCACCCTGTCTCCGGTCTGTCCGGCAATGATAAAGCTGCCGCTGGATAAACTGATGGATTTTGTGAACTCCGACGGGTTTGCACAGACGCTTTTCAGACATGCCGCAGAATTCCCCGAAACTGTGAAGCCCTATGAAAAAGGCTATCCGATACTTGCCGTAGAGTAATAAAAGAGCTGCCCCGGGCAGCTTTTTTATTACCATTCAATGTTATATCCGGCTGACAATTTCATAAAATGTAAGCTAAAAATAACATAATGTCAGCTTTGTTTGGTTGAAATAACAATTCAGAACTGATATAATATAATTGCGAGGTGAAATGATGAGCATAGAATTCAACAACCTGAAGCTATACCGCAAGGAAAGCGGACTTACCCAGGAGCAGGTCGCGGAAAAGCTGAACGTATCACGCCAGGCGGTCGCAAAGTGGGAAAACGGCGATACTCTGCCGGATATTGAAAGCTGCATTGCGCTTGCCGATCTTTACGGAACGACAGTCGATATCCTGGTGCGAAATCTCACCGATTTCGAAACCACCGACAGCGGAAAGAAGCATATCTTCGGCTTCTCCAAAATGAACGACAAAGGGCAGATCACCCTGCCGAAAAACTGCCGTGATGTATTCAGGCTGAATTCAGGCGACGCTGTTCTCATTCTCGGCGACGAGGATAAGGGGATCGCTCTGGTAAAGCTCGGAAATCCCCTGGACATCATCAAACCAAAGGGAGGAAACAAACATGCCAGCAGTTCTGACAAAAAGACTGACAAAAAAATACAAGGAAAAAACCGCGGTAAACAGTCTTGACCTTTCTATTGAGGAGGGCGAGCTGTTCTCGCTCCTCGGAGTGAACGGAGCAGGCAAAACAACGACTATCCGTATGCTTACCTGCCTTTCCACGCCCACAGCAGGCGAAGCGTACATTTGCGGACACAGCACTGCAAAGGAAAGCAAGGAAGTAAAAGCCCTCGTTGGTATCTCCACTCAGGATACCGCAGTTGCAGAAAATCTGACAGTAAAGGAAAATCTCCAGCTTATCGCAGGTATTTTCGGTTTTTCAAAAGAAAAGACTGCACAGCGAATTGATGATATGAAGTCGCTTTTCCACCTGGACGATGTAATGAATTCCCGTGCAAAAACGCTCTCCGGCGGCTGGAAGCGCAAGGTTTCCATAGCTATGGCGCTGATATCCGAACCGAAGGTGCTGTTTCTGGACGAACCGACGCTTGGTCTTGACGTGTTGGCGCGCCGGGAACTGTGGAATGCCGTGAATTCCCTCAAAGGCAAGATCACGATAATCCTCACAACCCATTATATGGAGGAAGCGGAGCAGCTCTCAGACCGTATCGCGATAATGGTCGGCGGTAAAGTCCGCGCCGTGGGTACTCTTGCAGAGCTTGAGGAGCAGAGCGGCGAAAAGGGTCTTGAAAACACATTTGTAAAGATCGCCGGACAGGCAGGAGGTGCTGAGGAATGAACAGAATATTGACTTTTTCCTCCAGGAACCTCAAGGAGATCCTGCGCGATCCGCTCAGCTATATTTTCTGTCTGGGATTTCCGCTTGTCATGCTGGTCATTATGACCATTATCAACGACAGTATACCGGCTGAGGCAAATATGGTCATCTTCCGTATTGATAATCTGTCGGGTGGTATCGCAGTATTCGGGCTGTCATTCCTGATGCTTTTCACGACTCTCAGCGTGTCAAAGGACAGATCAGGTTCATTCCTCACAAGGCTGTATGCGTCCCCGATGACAAGCGCGGATTTCATTGCAGGCTACATACTTCCCAGCCTGCTGCTGTCTGTTCTGCAGAGCGCAATTACGTTCGCCGCTTCGCTGATCATTAACGCTATCGTTGGTGGCGAGATGAGCGTTGTCGGTTCCCTGCTTGCAGTGATCGTGCTGATACCGGGTGCAGTTTTCTTCATTTCTGCCGGACTGCTTTTCGGTTCTCTTTTCAACGAAAAGGCAGCGCCGGGTCTCTGCTCGGTAATTATATCGCTGTCCGCCCTGCTGGGGGGAATATGGTTCGACTGCGAGGGCACCGGCGGCGTGCTGTTTGATGTGTGCAATGCAATGCCCTTCTTCCACTGCGTAAAGGCTGCCAGAATGGCTGTTGCAATGCAGTTCGACGGTATCGGCATTCACCTGCTTATCACGATCGCTTACACTGTGGTATTTACCCTGCTTTCGATAGTGGTATTCAGATCAAAGATGAAAGCGGATCTGTCGTGACCCGGGGACACGCTGATCAAAGCGTATCGTAACATAATCAGCCTCGTGAGTATGCATGTTTGAACGGGGCGATTTTGTTTTATGGTCACCTCTAAAAACCATAGCACCTCATCTGCGCAGTTGGTTATACTAGTAATACGCTTCGCTGATCGGCATAACCAACTGCGCAGATGAGGTGCTATGGCGATAGCCGGTGATTTTTATAGGTGAACATAAGATATCGGTGCCGGATTTCTGCAAGTTATTATTATGAGCATGCTATTCACCCAGTAGCGCTGAAGTAAACTCACCCCCTATTGCAAAACCGGAGAAAATGATGTATAATCAATTAAGTGGGGTGAGGAAATGAGCCGTAACGCGGATAACAAATGCCTTTACGAAAGGCTGTACGAGGAGATCAAACAGGATATACTTCACGGCAGGCTTGCCGACGGAGCAAGGCTGCCATCAAAGAGGGCGCAGGCGGAGCGGCTCGGGATAAGCGTCGTCACCGTTGAAAACGCATACGCGCAGCTTCTCGCCGAGGGTTATATAGCAGCCCGGGAGCGCAGCGGATATTATGTCTGCGCAGGCGAACTGACGCAGCCGGAGCCTGAGGAGCTTCCGGAGGAGGAGTACGAAGCGCCAGCCGAACCATCGCCGCCGACAGGCAGCAGCATGTTCCCGTTTTCAGTGTGGACAAGGCTCATGCGCACCGTGATACTCGAAAAAGGAAACTCCCTACTGTCGCCTGTTCCACCGGGAGGAGCACCGGATCTGCAGCAGGCAATTTCAGCTCACCTAAAGGCTTTCCGTGGGGTAAATGTTCCGCCGCACCGCATTATAGTCGGAGCCGGGACTGAGTACCTTAACAACCTGCTGGTTCAGCTTTTAGGCAACAATCTGACCTATGCTGTGGAGGATCCCGGATACCACAAACCGGCGAGAATATACCGGCTGAACGGCGCACTGTGTCTGCCCATAGGTCTTGACGGGCAGGGTATCATCGCCGACGAACTTTACTACAAGAATGTCGATGTCGTGCACATCTCTCCGGCGCATCACTTCCCTACCGGGATCGTTATGCCGATCTCCCGGAGAATGGAGCTGATAAAGTGGGCGGTAAGGCGCAACGGCTATATCATTGAGGACGACTACGACAGCGAGTTCCGCTGGGCAGGAAAGCCGCTTCCCACGATGTTCGGGCTGGACAAGACCGGGCGCGTTATCTATATGAACACATTCAGCATGACGATAGCGCCCTCCGTCAGAATAAGCTACATCTGCCTGCCCACCGAGCTTTACGAGCGCTGGCGCGAACGTCTGGGCTTCTGCTCCTGCCCCGTCCCTGCATTTGAGCAGTATACGCTGGCGAAGTTCATTTCCGGCGGACATTTCGAGCGGCACATCAGCCGAATGCGCAAGAACTACCGCCGCGTCCGGGAACTAGCGTTACAACTGGCGGAAAAATACTGCGGCAGGGAAAGCGTTTCCGAGGAAAGCGCAGGGCTTCACTTCCTGCTGGACATCAGTGACGGGTCGCCGCTTCACGAAATCTTCAGGGAATGCGGAGTAAAGCTGTCTCCCCTCGCGGAACATTACGATGAGGGAAGCATTGTTCCGGCTGACGCGAACGGAAGATTTGTCGTGAATTATTCTTCTGCGGATATTAACGTACTATTAAAATACAAAAACGCCTGATTATATATCAGGCGCTGTTTTTTTGTATTCGGAGAGAAATCTGCGGATTTTTCCGGTGACTGGCGTGCTCCGGTCGAGTGGTATCTTCGCAGTGATATCAGACAGGATAGCCTCTGCAGCCGATTCATCGGTGTATTCTATCTCTAACTCGTAGTCAGTCCTGCCAAAATACTCGCTCCGGTCAAGGTCGATCTCTGCCCCCGGGAATTCTTTCACACTGCGGAACGTTGACAGAGTGCCCAGATATCTTACGTCGGGAAGCTCCGCGGCGCTCAGCTCTTTCAGTTCCTTGCCGGAAATCTTTTCCGGGATCCTGTCAAGCTGCTTTTCAAGCTCCACACGGCTGACGGCTCCGTTGTCCGTATCGGCAGCCGGGAGCTTCATCTGTAGAAGAAATTTCCCGGAAACGCTGCGCACCCGTACCGTGATGTGTCTGTTGCTGCACTCCATTTCCGGGCTGTCGTAGTAGCTGTTCACCTGTTCTTTTTCGCTGTCCCAGTCAAACATGGAATGGATAGCGTTGTACTGTTCCTCGGTGAGCATTATCTTGAATTCGTTTTCGATCATGTTTTTCTCCCGTCAGACATAATCCAAAAGTCCGCGGACGCTTACCTCGCCGGAATTCACCATAAACCTGCCGCCCTCTGCTGAGCAGATGAGAAATCCGTTGGGAGCGATGCCCTCAGCAAATGCCGTGCGCTCTGTGCCGTTTTCAAGGATCCTGACGCTTTTTCCCACCGTAAGGCATCTTCTGGTATATCCGTTAGAAATCGCGTCAAATCCCTCACGGGAATACTCATATAATCTGCGAGCGATATTCTCCGCCAGAGCCTCGCGGTCGGGTATCGTCCTGCCTGTCAGCATCTCTATCGAACCGCCGTGGGGAATTTCAGCATTGCGGAAAAAATCCTCGCTCTGGGAAATATTCACGCCTATACCGCACACAACGTCAATTGATGAACCAAAGCACACGCTCTCGCATAAAATACCACATAGCTTATGACCGCGCAGGATAATATCGTTGGGCCACTTTATGCCGAACTCCTCGTCCGGAAGCCTTTCCTCAAGCTCCTCGCATACAGCTACGGCGGCGCACAGTGTGATATTGTCCGGATGCGGAGGATCCCTCAGCAGCAGTGAGAACGGGAGCATTCCGCGATCCGCAAGCCATTCGTGACCGCGCCTGCCTTTCCCGGCGGTCTGTAATCCTGCCGTCACAAGCGTGCCATCGGGAAGCCCGGATCGGTTCTGCTTCAGATAATTGTTGGTGGAGTCCACCTCGTCTAGTCTAATGCAATTCATGGTCATGGCTTTACCGCAATGATGTTCATTTCGATCTGACCGTCGCTGGTTAGGTTAATAACACCGTAGGTTGGATCGTTATGGTTTCTCGGGCTGTCGGGACTTCCGGGGTTCATCACGAAAACATCGTCGATATATTCCGTACGGTGGAGGTGAGTGTGTCCGTAAAGAGCTATCTTACAGTCCTCAGCCTTTGCCCTGGAAACAAGCTGCTGAAGCCCGGTGTGGACCTCAAACGCATGTCCGTGACAGCAGAATATCTTGTAGCCGCACGCCGTTACTACCTGGTAATCCCGGTGAAATCCATAGTCGCAGTTCCCTTTGACATACACCAGCGGTATCTGAGGGTGCATGCTCTGTATATCCCGCGCTTCGTTCTCCCCGTCACCCAGGTGAATGATCAGGTCTGAGTCCAGGTTTCTGTTTACTATCTTGTCAAGTATAGCAAAATTCCTGTGAGTATCAGAAACTACCAAAATCTTCAAGGTTGGTTTTCCTTTCTGAAAAGTTCTAATTTCATATATTATAACATAAAATTTAAAATAATAAAAGGGGGCTTTTGCGATTTTTTCTCAGAAAACACTCGAAACCTGACATAATGTGGTATTTATCAGGAGGTAACGCAATGAACAACAACGATTATGACAAGCTCATAAGGTCAGCAAGCGAGAAGCTGGGTTCCTCGCCCGACGAGCTGAAAAGGTCGCTTGAAAAGCAGGATCTTTCGGCACTTTCGGCAATGCTGTCAAAATCAGACAAGCAGAAGCTGCGGAAAGTCCTGGCAGACAAGGAGCTTATGCAAAAGTTACGCGCGGCAGGCTCCCCGGAGGAAGTGATGAAGCTGCTTGGCGGAATGAAATAGCGAACCGGGTCGGAGGTGAGGTGCATGGATAATATTGAAGATATTCTCCGTGCGCTTGCGGATGAGGACGACAGCCCCCAGCCTGACGGGACGGAGGATAGCAAGGAGGACAACGGTGGTCTGTTTTCCGGTATCGACCTTGGTTCAATTGCGAAGATCGCCGGACTGCTCAGCGCCTCCGGCGGATCCGGGGACGACGAGCGTTTTCTGCTGGCACTCAGACCGCTTCTGAGGGAAGAAAACCGCGGAAAGATCGACACGGCAGTCCGTCTGCTGAAGCTGATCTCACTGCTGCCGCTGCTTAAAGACAGCGGTCTGTTCGGACAGGGGGGATAATTATGGTGTGGAATTCAGGGAAGTCGCCATTGTATAAAACGGTGGAGAAATTCAACAACATGCCGCCGGAGAACGAAAACGTCAAATGCTTCGATGAGATCCATGAAGAAAAGCGCCCCGAACCTCCCCCGAAATTCTCCTGCCCTGAAAAGGAAAAAGGCGCGCTCTCAAAATTCGCAGACCGCGATTTTCTGCTGATAACGGCGCTTATAGTACTGCTGCTGCATGAAAAAGCGGACATGAAGCTCATTGCCGCCCTTGCTTTCGTACTTCTGGGCTAAAAATTACGTGAAAACCGAAAAAAAATTTCACAACCCCTTGAAAAATCCTCGCAGTTGAGTTATAATATATTTATATATGTTATATTTAAAGGCTTTGATCAGTCAGAGTATCCGGATAGTTGCACCCCAGAGAGCGGCGTATTGGTGCGAGCGCCGTGTGCTGCCCCGGTGAAAGTGCGGCTGTGAGCCGGTATGGTGAAGCTTAGTAGCCGTATCCGTTGCCTGCGTTAAGGGTCACGAGGGGCTATTGCCTGAAGCGAAGTGGAACAGCGGTAATGCGCCTTCGCACCTTTCCGGTGCGGAGGTTTTTTTATGCACCGGCAGCTTGAATATAGTATATAGTATCCGGGATTTTCAGTTTAAGCTGTTATATCCTGTCGGCAGGCTGGAGGTTTCCATGTTCAAAAAACTCAGAGAAGAGATCCAATCCATAAAGGCAAGAGATCCGGCAGTGCGCTCTGCGCTGGAGGTGATCTTCCTTTATCCTTCCTTTAAGGCGATCAGATCCTACAGGCGTGCTCACTGGTTTTATGAGCGCGGTCATTTCTTCATAGCACGCTGGATCTCTCAGCGCAGCCGCAACAAGACCGGCATCGAGATCCACCCCGGCGCGAAGATCGGCAAGGGGCTGTTCATCGACCACGGTTCCGGCGTTGTTATAGGAGAAACTACCGAGATCGGCGATTACTGCACCCTTTACCAGAACGTCACCCTTGGTGGCACAGGCAAGGATACCGGCAAGCGCCACCCTACCCTCGGCAATAACGTGCTTGTCGGCGCAGGAGCCAGGGTTTTAGGCCCGATGAAGATCGGCGATAATTCCAAGATCGCCGCCAACGCAGTCGTGCTTGAAGAAGTACCGCCGAACTGTACCGCAGTGGGAGTTCCGGCAAGGGTAGTCAAACGTGACGGCGTTCGGGTAAGCGACTGCGACCTTGATCAGATACACATTCCCGACCCGATTTCCCAGCTGCTATGCGAGCATATGTACAAGATAGAATGTATGCAAAAGCAGATAGACGACCTGAAAAAGCAGCTGGCTGAATATGAAATTAATGACCCAGGAGGAAAATAAAATGCAGATCTACAACACAATGACACGGCAGAAAGAGGAGCTGAAGCCCATTACACCGGGCACAGTTAAGATCTATGCCTGCGGACCTACCGTGTATAATCTTATCCACATCGGTAACGCCAGGGCGCTTTGCGTATTTGACACGCTGCGCCGTTATCTGGAGTTCCGCGGCTACAAGGTATTCTATGTCCAGAACTTCACCGATGTGGACGACAAGATAATCAAAAAGGCAAACGAGCTTGGAAAGACCGCCCACGAGGTGTCCGAGAACGCAATAAAGGAGTATTTCACCGACGCCGACGGGCTTAATGTGCGCCGCGCAGACGTACACCCCAAAGTCACCGAGAACATGGACATAATCATCGACATCGTAAAGACGCTGGTGGAAAAGGGCTTCGCTTATCAGGTGGACGGCGACGTATATTTTGACACATCAAAGTTCCCGGAGTACGGAAAGCTCTCCCACATGCCGCTGGAGGATCTCCAGGCAGGCGCGCGTATCGAGGTCGGCGAGAAAAAGCGCAATGCAATGGATTTTGCGGTATGGAAAGCGGCTAAACCCGGCGAGCCTTACTGGGAGTCTCCGTTCGGGAACGGCAGACCGGGCTGGCACATCGAGTGCTCTGCAATGAGCCGCCACTACATCGGCGATACCCTCGATATCCACGGCGGCGGAGCAGACCTTATCTTCCCGCACCATGAAAACGAGATCGCACAGAGCGAGTGCGCCACCGGGCAAGTCCTCGCCAACATATGGATGCACAACGGAATGCTCAATGTTGACGGCAGCAAGATGTCCAAATCCAAGGGCAACTTCTTCATGGTAAGGGATCTGTCCAAGGAATACGGATATGAGCCTATCCGCTTTATGCTGCTCTCCGTTCACTACAGAAGCCAGCTGAACTACACTATCGAGGTTATCGAAAGCTGCAAGACTGCGCTCCAGAGGCTATACACCTGCCGTGACAGCCTGAAGCGCGCCCTTGACGCTGCTCCCGAGGGTGAAGCCTCTGCGCAGGCTCTCGCCGATGTAAAGGAAGCAAGAGAGCAGTTCATCAGGGTGATGGACGATGATTTCAACACAGCGGACGGAATTTCGACAGTATTTGAGCTGGTTCGCAAGATAAATACCGCCGTTTCCTCCGGAAATGCGACAAAGGGGACGCTGAAAGCATATTCCGATGAATTTTCGGCATTGACAAATGTGCTGGGTCTGTTGTATAATAATAACAATAATGAAGAAGATATCCCGGCGGAGATCACCAAGCTTATCGAAAAGCGCAAGGCTGCTCGCAAGGCAAAGGATTTCGCGCTTGCCGACTCGATAAGGGATCAGATCACTGCAATGGGCTGGATCGTTGAGGAGACCCGTCAGGGTACCATTGTTAAGAAAAGCAACTGAGGGAACAGAATGAAAAAGAAGATTTTATCCGTGATCGCAGCGGTCACTGTGGCTTTATGCTCACTGGGAACGGCTGGCTGCACCGTTACAAGCTCCGACTACAACGCAATGCAGGACTACGATTTCTCCTCCGTTGACCTGGTTCAGCTTGAAGGTCCGAAGGACGGGGACACTATCGCGATAATCGACACCGACCTCGGCGAGATCCGCGCGGTGCTTTATGAGGAATACTGCCCGAATACCGTGGCAAAATTCATTGAGCGCGCCAATGCAGGCGAATACAACGATCACACAATTGACGCGATAGTTAAGGACACCTATTTCATGACCGGCGGTTATTATGACGACAAGGGAAATTACACCGGAAGAAAGGACGACTCCGAGGCGATCGAGCACGAATACAACGTGAACCTCTGGCCGTTCAGGGGCGCTCTGGTTGCCTATTCAGAGCTTCCGGGGTATTTTGACGCAAGATACATCATCTGCGACAACGATGATACCATGACCCAGGAACAGATCGACGAGCTAAAGAATTCCATGGCTGAGACCGACAAATACTCCGATGTGGAAAAAGCCAACCTTAACAACCTGTTCGATAAGTTCATGGAGGTCGGCGGCGTATTTGGTATGGCAGGATATGTAACTGTTTTCGGACAGACCTATCAGGGGATCGACGTTATCGAAAAGATCACCGCGAGACAGTCTGACGAACAGACCTACCGTCCGCTTGAGAACATCTATGTGAAGTCCGTGACGATATCAACGTACAACAGCGCAGAACAGTCTGCCAAGACGCCTTCCACCGGGGGAAATATCGGCGAAGTTACCATAAGCACAGGCGATACAGTCGCAGAAATAGAGATCGAGGGCTTCGGTACTATCAAGGCTAAGCTGTTCCCCGACATCGCCCCGATCGGCGTTGAGAACTTCAAGCAGCTAGCCGAGCAGGGCTATTATGACGGCAAGAATGTTCACCGCGTTATATCCAATTTCATGCTCCAGGGAGGTTCTGCCAACGGCGACGGCACCGGAGGAGACGCAGCGTATTCCGGCGAGGGCAGCTCCGCAAAGGATTTCGGCACCGAGACCGACAGGAACGCGCGTCATTTCTACGGCGCTCTCTGCTATGCAAACGCTCTCGGCAGGAATTCCACTCAGTTCTATATCGTGAACAACAAGGAACCTCAGGATATCGAAGGAATGGATGTCTCCCAGCTTGAAGCCAACGCCAAAGCCGCACGCACTTACAAAAACCAGTGTGAGAAAGGCTCCAACGAATACAACTATTACGCCGCAATGGAGAAGCAGTATTCAACAATGGCGGAATGGTTCAAGTCCCCCACGGAACAGGAGATCAGCAAGTACAAGCAGGGCGGAGTGTACTACCTCGACGGCGGATATACCGTGTTCGGTCAGGTGGTCGAGGGCTTTGATGTGATCGACAGTATCTCCGCTGTGGAAGTCACCGAAAACTCCAGCGGCGAGAACAGTCAGCCTGTCGAGGATATACTGATCAAAACAGTCCGGGTCTACACTGCCGAGTGATCCAACCGAAATAACGGGAAAGGAAAAACATCATGAACATCAAACGCATTCTGCTGAGCGCAGTTATCTCCGTCGGAATGATGATCTCATCTGCCGGCTGCTCCGGTCAGTCAGGCTCCTCCGGGAATGTCGATGTTATCACCCTTGCAGACGGTGACAAGATCGCTGTCATAGAGATAAAGGACTATGGCACGATGAAGGCAAAGCTTTTCCCGGATATCGCTCCCGTGGGCGTTGAGAACTTCATCAGGCTTGCGGAAAGCGGTTACTACAACGGACTTAAAATACACCGCGTTGTCAAGGATAACGTTATCCAGGGCGGCTCGCTTTACGGAGACGGCACCGGCGGAGCGGCGGCGTATACCGGCGAGGAGCAGACCGACAACACCGTTACCACATTCCCGATAGAGGTAAACGAGAACGCCCGGAATTTCTACGGCGCTCTTGGCTATGCAGCGGATCAGTACGGGCAGAACGCGGTGCAGTTCTACATAGTAAACAACAAGACGCCACAGGATATCCGTGCGACTGACGCTTCCAAAGTACAGTCCCGGTCTGACGAGCTTGCGGCGGAAGCGGAAACAGCCACATGGGAGGCTTCCTCCGGTAAGGCAAAGGCTAACTCATATCAGCAGTCCTACTACAGCAATAACGCCTCTATGCTGAACAGCAAGAACGGTCAGGCGGCATTCAAGTACTCAAAGACCGGCGGAGTTTACCAGTACGACGGCGGATATACCGTTTTCGGACAGGTCATCGAGGGATTTGACGTGCTGGACAAGATCAGCGATGTTACCGTAAAAACAAACGCTCAGGGCGAGAAATCAATGCCGATCGACGACATAATCATCTCGTCAGTTACGATAGAGACATTCAAGGTCAGCACTGCCGAAGCAGAAAGCGAGTCCGGCGGTAAGACGAGCAGCAAGCCGCAGAATTCCTCAGATACTAAGCCAACCGAGGAACAGCCGGTTTCCGCCGAAGCAGCCAAATCTACCTCGGAAGCTGAAAGCAAACCCCAGACCGCTGAAGCCCCTGATTCCACGATCGACACTAAAGACGTTGAATAACATAATCCCGTCGGAACAGAAAACCGACGGGATATTTTTATCTCAGTGAAACACTGTCGATCGTGCAGTCGCATGGAATGAATTCAGTCATCACCCCAGCCGCTGTCGCCCGGGCGTATTCCAGGGCAAAATCCGGGTCTGTTGCGGCATTCGGCTGCACATTCTCAACTCCCCGGAGCATTATAACAAACGCGATCATCGGGCGGAAACCTGAGGACAGCGACCCGGAAAGCTCCCGGAGGTGCTTTGCGCCGCGTTTCGTTGGAGCGTCCGGGAATAGACCCGTTCCGTTATCAGCCAGGGTGCAGCCCTTGACCTCCACAAGCCAGCGCTCGCCGTTTTTTTCCGCGTAGAAATCTATCCTGCTGCCACCGAAAGAAAATTCCGGCTTTATATGCGTAAAACCCTGTTTCGCCAGCCACTCCCCTGCCAGCTTATTAGGAGCAAGGCTGTCGAGGTTTACCCAGCCGTATTGCCGAGAATTGACCGCGATAAGGGTGTATTTGGTGCTGCGGCTGGGATCAGTGCTTTTTTGCAGGCTGACTTCACACCCCGGCGAGAGCACATGCGTGCATCTGCCTGTATTCCTGACATGCGCTCTTTCCGTTTCCCCGTTTACCTCGACCTCAGCGATAAAGCGGTTCAGGCGGCGGATAAAAACGCCTTTTACTATATCGCTGTATTGCATCAGAAAACCGTCATCTCCGCATTATCACGCACGAATACCGGTATAACGTCAATGGGCGCAGGAACTGTGACGCGCTGCCCTCCTTTGTAGACGGTGCCTGTGTTCGCGTCCCTCCATACCGTACCCCCGGGGAGATAAACGCTGCGCTCCTTAGCCCCCGGTTCCATGACCGGAGCCACCAGCAGTGAAGCTCCGAGGGTGTATTCGTCCTCAACGCTCCACGCTTCGTTATCCTCCGGGAACTCATACCACAGCGGCCGCATTACCGGAGCGCCGCAGGCGGAGCATTCGTCCATTGTCTTTCTCATATACGGGCGAATGTTTTCGCGGACGAACAGGTATTTTTTCAGTATCTCGTAATTATCCTCGCCAAAGCTCCACACCTCGTTATCCTGACCGGAGGTGAGCTGACGCACGCCGTTTATGAACTCCTCCTCACGCTCGTACCAGGGTGAACGCTCGCCGTGCATTCTGAACACCGGACAGAAGCAGCCCCACGCGAACCACCGCACCAGAAGCTCCCGGAAGCCCTCGTCGCTGATATCTCCCCCCAGAAATCCTCCAATATCCGAAGTCCACCAGGGAATACCTGCCACGCTCATGGAAAGACCTGCCTGAAGCTGCTCCCTCATTGCACGGAAGCTGGAATGGATATCCCCCGACCAGGTGAGCACGCCGTATTTCTGGCTGCCTGCCCATGCGCAGCGAACAAGGCTCAGCACGTCCTTTTCCCCTGCTGCTTTCAGACCGTCATAGAAGCCCTTGGCATACATCAGCGGATAGATGTTCGTACATTGCAGGGCGCTGCCGGCATAGTAGCGGTAATTGTCAAAATCGTATGGCCCGTATTCCGGCTCTGCTTCATCAAGCCAGAAGCAGCGTATGCCGATCTTGTAGTAATTCTCGCGGCATTTCTCCCAGACAAATTTCTGCGCCTGGGGATTTGTGGCGTCATAGAAAACCGTGTTGCCCATCCAGGTCATGTGCAGCCCGTTTCCACGGTCGGCGGAGACAAGCATTCCCTTGTCTGCCATTTCGCCGAAATTCTCGCTGCGCTCGTCTATGGTGGGCCAGACTGACACCACTGTTTCAATTCCCAGATCCTTCAGCTCCTTTACCATAGCTTCAGGATCGGGCCAGTCACGCGGCTCGAATTTGAAATCACCCTGCATAGTCCAGTGGAAGAAATCCACAACTATGGCGTCCATAGGAAGCCCTCTGCGCTTGTGCTCCCGGGCAACTGCGAGAAGCTCCTCCTGGGTGCGGTAACGCAGCTTGCACTGCCAGTAGCCCAGACCGTATTCCGGCATTCTGGGCGCTCTGCCTGCGGCTGCTGTGTAATGCTCGGTTATCTCCGCCGGGGTATCTCCAGCGGTTATGAAATAGTCAAGGTAACGCGCACTATTTGCGTACCACTCCGTCTTATTCATGCCAAAAGACGCAGTGCCAACCGCAGGATTGTTCCAGAGAAAGCCATAGCCGCGGCTGGATATGCAGAAAGGAACGCTCGCCTGGGAATTTCTATGGCAAAGCTCCAGCACGCAGCCTTTCTTGTTCAAATGTCTGTCCTGGTACTGACCCATTCCGAATATCTTCTCATCATCGAACGCTTCAAAACGCGCAGTGACCTCGTAATCCGTGCCGCCCTGACGTGGCTTCAATTCCCTGCCGGTAATGCGCAGAGGAACACAGTAACGGTTTATCCGGTTGCGGTCTCTCCAGTATTCCTCTGTGAGCAGCTCTCCGCGCTGGTTATAGAAACTGAGCCTGCCCTCGCAGTCAAGCCTTACTGTCAGCTTGCCGTTGGTGAGGTAATACTCTCTGCCGGTCTGGTGGTATTTCGCGTATTCCTCTCCCTTGTACCAGGGGTCGGTGGTGTCGATCTCCTCGCTGCGGATAGTGCAGGCATGTGATACGGTCTCGGTCAGCGCACTGTAATACGGTGAGCCGCTCAGCCTTTCGCATTCAGGTATTTCCGAAAGCTCAGGGTACATGCGTACTCTTACCGAGCTTTCACCCCACGGCTCAACGATAAGCCGCGCTCTGCCTGTGGATACTGTCAGTCTGCTGTTTTCGGTGTTTACTGTCATGGCGGTGTTCCTTTCAGTTTTCTCTGAATTCTATAATAAGTATATATTATTAAGGAGATAATGTCAAGGGGGATATTGAGACAGGATATATGAAAAATCACTGCACGGGCGTAAATTATATTCGGTTTCTCCGCCCATATGCCAGTGCATACTATGGAAAATTAAAACAAAAATCACCCCGAACAGTGAAAAGTTCCGGGGTGTTTTTCACTCGAAAAGAAAAGTGCCCCAACGCGCGTAATGTGTGTCGAGGCACTCGATATGTCGTCTATGATATTCGAAAAAGAAATTTACGCGGGAGAAAACCTGAAAAGGAAAAGTGCCCCAACGCGCGATTTGCGTGTCGAGGCACTCGACCTGGTGCCGCTGACCGGACTTGAACCGGTATGGCATTGCTGCCGAGGGATTTTAAGTCCCTTGTGTCTGCCGATTTCACCACAGCGGCATTATGACGTTATTTATTTTATCACAAACCGAACGATTTGTCAAGTACTGCGACCAGATTTTTTTCCTGAAAAAGCAAGGAATAATCCATTGTACTCCGCAAAAAATAGTACCATAAAGGAGATGTAACATGGAAAAGATCGCATTTTTTGACGCAAAGCCATACGACCGGGTATGGTTCGACAAGCTGAACCGTGACTTTGAGATACGTTACTTTGAAAGCAAGCTGCGCCCGGAATCCGTGCAGCTGGCGGAGGGCTGCCGGGCGGTATGCGCATTTGTGAACGACGACATCGGGAGCGCAACGGTAAACTCCCTGGCAAAGCTCGGCGTCGAGATCATCGCGATGCGCTGCGCCGGGTATAACAACGTCTCACTGGAAGCGGCTTCCGGTAAGATGAAGGTGGTAAGAGTGCCGGCATATTCTCCGTATTCAGTCGCGGAGCACGCCATGGGTATGATCCTGATGCTCAACAGAAAGCTGCACAAGGCGTATATCCGCACCCGTGACTTCAATTTCAGCCTTAACGGGCTGGTGGGGTTTGACATGCACGGAAAGACCGCCGGGGTGATCGGTACAGGAAAGATCGGCAGGGCGTTCATCGACATTTGCCGCGGCTTTGGAATGAACGTCATCGCAAACGACCCCTACCCCGATACCGGAAGCGGAATAAACTATGTCACCAGCGAGGAGCTGTTCCGGCAGTCTGATATAATTTCGCTGCACTGCCCTCTGACGAATGACACTCACCATATCATCAACGAAAGATCGCTTTCATTGATGAAGCCGGAGTCGCTGCTTGTGAACACCTCACGCGGCAGCCTTATTGACAGCGAAGCGCTGCTTGCCGCGCTCAACGAAAAGCGGATCGGAGGAGCCGCACTGGATGTCTATGAGGAAGAGACCGACCTGTTCTACAATGACAATTCCACAAAGATAGTGACCGACGAGGTGCTCTCCCTGCTGGTCTCCAGACCCAATGTGCTTATCACCTCCCACCAGGCGTATCTAACCCGGGAAGCGCTGCAAAGCATTGCCGCGACTACACTGGAAAGCCTGGGCGACTTCTTCTCGGGAAAGCCGCTGAAATACGAGATAAAAAGGAGCTGAGAGCATGAACGAGATGATCTCCGCCCTTCTGGCAGCGGCTGTGTCCCTATCCGTATCGGAATACTCGCGTTTTGAGAATATCGACAACACAAAAGTCGCATACGGAATGGGCGTTGACACAGACAGCCTGAACCGTCCCCTCGGCGCAGTCCAGGCTCAGGAGCAGTACGGCGATAAGGGCGGACTGTTTATCGGTGACAGCAGCAGACAGCAGCTCTGGCTGACATTTGACGAGGGTTATGAAAACGGCTGCACCGCCGGTATTCTAGACACATTAAAGGAAAAGAACGTCAGAGCAGTATTCTTTGTGACCTACGACTACTGCGAAAGAAACCCGGAGCTTGTGAAACGCATGATAGCCGAGGGTCACACCGTCGGAAACCATACCTGGAGCCATCCCTCACTGCCGGAATGCTCCCCGGACGAGCTGTATTCGGAGTTGAAACTGCTTCACGATTACGTCCTGGAGAAATTCGACTATGAGATGTACGTCATGCGGCCCCCTATGGGGGAGTTCTCACAGAGGGTACTCGCCTGCGCAAAGGAACTGGGATATACCACCGTTCTGTGGAGCTTTGCGTATCCGGACTGGGACGTGAATGCTCAGCCCGACCCGGAACAGGCTTTCAGCAAGATCACTTCAAAGACGCATAACGGGGCAATTTATCTGCTTCATGCAGTGTCCGAGACCAACGCTTCGATACTCGGAAGAGTGATCGACTACTGGCAGGACAACGGATTTGTTATTACACCGATGTGAAATAACGGGCGGAATTATTCTCCGCCCGTAAGTTTATTCTGTCAGTTCTGAATTACCAGAAAGCTGTTCTTTGATCGCCGAAAATACCTCGGTCAGCCGGGCAGAGGGTCTTTCAAATCTCTCCGCCGGGACGAACAGCAGCTTTGCGCCGCCGGACAGCATTCCAGAAAACGGCTCTACTGCGGCAATGTCGCTCTCTGTAAGAGTATCTGCTGCAATAATGTACTGAGGTATCTCAGCAGTTTCCTCCGGCAATGCATAGCCGTCGCCGGTGAAAATGTTCTTGCCGCTAAGCGACAGCACCGCGCTCTCAAAAGTGCCTGCGCCAGCCGCAGAGAGCTTCGGCGTTACATAAACAAAGCTGCCGAGATCAATGCCCTCCGCCGCAGAACTGAGCGATTTTTCCGCACTTTCCGCCGCTGCACTGCCGGCTTCCTTTCCCTCGAACACTGTGACGATCGTACCGTAAAGCTCTCCGTAGCCGCTCGCGCTGTCCGGAGAGGAAAGCGTCACAACGGTTATCCCGGCGTTTTCCAGGGCGTAGTATTCTCTTTCCGCAAGCGGAGTAAGCGTGAACAGAATATCCGGAGCAAGCCCCGTCAGCTTGTCGATATCCGGATTTTCGCAGCTGCCGGCTGTGACATTGCAGACGTTTTCCGGGTAATCACAGTAACGGCTGACAGCGCACAATCTGTCACCAAAGCCCAGCTCCGACAGTATTTCAGTCACCGCAGGCGAAAGGCTGGCAACGCTCTCCGGTTGTCTTTCTATAACAGTACCGTCCTCCAGCTGTAGTGGAAACGCAGAGTCCTGCGCCTCTACCGACAGCGTGCTGTCAACGATTATCTCCGACGGTACGGAAGAACTGTCCTCTCCGCCGCAGCCTGTAAGCAGCGCCGCCGAAACGATCATGCTGATCGCAGCAAATATCTTTCTCATATCAGTAATCCAATCCAAGCTCTATTCTTGAGCAGAGCCAGTCCACGAACTGCCGCGCGATCCTCGGGGAACGACCTCCCCTCTTCAGCGCGAAACGCTCCGCAGCCTGGGTAAGCTCGCCGTCGTCAATATCGATCTCTCTGTCCTCAGCCAGCTTCCTCACGATGTCGAAGAATACCTCGCGGTTGGGCTGAGTGAACGTGATGAACAGCCCGAAACGATCCGCCAGGGACATGCTTTCGTCCACTGCGTCGCTCCTGCCGATATCGTCCACAGACCTGTCCCCTCTGGTCTCCTTGATCAGCTTGCGGCGGTTGGTGGTGGAATAGATCAGAACGTTATCCGGACGGGCTGTCAGGCTTCCGTCCAGGGTCGCTTTAAGTACGCCGAAACGCTCATCGTCCTCTGTGAACGTCAGGTCGTCTATAGTAACGATAAAATGCAGCGGAATATCTTTCAGCATTCCGAAAAGCTCCGGGAGCCCGTTTATCTCGGATTTCGGCAGCTCCACCATGCGAAGCTCCTCGTACTCGTTAAGTATAGCCTTTATCGTGGAGGATTTACCGCAGCCGCGGTCGCCGTAGAGCAGGACGTTCTGCGCAGGCAGTCCGTTGAGGAAAGCCAGCGTGTTTTCTATCACCTGATTTCGCTGAAGCTCGTAATTCTTCAGGTCTGTCAGGCGGATAGGATCAACGTTGTCAACAGGCACCAGCCTGCCGCCCTTGAACGTGAACGCCTTGTATTTTGCAAACTCGCCCGTACCGTATTTCTGGGCGCGCTTCAGCAGGCGGTCGGCGGTCAGCGTGAACTTTCCACTGTCGAAATCCGGCAGAGCGCTGTAATCCGCGGTAGCGTCCGGGAGAGCGGCGAGGGCTTTCTTCACAGCCTGGGAGGTGTATTCCTTCACGACCTTTTTTATAAGCGCGATATCGTAGGAAAGAGCCTTGTTGCGCTGCTCGGAAGGCTCCTTCACGGCTTTCGCGAACAACGGCGATTTAGAGTAAAGCACCGCGTCGGTGAGGTATTCCCCGAGGGACTGCCCGGTCATGAGCAGTTCAGAGCAGATATTCGCGTATCCCTTGAGCCGCTGTTCCTCGGACAGGTTTTGATCAAGCCAACAGATTCCGTCGGCGAACAGCTTGTTATTTTCAGTTATCTCCTGAAAAACCAGCAGCGGCGGTATTTTTTCTTCACATATCTTCATTGTCATTCTCTCCTTGTTCTGTCTTTATTTTCTCTATAAGGCGCTCGAGCTGGTCGAGCGTAGTTAGCTCACTGCAAAGGTCACGGAAATGCGCTGCGCCCCTCATGCCTTTAAGATACCACGAGGCAGGACGGCGCGCTTCTTTCATTCCCACCCTTTCGCCCTTATCCTCAACTATCAGCCGGATATGGCGGCGCATTACTTCAAGACGCTGCTCCGGCGTGGGGTCGCTTTCATAGCTTCCGCTGGTCAGATAATCCTTTATCTGACGGAACAGCCACGGTCTGCCATAGCTGCCGCGCCCCACCATAACAAGATCGCAGCCGGTGTACTCATACATCGCGCGGCAAAGCTCCGGGGTCGTCACGTCGCCGTTACCGATAACCGGGATATCAACTGACTGCTTGACCGCGCGGATAACGTCCCAGTCAGCCTTGCCAGAATAAAGCTGGGTCTTGGTCCTGCCGTGGACTGCTACCGCCGCAGCGCCGTTTTCCTGGGCGATCTGCGCAAGTTCAACGGCGTTGACGCTGCTTTCGTCCCAGCCGGCGCGTATCTTGACTGTGACCGGGACATGCGCCGCTTCCACCGCCGCACGAACTACTTCGCCGAAAAGCTCCGGCGTTTTCATCAAAGCGCTGCCTGCGCCACCGGAAACGATCTTCGGCATAGGGCAGCCGGAATTTATGTCGATGATGTCCGGGCTGAACTGCTCCGCGATCCTCACCGCTCCGGTCACGAACTCAGGCTCTGAGCCGAAAAGCTGTACCGCCATAGGGCGCTCCCCGGAGGTTACGGACAGAAGCTCGGCGGTCTTGCGGTCGTTGTAGCACAGACCCTTGCAGCTCGCCATTTCGCCGACGACATAGGCAGCGCCGTATTCTTTTGCCATAATTCGGTAGGCGCGGTCTGCAACGCTCGCCATAGGTGCCAGCGCGGCGGTTTTTTCTATCTTAACGCCGCCGATTTCGATATATTCCATCAGCTATCCTCTCATTTTGAGTTATTTCATCAGAATTTCAACCTATATTGTATCACATTTTTGAAAACAGTTCAAGTTCTTCTTGTAATTTTTTTTGATTTATGTTATAATAAATCTGTGAGACTGTTTTAAGGCTTATAAAAAACAACGGAGTTACATAAACAGATGGAAAACATAAAACGAAAAAACAACTCCCGGGTGGGTATTCTTGACGAGATACGGGGCTTTGCGATAATCTGCATGGTGGTATACCACGCGATGTACGACCTCAAATACATTTTCGGGCTTGACGTGCCGATATTCTTTGAAGGCTGGTTCGGTATTATCCGCGATATTTTCGCCGGTTTATTCATATTCATTTCAGGAACGGTCTGCCGCTATTCCTCAAACAACATAAAACGCGGCGCACAGTGTTTTTTCATCGGAATGATGATGACCTTCATTATGCCGTTTTTCACCAGCGGCACTATTCTGTTCGGAATACTGCACTTCCTTGGCGTCAGCATGATGCTGTTCGGGCTGGGACAGAAGCTGTTCGACCTGCTCCCCTCGTGGGTTGGCATCGCGCTGTGCGTTCTGCTGTTCGTTCTTACGATGAATGTAAGAATGACCTACAACAACGGATTACAGCCGGGATATTTCGGAATTCCGAACCTGTTTCAGCTGTACTTCCCAATGGAAGCTTACAATGTCGGAGTGCTGTTTCCGCTGGGTCTGCATGACGCTCATTTTGCTTCCTCGGACTACTTCCCGTTGATGCCGTGGTTCTTCCTGTTTCTAGCCGGGAGTTATTTCGGGATCATCGCAAAGGACAACAGACTTCCGAAGTTCTGCTATCCTACTCACATCAGGTGGCTCGCTGTGGTCGGACGCTACACGATTTGGATCTACGTCCTGCACCAGCCGATCATTTACCTGATATTCAGCCTGATATTTCACTGATATAAGGCAATTTGTGTGACTTCTGCCACAAATAAGGGCTTGCTTTTTTTGTGGAAATGTTATATAATAGTATCTACCTGACAAGATTACAAATCGATAACACAGATCAAGATCGGGGGAATTTTCATGAACAAAAAGACAACTAACGAAATTATACCTGCAATTTCCCTCAGGGGACTTGTGGTTTTTCCGTCGATGGTGCTTCACTTCGACGTCGGGAGGGAGCGCTCCGTAAACGCGCTCAAGGCTGCCGCTGACGAGTCCGGGCATATTTTCCTCGTGGCACAGAAGGACGCTTCCATTACCGATCCGGAGCTTTCTGATATGTACGAGGTCGGCGTTATCGCGGAAGTTCGCCAGCTGCTCACAACCCCGGACGGCTCCACACGGGTGCTGGTCGAGGGTATTTCAAGAGCGCGCAGAGTGAAGTCCGTGGGCGGAAAGGATTATCTGAGGTTCGAGGTAAAGGAGCTTCCCACCAGGAGCGGAACGATCTCCGAAAGCACCGCGGCAGCAGCCTCCAGGGCGCTGAAAAATATCTTTGCCGAGTACGCGCAGATCTCTCCCAAAATGCCCAGAGAGCTTTTCGAGAGCATAATGACCGAGGAAAATTGCTCAGAGCTGTTTGACAAGGTCGTATTCAACGTGGTTCTCAAGGTTGAAGACAAACAGGCGCTGCTTGAGGCGAACGGTCTTCTGAACCGAATAAAAATGCTGATCTCCATGCTTGAAACTGAGATCGAGATCATCGAGACCGAGATAGATATCCAGGAGCAGGTAAAGGAGCAGGTGGACAAAAACCAGCGCGACTATTACCTCAGAGAACAGCTCCGCGCGATCTATAAGCAGCTTGGCGAGGGTGACAATCCCCAGGAGGAAGCGGATAATTACATAGAGAAGATCCGCGCGCTGAACCTCTCCGACGATGTAACCGAAAAGCTTGTCGGCGAAGCGCAGAAGCTGGTCAAGATGTCCTACTCCTCACAGGAGGCAGGCGTGATCAGGAGCTACCTCGACACGGTGCTGGAGCTTCCCTGGAATATCCGCACAAAGGATAAACTTGATATCGACAAGGTTGAAAAGCAGCTTGACAAGGATCACTATGGTCTGAAAAAGGTCAAGGAGCGTATCACTGAAATAATCTCAGTGCGTGCCCTTTCGCCTGACGTCAAGGGTCAGATAATCTGCCTTTACGGGCCTCCCGGAGTGGGCAAGACATCTATCGGGCGCTCTATCGCCGACGCGCTCGGCAGGAAGTATGTGCGTATTTCCCTGGGCGGCGTTCACGATGAAGCGGAGATAAGGGGTCACAGAAAGACCTACATCGGCGCAATGCCCGGACGTATCGCAGCGGCTCTTAAACAGGCAAAAAGCATGAACCCTGTCATGCTGCTGGACGAGATAGACAAAATGGGCAGCGATTACAAGGGAGACCCGGCTTCGGCAATGCTGGAAGTACTGGACAGCGAGCAGAACACCACTTTCACCGACCACTACCTTGAAATTCCGCTGGATCTCAGCGACGTGCTGTTCATCACCACAGCGAACAGCCTTGACACTATCCCTGCTCCCCTGCTGGACAGAATGGAAGTGATCGAGCTGTCCAGCTATACCCGTGAGGAAAAGTTCAATATCGCCAAAAAGCACCTGCTCCCGAAGCAGCTGAAAAAGCACGGCGAAAAGCCCTCTACAGTAAAGATAAACGACAAGGCTTTGTATTCCGTGATAGACTTCTACACCCGCGAAGCGGGAGTGCGCAAGCTGGAACGCAGCATTGCGGATATCTGCCGCAAATCGGCAAAGAAACTGGTTTCCGGCGAGAAAAAGGTCACTGTTACCGATCAGAATATCACCGAGTTCCTTGGGGTGAAGAAATACCTGCCGGAGCACCTTGCGGCTCATGATGAGGTGGGTCTTGTAAACGGGCTTGCCTGGACTTCGGTTGGCGGTGTAACTATGCCGCTGGAGGTTCTGGTGCTTGACGGAACCGGAAAGACTGAATTTACCGGAAGCCTCGGCGAGGTGATGAAGGAGTCCGCAAAGATCGCGGTGAGCCTTACACGTTCCCTTGCCAGGAAATACAACATCGACCCGGATTTCTACAAGAACAAGGATATCCACGTCCACGCCCCCGAGGGTGCAGTACCCAAGGACGGCCCCTCCGCAGGCGTAACGCTGACCACCGCGCTTGTATCTGCGCTTTCCGGTACTCCGGTGCGCCGTGACGTTGCCATGACCGGAGAGATAACTCTGCGCGGAAAGGTGCTCGCTATCGGCGGACTAAAGGAAAAGACCATGGCGGCTTACCGCGCCGGAGTCAAGACCGTGTGCATTCCCAAGGAGAACGAGCCGGACATTGACGAGCTGGACGATGTTGTGAAGAACAGCCTGAAGTTCGTGGTGGCAGAGGATATATCCACGGTGCTGGAAACCGCGCTTGTTCTGCCGAACGTTGCTCCTGAGAAGAAAGCGCCGCTGAAACGCCGTGCTTCCACCAAGACAAAGACAGAGAACGCGGAAAAAATTCCTGCACTGACTGTCAACTGATAATGTAATTTTCTGTAACGAACAGCAGGTGATCTATGAACTACAATAACGCGCAATTCTTCACCTCCTACGGCAGCTTCAGGCAGATACCGCCGACCGACCGCACCGAGATAGCGTTCTCCGGTCGGTCGAATGTCGGGAAATCCTCGCTGATAAACAAGATATTCAACCGCAAATCGCTGGCAAGGGTCAGCGCCGTTCCCGGAAAGACTGCGACGATAAACTTCTACAGCCTCGAAAACCTTTACTTTGTTGACCTCCCGGGGTACGGCTACGCCAAGGTCTCGAAATCTGAAAAGGAACGCTGGGGCAGCCTTATCGAGGGATATCTGAATGACGACCGGGATCTTGCTCTGGTGTTCCAGCTTATTGACTTCCGACATCCACCCACCGCAGACGACATCATGATGGTGAACTTTCTCATCGACAGCGGAATACCATTCGTGGTGATACTCACAAAGGCTGACAAGCTCTCGAAGAAGCAGCGTGAGGAGCGGCGCGCTTCCCTGCTGACCGAGCTTCCCTGCGCGGAGGATATCACGATCATTGAGTTTTCAGCGCAGACCGGAGAGGGCAGAGACGAGATACGTTCGATAATCGAGGAGATCTCAGAAAGTGAATAATACTAATCTTCAATCGCCCTATAGACATCTTTTCGAAAATCTCAGGCATCTTTCGTCGTCGTTCAACCTTGCAAGGCATACAGCCTTGCGGCGGTTTCACTCCTAGAAATATACCTAATCTTTTCGAAAATCTTGTCTATAGTTCGATTGAAGATTAGTATAAAACTACCTCCGCACGACAAATGCGGAGGTTATTTTATATGAAGTAGGCAAATTAAGTGAGGATCATAGCCGGTTGATTATCCTGTCCTTTATCCTCTCAAATTCATCATCGGTTATGACGCCTTCATCAAGCAGCTGACTGTATCGTCGTATCTCTGCAACAGGATCGGCGGTATTATCCGGTAGGTCAAGCCCGGCTTCATGCTCCAGGTGCTGTATTTCAACGGTAAGCTTATCAGCGAGTTTCTGGTTTTTATAGTAACTCCGGCTGCCGTCTTTCTCAATATACAGCTTTCTGCCTTTCGGGAATGGTATTTCCAGCCGCTCAGCGCCTTTGATGTCGGTGTGCAGTGTAATCTTCCAGCCGCGATGGTTCTCATGCACCCTAATATCAGGCGTGCCGGAGCATGCGCCGATTATCGCCCCCGGAGTTCCCATAAGAGCGCCGCCGACAAAGGTGTTGAGGGTGGCACCCTTCAGCTTTGTTTCTGTGTAAACCGTGCTGTCCCGAATGATCTGCACTCCGAGAATTCTTTTGAAAGATATCGTTTTGCAGTTCTCGTACAGTTCCGGGCGCAGTTTTCTGCCTTTGTAATCTATCGAGATGATATTCTCGGCTGTGAAATCCGCATGGAAATCCCGGTCGCGGGACATTCCTGCGCCAAATTTACTGCGCTGCTCCTGCTCTTTCTTATTGTCTTCTCTGAGCATCATGAACACAACAAACAGAATGGCAAAAATGGTCAGCATGGAAACTGCCGCAACTATCCAGACACTCCAGTGCATACTATCACCTCTTAATGATATTATACACACAAGGAACAGTCAAGTCAAGGGAAATCTGCCCTGAAAGCGATACAGTTTATCTGACATGCCAAACTTGCCGCAGGGTGATTATCCGCTGGTAATGCTCACAGACCGGGCAAACTGTACCAGCTGCTCTTCGGAGAGCGTGTCCGGTTCCAGAGAGAACATCGCAAAATACGGTGCTTCTGTGTAATCATACACAAATACGCACTGCGACTCTGTCCCGTCTGCGCTTACCGGTGTCGATACAGCCGCCGCGCCTGTTTCCGTGCTGTAGACCACAGCATAATGCGACGAATAATCGACCATAGACGAAAGCCCTATCGGGGAGAATATCTGCATTGGCATTTCGTCCGAGGAGGTGTCAACTGCCGCCAGGTCTTCCGGCTGAGTAGTTCCGAAAGGATACATCATCAGCGTGCCCACGCGCTTTCCGTCCCTTAGCACATAGGTTTCGGGGATACCGGCGGAGTGACTGTTTTCACCGTCCGGGTCGGTATCGCTGAGGGTGATCCCCTCGGGGAGTGCGCCGAATGTTACCGTCCAGTCGTCGCCGGAGAAATGATACACCACGGTTGAAGCGCCGATATCTGTATCCGCCGGCGCAAGAGGGTCTCCCTGCGCGTAAGGCTCGTCAAGCTCGATATATTCTGCGTAATACTCCCGGAACGTGTCCTCGTCCACTTCGGTCATGAACGCCGCACGGAACATAACCGACTGAAATTCGCGTTCGTCGTCCGCGAGAAGAACGGTTTGGTTCCAAGCCTCGCCGGGCTGAAATGTGGAATCGTGATCCAGGAAACTTACGTTCTGGTAAGTACCCTCGCCAAGATAGTACGTAACATTCAGTGTAAGATACAGCCGGGTCTTTTCGTCCGGGTCAGACGGTACTATGTCCGGCATCGCGAACGACGCATTCAGACTGCCGTCGATGCCTGCGATGAGCCTTGCGCTGTTAAGAAGCGAATTAACTGTTTCTGCTGCGTTCTCCTCATTCAGAACGGGCGCAGGTTCCGGCTGAGATACAGTTTCCGGCTCTGGTTCGGCTTCCGGCTGGGATAACGTGGTTACTGCCGGGGTGCTATCGCTGTTTTCCTGCGACTGGCTTGCTATGCTTTCCGGGGTATTCTCCTGGGTTTTGCTGGAACTTGTCAGCAGGCATACCGCTGAAACAGCGACCACCGCGACTGCCCCTATGGTTATCCACAGGGTGGGTTTTTTCGGACTGAGGACGCTCTTTATACGCTGTTTTATGCTGCTTTCCCCGAACGCCAGAACTCCGCCCATAGACAGGCGGTTCTGTCTCACGGACATGTTGAGCAGCGCCCCGGCGTATTCCTTGCGGCTCTCTGCGTCAAAATTCTTCACTGCAAGCTCGTCACAGGATATCTCCATGTCCCTCACCATAAGGAAGAAAGATACCCAAACGAAAGGATCGAACCAATGGATGCACAGCGCCAGCAGAGCTATCGGTTTGACGATGAAATCAAGCCGGCGGATATGCGTCTTTTCATGCGCGATGATGAAATCCCTGTCGCGTTCTGACAGCCCGGTGGGCAGGTATATCCTCGGGCGGATAATTCCCATGACGAACGCCGTGTCGATGTTATCGCATTCCCAGATGTTATCGCGCAGAAGTACGGCGCTGTGTATCCTCCTGCGAAGAACCAGGAACGAGACCGCAGACCACACTGCAAAAACAGCAGCGCCTGCCGCCCATACCCAGAATAGTATCACCGTGACATTCACGCCAGTCTGAACCGCTGCCTGTGAGACTTCGGAGGGGTGAACGATGTTCCCGGTGATAGGCTGAGATATCGCAGTCCCGATGTTTCCGGAAATCGTCAGTTTCACCCTGCCGCTGTCTGTGCCATTGCTGAACAGATTGAACAAGCTCGCAGGACTGGGCAGCGAAAACGGGCAAAGCAAGCGTATACCGAGAATGCTCCACAGCAGGTAGGAATACCGCCGGGGCGCTTTCCTGAGCGGTATTCTCAGCAGGATTATTACCACGGAAATGATCGCGCCGGAAATGCTCATATTTAAAAGGGTCTCTAGGAATTCTCCCATGTCTATCCCTCCTCCGTGTATTCGTCGATGAGCTTTTTCAGCTCCTCCGCTTCCTCTCGGCTTAGCTTCTCGCGGCTCAGGAATGCGGTCAGAAACATCGGCAGAGAACCGCCGTAGCTGCGCTTTATAACGTCCTCCGACTTCTCCGACAGCACCTCGTCACGGTCGTGGGTCGCGGTTATCACCGACTGCTCATTGAGCGCAAGTCCTTTTGTGACCAGCTTCTTGAGTATCGTATAGACTGTCGATTTCTTCCAGCCGTATTCCGCGAACGCCTTGTCAACAAGATCTCCGGAGCGAACCGGCTGTTCTCTCCAGATCAGTTCCAGCAGCTTCATTTCGCTGTCCGGGAGCTTTTTCATGCTTTCCATATTATCCGTCCTTTCTGTAGTCTATAGTTGTAGACCGGTACCGTAATTATAGTCTATCACAATAGACCTGATTTGTCAATAGGTTTTCAGAAAAAAATAAAACGCTGCCGGAACAGCGTTTCAAGAATAATACTATTCAGCTCCAAAAAGCACATACGGCGGATTTTTCCCGGAATAGGGTATCTCAACAAAGCCGCCCTTCAGAGCGCACTGTATCAGCTTTTTGGTGAGATCCGGCACATCGTCGCGGGAAAGCGCCTCGTCAACGTCCAGCCAGACCGCCTCGCTGTTCTCGTCGTTATCCGGGCGCGCTTCACCGGAAACGTATTCCCCACGGAACGCCGCATACCAGTCCTTTGTGTTGAAGCGCATTCCGATAAGCTCCTTCGGCTCGATAAGCACGCCCGTTTCCTCCAGGTACTCGCGGATGATAGCTTCCCTGGGCATTTCGCCGAAGTTCAGATAACCTCCCGGGATTATCAGCAGTCCCTTTCCTGCACCGTATGTGTGTCGTGCAAGAAGCACCCTGCCCTCTTTTATCACCACAGCCGTGACCGACTGGCTCCAGTTCGTGTTTCCGTTTTCCATAAAACTCTCCTGTTCAGAAATGGCAGCAATTATCCGGGTGCAGCCGCGATAAACTTCTGTGACTTCCTGCGATAGCCGCATTTCTCATAAAAGCCGCACAGCCTCTCCTCGCATATCACCTGCACCTCGCCGCTCAGCGCTGCGCTTATCTGCCGCACAAGCGCCCCGGCAATCCCCTGCCCCTCAGATTCACGCAGGACGCTCACCTGGGATATCAGCGCTTCGCCGTTGATGTCGTGCTGCAAAACCAGCGCCGCCTTGCCGTCTGAAAAACACCGGGTAATTCCGTGCCGCACCCGGTGGGACATGTCGAGATACCACGGCTCGAACGGGATACCGAAACGGCTGCCGATCACGCTCCACGCTTCCATAGGGGTGCACTCCGGGGGAAATCCGCCGTGCTTTTGGCCGCAATAAACCATAAGCTGAACCGGCGTGAATACCGCAGGAAGCAGCGGTTTCAGCCTGTCCCCGGTCTCCTCCGAGCAGAAAATATCTGTGTACCCGTGCATACACAGAAACTGCGCTATCTCCTCATGATCCGCACCGGGCTGCTCAGCTATCACAAACGAGCCGTCCAGCGCCGCAAGGAAGCTCTCCCCATGACGGAAGAACCGGCAGAAATCGTAATCACCGCCATAAGCCAAAAACAGCGCGCGTATCTTCTGCGCCTCCACCCCATGTTCGGGAAGCGCGTAAAGCTGCTCTGCCGTGTATATTCTCTCCGTCACAGCTCTGCAAAAACACCCAGCACCGCTTCGGCGAGCTTCGCTGTGGCTTCAATGTCGCTCAGCTTCGCAACGCAGGACGGCGAATGCAGATAGCGTGTTGGCACGGAAAGAGCGCAGGTGCGCACTCCGCCGCGGCTGACGTGTATCGCACCACTGTCGTTTCCGCCGGCGATAAGAGTTTTGGTCTGGTTCGGAATGCCCAGCTCGTCCGCCTTGTTTCGTGCCAGCTGGTAAAGCTCACGGTCGTAGATCGTCGCCCTGTCCATAAAGGAGACCACGCAGCCCTTTCCCAGCTCGCACACGCGCTTCTCCCCGGAACACCCCAAGATATCGCATGCAGTAGTTGTCTCAAGCACCACCGCTATATCCGGAGCGATCGTGAACGAAGCCGCCTTTGCCCCACGGGTGCCTATCTCCTCCTGCACTGTGAATGCGTACCACGCGTCGTACTCCGGGTCGCCGTTTATCATATCCATCATGATAAGGCAGCCGGCGCGGTCGTCTATCGCCTTGCTCTTCACAAATCCGTCCCCGAAACAGAACGCGTCACTGTCGAACACCGCGCAGTCTCCCCGGCTCACACGGCTCTCGGCTTCCTCACGGGAGGAAGCGCCGATATCTATCAGCATTTCGGGGAAATCAGGGGCTTTCTTCCGTTCCTCGGCGGACTGCTGGTGGACTGCCTTTGTGCCGACAACGCCCGGCGTTCCGTTTCTGAAGCGCAGTCCCCTGCCCAGCACTACCCTGGGGTCTATACCACCGACAGCGCCGAATCGCAGAAATCCCTCCTCGGTGATATCCGTAACCATAACACCCACTTCGTCCATATGCGCCGCGAACATCACGCGGTTCTTCGGAGTTTTTCTGCCTTTCCTGAACACAAGAATGTTTCCCAGATTATCCGTTGTTACCTCGTCTGCTGAAATATGAGACAAAATAAAGTCACGCACCGCTCCCTCGTCGCCGGAAGTCCCGTCCAGCGCGCAAATCTCCAGCAGTCTTTCTGCAAGATCAGCCATTGCTCTCACCTCCGGCATACGCGGCAATAAGCTTTGCCGTATTCTCTATATCGCACAGCGCGACTGTTTCAATTGGCGTGTGCATGTATCTTATGGGAATTGAGAGAGTGCAGCACTTCACTCCCCTGCCGCTCACCCCGATACTGTCGGCGTTCGTCCCGGTCGAGGAGGGCATTACTTCTATGGTATAGGGGATCTTGCAGCGCTCCGCAGTTGATTTCAGCGCTGTTGACATTCCCCGGTCAAGCGCAGCGGAAACGCCGATCATAACGCCGCTGCCAAGCTCCGCCGTTTCATGAGGTACGCTGTCCGGAGTTCTGCCAAAGGACACGTCAACAGCGATAGCCTCGTCAGGCTGTATCCTGAACGCAGCAGGCTTCACTCCGCGCTCGCCGGTCTCCTCCTGTGCCGAAAAGCAGACCGCCAGATCATACCTCAGCTGTGACATATCCATCATATCCAGAGCCGCGAGTATTGCGCAAACTCCGCTACGGTCGTCAACCGCAGGCGCCGACACGACTTCTCCGGAAAGGACGCGGAACGCGGAATTCACCGTCACACGGTCGCCGGGGGAAACGAGCTTTTCTGCCTGTTCCTTTGTCATGCCTGTGTCAACGGAGAGCTCACCGACCTCGGGCACCTTGCTGTGATCTGATGAAACGTGGGGCGGCAGAGTGGAGATGACCCCGGGAATATCTGCGTCCCCGTGCACCGTAACGCTCTGGGAAAGCATTATTTTCATATCAGCACCGCCGCAGCAGCCCACTTTCAGAAAACCGTCCTTGTCGATAGAGGTAACGATAAGTCCGATCTGATCTATGTGCGCGTCCAGCATGAGCGTTCCGGCGTCCGGCTTTCCGCACTTTATCAACGCTGTGACGTTCCCGAAGCTGTCGGCGGACGCGTCCGGGGCGTATTTACGGAGCAGTCTCAGAGCGGTATCCGAGGCGATTTTTTCATCGCCGGATACGCCTTTAGCGCCGGTGAGTTCCTTCAGTGTGTTCAGTATATCCAAATCCTTCATTCCTTTACCTTAGAAAATCGCTCGCCGCGCCGCTGACGTTGAAATGATACCCGGCGGAATTGAGCAGCTCCAGCTTGTATTCAACGATCTCCGGCATAACGCCAAGCTCGAACGCCGCCTGCCCGATATCCGAAGCGTACTCCAGCACGGACAGGGCTTCACGGTCTGTGATCAGCATTTCCGCCGCAAAGAGATTGGCTTCTCGCTCGGTCTTGTTGTTGGCTAGAAAAAGCGTGCTCTCCCTCATTCCGCCTGCGGACAGCTCCCGGTGGAGGACATCGTGCCCCAGCTCATGGGCGCAGACTGTCTTTGAAACGATATCGTCAAGCGACTCATTTATAATAATGTATCTCCTGCCGTTTTCGCAGAGATAGAACCCCTTCAGAGAACCAAGCTCCCGGAACCAGACGTTGACCCCGGAATTCGCGGCGGTCTCGAATATATCGCGCCCCTTGAATACCTGGCGCAGCTTATCCGCCGCCATTTTTATAGCGTTCATTTTTTATCCTTACGGGAATCCTCATAGATATCCCACAGGCAGCGCAGAAGCGCTTCTTTGTCGTCGTCGTTCAGGGCGTTGCCGGCAAAAAGACCCCGGGACTGTGCCAGAAACTGCGCCGCCTGAGCCTTGTCCGCTTCGCTTGCGCAAACACGTTTGATGAAACGCTCCTCGATAGTAAGCTCCAGATCCTGGGTATCGTCCTTCAAAAACTCCGGGGTGAGCTGGAGCTGCTCGGCTATCCTGTTCAGCGTTTCCCCCCTCGGACGTCTGGTTCCGTTGAGGTAATTCGCAAAAGCGCGGTAGGTCACGCCGACGCTTCGCGCAAAATCCGTCTTGCGGATCCGCTTCCTGTTGAGAATGATCTCGATCTTTTCGTTCATCTTCATGGTGAATACCTCCGTTTTTCTGCCGGATAATGCCCGTCGTGTTCATAGTTATATTATAAACATGAACACGAATTTTGTCAAGGGGTTATATTACATTTCTTTTTATTCATCGTTCTGTATATTATTCACGCCGATTATTTGTTCACATCGTCCGGAACCGCATTATACGATATTGCTTTTGTCATGTGCCCGCAAAATATTCAATATTGTTAAAATTATCTGTATATTATTCACTTAATGGTATTTTACCCCTTGACAAAAGACAGAAAAAGAGTATAATAAAGATTGTAAAAAATAAATCACCCATGAAAAGGAGATAAAAAAATCATGGCAAAGGAAATCAAAAAGATCGTTCTGGCATACTCCGGAGGACTTGACACCTCTATTATCATTCCGTGGCTGCACGAGAATTATCCCGGCTGCGAAGTTATCTGCGTAGCAGGAAACGTTGGTCAGGACTCCGAGATCGTAGGTCTTGAGGAAAGAGCCAAGAAGACCGGCGCTTCCAAGCTTTACATTGAGGATATCCAGGACGAATTCGTTAACGACTTCATCTTCCCGACCTTAAAGGCTGGCGCAAAGTACGAGGGCTATCTGCTCGGCACTTCTTTCGCACGTCCTCCTATCGCAAAGCGCATCGTTGAGATCGCACGCAAGGAAGGCGCTGACGCTATCTGCCACGGCTGCACCGGCAAGGGCAACGACCAGGTTCGTTTTGAGCTTACCATCAAGGCTCTCGCTCCCGAGATGCAGATCATTGCTCCCTGGAGAATATGGAACATAAAGTCCCGTGAGCAGGAGATCGAATACGCAGAGGCTCACAATGTTCCGATAAAGATCACCCGTGAGACCAATTACTCAAAGGATATGAACCTGTGGCATCTCTCCCACGAGGGTCTTGACCTTGAGGATCCGGCTAACGAGCCGCAGTACAACAAGCCCGGCTTCCTTGAACTGGGCGTATCCCCCGAGCAGGCTCCCGACAAGCCTACATACGTTACTATTCACTTTGAGAAGGGAATTCCTACCGCTCTCAACGGTGAGACCATGGACGGAGTAAAGCTCATCAAGACCCTTAACAAGCTCGGCGGCGAGAACGGCATCGGTCTGTTCGACGTTGTTGAGAACCGTCTTGTCGGCATGAAGTCCAGAGGCGTTTACGAGACCCCCGGCGGCACTATTCTCTACCACGCACACGAGGTTCTGGAGACCATCTGCCTTGACAAGGAGACTCAGCACTACAAGGCTGGTCTGGCTCAGAAGTACGCTGATCTCGTATACAACGGTCAGTGGTACACTCCCCTGCGCGAGGCTATGGACGCTTTCGTTGACAAGACCCAGGAGACCGTTACCGGCGACGTTAAGCTGAAGCTCTACAAGGGCAACATCATCAACGCCGGCGTTACCTCCCCGAACACCCTCTACAGCAAGGACTTCGCTTCCTTCGACGAGGACGATGTTTACGACCAGAAGGATTCCGCAGGCTTCATCAACCTGTTCGGTCTGCCTATCCACGTTAAGGCGCTTCTCGACCAGGAGAGAAACAACAAGTAATTAAAACGAGTAAGATGTAAGGGCGGAAGGAAAGCCTTTCCGCTCTTATATCTTTTATTTGACAAGGATATATTACATATAAAAGAGGTAGTTTTATGGCAGAAATGATGTGGGCAGGACGTTCCTCCCAGGGTGTTGACAGCAGAGTGAATGCGTTCAACTCGTCAATTGCATTCGACGGAAGAATGTACAGGCAGGATATCGAGGGAAGTATCGCACATGCAACGATGCTCGGCGAGCAGGGCATAATCAGCATGAGCGACAGTCTTGAACTTATCGGCGGACTGAAAGAAATTCTCGCGGATATCGAGAGCGGCAAATTGCAGTTCGACATGACAGCCGAGGATATACATATGTTCATAGAAGCCGAGCTTACAAAAAGGCTTGGCGATGTGGGCAAGCGCCTGCACACCTCACGCTCCAGGAACGACCAGGTTGCTCTTGATATCCGCCTGTACCTGCGCGACTCTGTGAAAGATCTTCGCGAGCTGGTGGTTTCGCTGGTAAAAGTCCTCTGCAATATCGCGGAGGAGAACACCGATACTATCATGCCGGGCTACACACATTTACAGCGCGCTCAGCCCATCACGTTCGGTCATCATATGATGGCTTATGCGCAGATGCTGCTGCGTGATATCGAGCGCTTTGACGACGCGCTCCGCAGAATGAACGTTTCCCCCCTCGGCAGCTGCGCCCTCGCCGGGACTACCTATGACATCGACCGCTTCCGTACCGCCGGACTTCTCGGAATGGACGCACCTATGGTCAATTCTCTTGACGGCGTTTCCGACCGTGATTTCTGCATAGAGCTTGCAAGCGCGATATCTATCTGCATGATGCACCTTTCGAGGTTCTCTGAGGAGATAATCATGTGGTGCAGCTGGGAGTTCAAGTTCATTGAGCTGTCAGACCGCTTCTCCACAGGCTCCAGCATTATGCCGCAGAAGAAAAACCCCGATGTCACCGAGCTTATCCGTGGTAAGACCGCAAGAGTTATCGGCGACAATGTTACCCTGCTCACAATGATGAAAGGTCTCCCCCTCGCCTATAACAAGGATATGCAGGAGGATAAGGAGGCTATCTTTGACGCGGTGGACAACCTTAAACTCTGCCTGACCACGTTCATTCCCATGCTGGAAACAATGACCCTCTACAAGGACAACATGCGCAAGGCTGCTGCAAAGGGCTTCATCAACGCCACTGACTGCGCGGACTATCTCGTGAAAAAGGGCATGCCGTTCCGTACTGCGTACAAGATAACCGGCGGTCTGGTGGCGCACTGCATCGAGCTTAACACAACGCTTGAGGAACTGCCCCTTGCCGATTACCAGAAGCAGAGTGAACTGTTCACCGAAGACGTTTACCATGCGATAAGCCTTGACACCTGCGTAAGAGAGCGACGTTCATTCGGCGGCCCTGCACCGGAGTGCGTAAAGGCTCAGATAGAGCTTACAAGAAATAAACTGGAGGAGCTTTGCAATGGTTAAGGTATACATAGACGGTCAGGAAGGTACTACCGGACTTAAAATACTGGAGCGCTTCAGGAACCGTACCGATATAGAGCTGCTTCGCATCGACGAGGACAAGCGCAAGGATCCCGAGGAGCGAAAGAAGCTCATTCACAGCGCGGACTTCACGTTCCTCTGCCTGCCGGACGCTGCGGCAAAGGAAGCCGTGGCTCTCGCCGAGGGCAGCAATACGCGCATAATCGACGCTTCCACCGCTCACAGAACAAATCCCGAATGGGCATACGGCTTTCCGGAGCTTGGCGCAGATTTCCGCGAGAAAATAGCGAAGTCCTCACGGGTGGCGGTTCCCGGGTGTTATGCAAGCGGATTTGCATCAATGGTTTATCCTCTTGTGAAGCTCGGTATCCTGCCGAAGGATTACCCGGTGAGCGCTCATGCGGTTTCCGGTTACAGCGGCGCAGGCAAGAAAGCTATCGCAGTTTATGAGAGCGCCGACCGACCGGCAGATTTTGACAGCCCCAGGCAGTACGCCCTGACCCAGCAGCACAAGCACCTGCCGGAAATGCAGAAGATATGCGGTCTGGACTATGCACCCTCGTTCAATCCGCTGGTGTGCGATTATTTCAGCGGAATGGTGGTTTCCCTGCCGCTGCACACAAGGCTTCTTACAAAGAAATACACCGCTTACGACGTCAGAAAAGCGCTCAGCGAATACTACGAGGGCAACGGCTCTTTCTTTGTAAAGATAATGCCGGAGGGCGAGCCGGAGGACGGATTTATCGGCGCAAGCGACCTCAGCGGAACGAACAACATGCAGATATTCGTCAACGGAAACGACGACAGGCTGATACTCTGCTCAAGACTTGATAATTTAGGAAAGGGAGCAAGCGGCGCGGCGGTTCAGTGCCTTAATATAATGATGGGCATTGACGAGACCACCGGGCTTCTCTGAGGTGAAATAAAATGGTAAAGTTTGAAGGATATGAATTCGTGGACGGCGGCGTTTGCGCTGCCGAAGGCTTCACTGCCGCAGGCGTTATCGCAGGAATAAAGGCTGGCAACACCACAAAGCGCGACCTCGCCATGATATACTGCGCCGAGCGCTGCAAGACTGCCGCTCTCTACACCACAAACAAGGTAAAGGGCGCACCCATTTACGTTACACAGCAGCACCTTAAAGACGGATACGCGCAGGCGGTCATCGTGAACTCCGGCAATGCCAACACCTGCAACGAAAACGGCATTGAGATAGCCGAGCAGATGTGCGAGCTTACCGCAGAAGCACTGGATATCGATGCAAACGACGTGCTTGTCGGCTCCACCGGTGTTATCGGACAGCCGCTTTCCATAAAGCCGATCAAAGCAAGGATCCCTACCCTCGCAAAAGAGCTTTCATCAAAAAAGAGCGGCGAAGCGTGCGAGGCTATAATGACCACCGACACACGCAAAAAGGAACTTGCAGTTGAATTTGAGATCGACGGCAGGAAGTGCCATGTCGGCGGAATATCCAAGGGGAGCGGAATGATCGCTCCCAACATGGCTACAATGCTTGCTTTCATCACAACTGACGTTGATATCTGCCATGAACTCCTTGAAAAGGCTCTGCGCAGGGTGAACAAACTCACATACAGCATGGTGAGCGTTGACGGCGACACTTCCACCAACGACACGCTTATCCTCATGAGCAGCGGTCTCGCCAAGAACCCGGAGATCAGCGCCGAGGACAGGAACTATGAGAAGTTTGAGAATGCGCTTTACGCGGTAATGATGAACCTTGCAAGGGAAACTGCACGGGACGGCGAGGGCGCTACCAAGCTGCTGGAATGCATCGTTAAGGGCGCTCCTGACGAGGATACCGCGCGCGTTGTTGCGAAGTCGGTCATTTCCTCCAGTCTGGTCAAGGCGGCGATGTTCGCATCGGACGCAAACTGGGGACGTATCCTCTGCGCTATCGGATATGCGGACGCTGATTTTGACATCTCAAAGGTATCTGTAGAGCTTGCAAGCGAAAAGGGCAAGATAACTGTGTGCACCAACGGCGCAGGCATCTCATTCTCCGAGGAAGCCGCAAAGGAGATACTTTCCGAAGAGGAGATAAAGGTGCTGATCGATCTGCACTGCGGAAACGGCGAGGCTATCGCGTGGGGCTGCGACCTTACGTTCGAATATGTAAAGATAAACGCGGAATACCGCACATAAAAAAAGGAGCAAAGGAAATGCAGATAGACTACGATATACGGGCGAACGCGCTGGTTGAAGCGCTCCCCTACTTACAGGAATACAACGACAAGGTTGTTGTTGTGAAATACGGCGGCAACGCCATGACCAACGATGATCTCAAGCAGGCAGTTATGCAGGATATCGTGCTGCTTTCGCTGGTGGGGATAAAGGTGGTTCTCGTACACGGCGGCGGTCCTGAGATAAATGCCATGCTAAAGAAGATCAACAAGCCGAGCGAATTTGTCAACGGTCTGCGCTACACTGACGAGGAGACTATCGACATCGTTCAGATGGTTCTCGCCGGTAAGGTGAACAAGGATCTCGTTCAGCTTCTTCACCAGGCAGGCGGCAAGGCTATAGGGCTTTGCGGTCTGGACGGCGATCTCATAAAGGCTAAGCAGCTAAATCCCGACCTCGGCTTTGTCGGCGAGATAACCGAGATCGACCCCGGCGTTATCAACACCGCGCTGAACAACGGCTACATTCCGGTTGTATCCACCGTTGCTGCCGGAAAGAACGGCGAGGTCTACAACATAAACGCAGACACCGCAGCCGCAAGGATCGCAGCTGAAATGGGCGCCGCAAACCTCATTCTCCTCACCGATATCAAGGGACTTCTTGAGGACAAGGACGACGACAACACCCTTATCAGGACTCTCGGCGTGAGCGAGGTGCCCTATCTCAAGAACCAGGGCATCATCTCCGGCGGCATGATACCGAAGATAGACTGTTGCGTTGAAGCGGTTCGCCGCGGCGTTAAAAAGACCAACATCATTGACGGACGCATACCGCACTCTATCCTTATTGAACTGCTGACCGACATAGGTGCAGGCACAATGATCATTCCGTAAGAGGTGAAGAAATGAGCACGATAGAACAATTCAACCAATATGTAATGCCCTCCTACGGCAGATACGACCTGGTGCTTGAAAAGGGCGAGGGCAGACAGGCTGTGGACGAGAACGGCAAGGAATACATAGATTTTGGCAGCGGCATCGGCACGAATTCGCTGGGCTACTGCAACGAGGACTGGGTAAAGGCGGTCTGCGACCAGGCGCACAGGATCCAGCACACCTCGAATTATTACTACACAAAAGTACAGGCAGACTTCGCAAAGGCGCTCTGCGAGACCGCCGGCTACACTGATATGTTCTTCGGGAACTCCGGTGCGGAAGCTAACGAATGCGCGATAAAGATCGCCCGGAAGTACAGCTTCGACAAGTACGGCAAGGGTCGCCACAATATTATCACGCTGGTGAACAGCTTCCATGGCAGAACGCTCTGCACCCTGTCCGCCACCGGTCAGGAAGTGTTCCACAACTACTTCTTCCCGTTCGTTGAGGGATTTATCAACGTTGAGGCGAACAACATCGATGATCTCCGTGCAAAGCTGGACGATACCGTTTGCGCCGTTATGTTCGAGTACATTCAGGGCGAGGGCGGCGTTATGGCTCTCCAGCAGGAGTTCGTGGACGAGATATTCAGGCTTTGTGCCGAAAAGGACGTGCTGACTATCGCAGACGAGGTACAGACCGGCGTTGGCAGGACCGGTAAGTTCCTTGCCGGGGACAACTTTGGCAAAAAAGCTGATCTCACCACCCTTGCAAAGGGACTGGCAGGCGGCGTTCCTATCGGCGTCTGCCTTTCCGGAGAAAAGTGCGCGAAGGTGCTTACCCCCGGAACACACGGTTCAACCTTCGGCGGAAATCCCATTAGCTGCGCAGGCGGTCTTGCAGTACTGAACACTGTAAACAAGCCCGGATTTCTGGACGAGGTCACTGCAAAGGGCGAATATATCCGCAAAAAGCTGCTCTCCTCCCCCGAGGTGGCTTCCGTGTCGGGCATCGGCATGATGATAGGCGCAGAGCTTAAAACCAAGAAAGCAGGCGATGTCGCAAAGGCTGCGCTTGACAAGGGACTGCTGATCCTCACTGCAAAAACAAAGGTTCGTCTGCTGCCGCCGCTCACGATAACATATGAGGAGATCGACAAGGGTATGGAGATACTTCTCGGTGTTCTGAACAGCTGATATGGAATACCGCAACATCACTATAGGCGATCACGACCAGCTTTCAGCACTGTGGAAAAGCATTCCCGGAATGGGACTGAGAAGCCTGGACGACAGCCGGGCAGGAATTGAAAAATATCTCCGGAGAAATCCCACCACGAGCTTTGCGGCAGTCGATAACGAAAAAATCATCGGCTGTATCCTCGGCGGTCATGACGGGCGGCGCGGTTTTATCTATCACACCTGCGTACACCCGGATCACCGCGGAAAGGGCGTAGGAAGTCGCCTTGTGAAGCTGTGCTGCGACGCGCTCCGTGCAGAGGGAATTACAAAATGCGCCCTTGTCTGCTACTCCTCCAACGAATGCGGAAATGATTTCTGGCGATCACAGGGGTGGGAGCTGCGAAAAGATCTTCACTACTTCAATCTGTCGCTTGACGAAAATAACACCTGACGAAAGGAAATAATTCAATGAAGCATTTATTAAAGCTGATGGATCTCTCCACTGAGGAGATCATCGACATTCTCAACCTTGCCGACCAGCTCAAGTACGAGCAGAAGCACGGCATTCCCCACAACATTCTCAAGGGTCAGACCCTGGGCATGATTTTCCAGAAGTCCTCCACAAGAACGCGCGTTTCCTTTGAGACCGGCATGTATCAGCTGGGCGGTCAGGCGCTGTTCCTCTCCTCCCGGGATCTCCAGATAGGACGCGGCGAGCCTGTTCAGGACACCGCAAGAGTTCTTTCACGGTATCTCAGCGGTATCATGATCCGTACTTTCGAGCAGAAAGAAGTCGAGGATCTGGCGGCATACGGCTCTATCCCGATAATCAACGGACTGACCGATTACTGCCACCCATGCCAGGTGCTTGCAGATCTCCAGACTGTACGCGAGTACAAGAACAAGCTGGACGGGCTGAAGTTCTGCTATATCGGCGACGGTAATAACATGGCGAACTCCCTCACCGTCGGCGCGCTCAAGGTTGGCATGAGCGTTTCCCTCGGCTGCCCGGAGGGCTACTACCCCGACCAGACTGTCATCGACTTTGCAAAGCAGTACCCCGGCAAGTTCCAGATAGTGAACGATCCCGTACAGGCTGCGGCGGACGCAGATGTGCTGTACACCGATGTGTGGGCTTCCATGGGTCAGGAAGACGAAGCTGCAAAGCGCCGCCTTGTATTCAAGGGATACCAGATCAACGATGATGTAATGGCTTCCGCCAAGTCCGACGCAATGGTAATGCACTGCCTGCCTGCTCACCGCGAGGAAGAGATCACCGCAAAGGTATTTGAGGAGCACGCAAACGAGATATTCGACGAGGCAGAAAACAGACTGCACGCACAGAAGGCTGTTATGGTACGTCTCATGGCTCCCGACGCTTAATTCAAAGATATACAGTAAATCCCACGGAGTGTATGTCAGCCGTGGGATTTTTTGCATTCATAAATCGGACTATGCCCTCATAATATGTACAGAAAAAACTATTCTGGAGGTACAAAATGACAGAGTTTCTGCCTGAGGGCTACTTATTCAACACCGCCGAGAACCGCTCCTGCATCGCAAGCTTTTACTCGCTGAGCGAATGCATGACCACCGGCAGGATCATCGAAGCACCCTGCGTTATCTGCAACAGCCGCCACGATCTCATCGTAGACTTCGGTCATATGAGGGGCGTCATTCCCCGGGAAGAGGGCGCAATCGGCATTACCGAGGGAACGACAAAGGACATCGCGCTGATATCCCGGGTCAACAAGCCGGTGGCTTTTATCGTTACCGATTTCCGCCGGGACGAACAGGGGGAGCTGTACGCCGTGCTCTCACGACGCGCAGCGCAGGAGAAATGCATGGCGGACTACCTCAGCCGGCTTATCCCCGGGGACATTATCCCTGCAAGGGTAACTCACCTGGAGCCTTTCGGATGCTTTGTTGACATCGGCTGCGGTATTCCTTCGCTAATTCCGATAGACATGATATCCGTGTCCAGGATCACCCACCCACAGGATCGCTTTCATGTCGGTCAGGATATCTACGCAGTCGTGAAATCCCTGGATAACGGCAGGATATGCCTGTCGCACAAAGAGCTTCTCGGCACGTGGGAGGAGAACTCGTCCCTGTTCGAGCCGGGCGAGACCGTAACAGGGATCGTCCGGTCTATTGAGGACTACGGAATTTTCGTGGAACTTACGCCGAACCTTGCCGGGCTTGCGGAGCTGCGGCAGGACGTCAGGGTGAACAGCTGCGCCAGCGTCTACATAAAGGCGATAATCCCGGAAAAGATGAAAATAAAGCTCATCATCGTCAGTACGTCTGATAATGCGTACAGCGGTAATGAGCTGAAATATTTCATGACAAGCGGCCACATAGACAGCTGGATGTATTCCGGAGAAAACACCTCAAAGGTGATACAGACTATTTTTTGACTTGACTCCAGTACTCCTTTGCGGCTTTTTCCAGCTTGTTGTCGCCGTATTCGTAGTACACATGATCCTTGATCGGGTCGGGAAGATACTGCTGCTTCACCCAGTGGTTCGGGTAGTCGTGCGGATAGAGATAATGCTGACCCTTGACCGCAGCGCCCTCGCCGTCGCAATGTACATTCTGGAGCTGTCTCGGGAAATCGTAGGCAGCTCCGCCTTTTATGTCCTCCATTGCAGCGCCTATCGCCTTGTATGCGCTGTTGGATTTCGGCGATGTGGCAAGAAGTATAACAGCCTCCGCAAGCGGTATCCTAGCCTCCGGAAGCCCAAGCTGCATGGCGCTGTCAACGCACGCCTTGACTATCGGCATTGCCTGGGGATACGCAAGCCCAATATCCTCGCTGGCGATAACAAGCAGCCTGCGCGAAAGCGAGATGATATCCCCTGCCTCCATAAGCCGCGCGGCGTAGTGGAGCGCAGCATTTTCGTCCGAGCCGCGTATCGACTTCTGGAGCGCTGAGAGCAGGTCGTAATGCTGATCGCCGTCCCGGTCATAGCGCATGTTGCTGCGCTGAGTGAGTTCTTTTGCAAGGTCAGGAGTAATTCTGCCGTCATTGCAGGTTAGAGCGCATAGCTCCACCGTATTCAACGACTTACGGACGTCTCCTCCGCAACCGTGACAGATGTACTTCACAGCTTCATCGTCAAGGATATATTCGACACCGGTCTCCTCCGTCATACAGGCAAATCCGCGCCGAACCGCTTTTTCCAGCTCCGCAGGCTGCACCGGCTTGAATTCAAACACGGTGCTCCGGGACAATATCGCGTTGTACACATAGAAGTACGGGTTTTCTGTGGTGGAAGCTATCAGCGTGATACTGCCGTCCTCGATGTATTCCAGCAGGCTCTGCTGCTGCTTTTTGTTGAGGTACTGTATCTCGTCAAGGTACAGCAGTATGCCGTTCGTCCCGAGAAAGGTGTCCACCTCGCTCACCACGCTCTTGATATCCCCGGTGGAAGCCGAGGTGCCGTTGAGCTTGTGCAGCCGCATATTCGCGGACTCCGCAATTATCCTTGCAACAGTGGTCTTTCCCACGCCGGACGGCCCGTAAAATATCATATTAGGAATTCGTCCGCTCTCGATAATTCTCGAAAGCGGACGGTTTTTTCCGATCAGATGTGACTGCCCCACCACATCGTCAAGTGATGAAGGGCGTATTCTGTCAGCTAATGGCATATCAAAGACCTCTGTGCTCTCTGAGCAAAGCCTTTATCTTCTCGTGGGGATCGATCACGTTGCTGATAGAGGTGTCGTGGTTGATCGAAGCGATGAAGTATGCCAGATACTTGGAAACATCGACCTCCTTGAACCACGGACGGGACAGCAGCTCCGGCGTGCGGTAGGACAGATTTGTGCCAAACACACCGTGGATAAGTCCCTTTTCATAAGCCTCATCGAACTTCTGAAGACCCTTTGTGAATATCGGATAGGTCGCATAAGCAAACATTCTCTTTGCCTTGCGGGCTTTCAGCTCCTTTGCGATATCAAGCATGGATTCGCCGGAAGAAATGATGTCGTCCGCAACGAAAACGTCCTTGCCCTCAACGGAAGCGCCAAGATACTCATGCGCTACAATGGGGTTGCGCCCGTCAACTATCGTAGAATAATCACGGCGCTTGTAGAACATACCCATATCAACTTCCATGACAGAGGCATAGAACATGTTTCTCTGAAGTGCGCCCTCATCAGGACTTACCACCATGAAATGATCCTTATCAATGATAAGATCCGGGAAATCCTTGAACATTGCCTTCAGCACCTGATAGGACGGAATCACGTTATCAAAGCCCATGAGCGGCACCGCGTTGCAGACTCTGGGGTCGTGGGCGTCAACAGTAACGAGGTTGGATACGCCCATTCTCTGCATCTCCTGGAGAGCAACAGCGCAGTCCAGGGACTCGCGGTAGCTTCTTCTGTGCTGACGTCCGCCGTAAAGCAGCGGCATGATGACGTTGATACGGTGCGGCTTACCGCTTGCCGCCTGGATAATCCTCATCAGATCCATGTAGTGATCGTCCGGGGACATGCTGTTTTCCTGGTCGAAAAGCTTGTACTTCACGCTGTAATTTCCAACGTCCACAAGAATGAACAGATCCTTGCCGCGCACGGTGCTCTTGATAAGTCCCTTTGCGTCGCCGGACTGGAAACGGGGGCACTGGCACTCGATCATGTAATCCTCATGTTCCATGCCGTTTCTGTCAGCCCATCTTTCAAGATAGCTGTTGATCTTTGCGCCAAGCTCCTGCGTGCCGTTCATACAGATAAGTCCAAGGGGAGCGACGGAGTTGAAGTTCTGATATAAAACCTCGGTGTTCTTGACAGTTGTCATCATTTGATCTTCCTTCATATTTTCTATATTTGGCAGAATTCATTCTCCCCTGCTGACAGAGGAGAATGCGATTATACTCATGAGATATTATTCATAAAGAGGATACTTTGCGCAGATATCGTTTACCATTGCGCGAACCTTTTCCTTATTGCCCTCAAAGTCCTTTGCGGTGAGGTAGATGCACTCGCCGATAACGCGCATGTCGTCCTCTTTCAGACCTCTTGTGGTGACAGCAGGCGTGCCGATACGAACGCCGGAGGTGAACGCAGGCTTCTGAGGATCGTTCGGAATGGCGTTCTTGTTTACGGTGATGTAGCACTCGTCGAGGTTGGTTTCAAGCTCCTTGCCGGTGATGTTGAACGGACGGAGATCGACCAGCATCAGGTGATTGTCAGTTCCGCCGGAAACGAGCTGGAAGCCCTTTTCGAGCAGGGTGTCAGCAAGAACCTTTGCATTCTTCACGATCTGAGCGCCGTACTCCTTAAATTCAGGCTTGAGGGCTTCGCCGAAGCATACAGCCTTTGCAGCGATGATGTGCATGAGAGGACCGCCCTGCGTTCCGGGGAAAATAGCGGAGTTGATCTTCTTTGCGATGTATTCGTTGTTGGTGAGGATAAGACCGCCTCTGGGACCGCGGAGAGTCTTGTGTGTAGTCGTTGTAACGATGTCTGCGTAAGGAACAGGGCTCATGTGCTGACCAGCCGCAACAAGACCGGCGATGTGCGCCATATCAACCATGAGATAAGCGCCGACTGCTCTGGCAATGGCGGACAGCTTCTCAAAGTCGATAGCTCTGGGGTACGCGGACGCGCCTGCAACGATGAGCTTGGGCTTGCACTTGTTCGCCTGCTTGTAAAGCTCCTCATAGTCGATGAAGCCATCGTCGTTGGTGCCGTAGGATACGAAGTTGAAATACTTGCCGGAGATATTCACCGGAGAGCCGTGAGTGAGATGACCGCCGTGAGCAAGGCTCATGCCCATAACAGTATCTCCGGGCTGAAGCAGAGCCACATAAACCGCAGTGTTCGCCTGTGCTCCGGAGTGTGCCTGAACGTTCGCAAATTTCGCGCCGAACAGCTTCTTTGCACGCTCGATAGCGATATTCTCGACGATATCCACGTCCTCGCAGCCGCCGTAGTAGCGCTTTCCGGGATAGCCCTCGGCATACTTGTTGGTGAGCACGCTGCCCATTGCCGCCATTACCGCCGGGGATACTATGTTCTCGCTTGCGATAAGCTCAAGGTTTCTTTTCTGGCGCTTGAGCTCCAGACCCATTGCGTCAGCGACCTCGCTGTCATAATTACCCAGGAAGCCGATGGTGTCCACGATATCATTATACATTTCGGAAATGCTCCTTTCTGATTATCCGTTGATTTTATTATAACCTAATTTTTACTCAAATGCAACCGTTTAGCCGCATTTCAATGTAATTTACATGAATATTCCCCACCGGGGGACATTTTTTGTGGAAAAGCGATAAAGCCTTAAGGCAACACCGCACAAAGAGCATTTTTTGATTTTGTACGGTATTGCCTTAAAAGCCGTGCGGAAAACACGGCTTGGCAGTTATCAGATGTATTCCGCGATCTTGCTTCCCATTTCGGAGCAGGACAGCAGCTTCATTCCATCGGACATGATATCTCCGGTTCTGAAACCGTCCTTTATCGTCTGGCGGACAGCGTTCTCGACAGCGTCTGCTTCTTCGTTCATGTCAAAGGAATAGCGCAGCATCATCGCAGCGGAAAGGATAGTTGCGATAGGGTTTGCCTTATTCTGACCGGCAATGTCGGGCGCAGAACCGCCGGACGGCTCGTACAGACCGAACTTTGTCTCGTTCATGCTGGCAGAGGGAAGCATGCCGATAGATCCGGTGATCATGGAAGCCTCATCGGACAGAATATCGCCGAACATGTTCTCCGTCACCATAACGTCAAACTGCGCAGGATCCTTTACCAGCTGCATTGCGGAGTTATCCACCAGCATATGCTCCAGCTTTACCTCGGGATAGTCCTTTGCGACCTCCTCGACGACCTTTCTCCACAGTCTGGAGCTGTCCAGAACGTTCGCCTTGTCAACGCTGGTGACTTTCTTGCGGCGCTTCATTGCCACATCGAACGCCTTGACCGCAATGCGGCGGATCTCGTTTTCATTGTAGCTGAGAGTATCAACGGCGGTCATTACGCCGTCTACTTCCCCGGTGTGGCGCTCGCCGAAGTACAGTCCGCCGGTAAGCTCGCGCATGATGAGCATGTCGAAGCCCTTTTCGCTGATCTCGGTTTTGAGCGGACACGCACCGGAGAGCTCACTGAACAGCAGGCAGGGACGCAGGTTCGCGAACAGCCCCAGTGACTTGCGTATCTTCAGCAGACCTGCCTCCGGGCGGAGGTTCGCCGGGAGCTTGTACCACGGGGACTTGGTGGTGTCGCCGCCGATAGAACCCATAAGCACTGCGTCGGAAGCCTTGCAGCGCCCGATAGTCTCGTCCGTCAGCGGTACGCCGTTTGCGTCGATAGAGCAGCCGCCCATCAGCAGCTGTTCATAGTTGAACTTGTGACCGAATTTTTCTGCGACCTTATCCAGTACCTTCATAGCCTCGGTGACTATTTCCGGCCCGATACCGTCGCCCTTTATCACTGCGATATTCTTTTCCATTATTGTAGCCTTTCTATATGATATCGATCTTCATGCGCAGTTCCTCGCCGGGAATTCCGTTTCTGGCGGGTCTGCGCTTTCCGTCACTCTGAAATCCGAATTCCGTGAAGAACCGCATCGCTTCGGCATTATTCTCATTCACCCACAGGAAAGCGTTCTTCATTCTCATGCTGCGCATATTCCTCAGAGAATGCGACAGCAGCTTTCTGCCAAGCCCGATACGCCGGTGATCGCCGGTTATACAGATAATGCCTATCTCACAGCTGTCAGGTATCATTGAGCTTGTACACACGCAGACCCCCTCATTCCGTTTGTCGCAGGAGACAACGGAAATGAGCAGCGCCTGTTTCATGCACCATGTGAAATAAACGGAGTCAAAATGCCGGGTGTACTCTCCGGTGTCAGCTATTCCGGACAATTCCACCGGAGAAAACTGCGAAGACTTCAGAACGTTCTGAATATTAATTATCACAGAACCGCCCCCTCGGATAAATTACCCCTTGAGCGAATTCAGAAGTCCGCCCTTGTTAATGATCTCCTTGATGAAATCCGGGAACGGCTGAGCCTGGTAGGTCTTGCCCTTTGTGACATTAGTTATCATGCCGGTGTCAAAATCAATATCCACCTCGTTGCCATCGTCGATATCCTTTGCGGCAGCGTCGCATTCAAGTATCGGCAGACCTATATTGATCGCGTTGCGGTAGAATATCCTTGCGAAAGTGGACGCGATAACGCACGCAATACCGCTTTCCTTGATAGCTATCGGAGCGTGCTCACGGGAGCTGCCGCAGCCGAAGTTGAGGTTTGCGACCATGATGTCGCCGGGCTTCACCCTGTTCACGAAATCCTTGTCGATATCCTCCATGCAGTGGGAGGCAAGCTCCTTGTGATCTGCGGTGTTGAGATATCTTGCCGGGATTATTACGTCTGTATCTACATTATCGCCGTACTTATGTACTATGCCGTGTGCTTTCATATTTGCCCTCCTTATTCCTGTACATCAGAGATATAACCGGTCAGGGCGCTCGCAGCTGCGATAGCCGGACTTGCGAGATATACCTCAGAGGTCACGTCGCCCATTCTGCCGACGAAATTACGGTTTGTGGTGGAGACAGCTCTCTCACCCGGGGCAAGTATACCCATATGACCGCCAAGGCAGGGGCCGCAGGTTGGCGCGGAAACCACCATGCCTGCTTCAACGAATATTTCAAGCAGACCGTTTCTCAGCGCGTCAAGGTAGATCTGCTGGGTCGCCGGGATAACGATAGCGCGCACGCCCTTAGCGACTTTCTTGCCCTTTACAACAGCCGCAGCGGTCTCCAGGTCGGAATATCTGCCGTTGGTGCAGGAGCCAATAACCACCTGGTCTATCTTTATCTTATCCATCTTTGCGATCTCATCTATCGTCTTTGTGTTCTCGGGGAGATGAGGGAAGGATACGGTCGGGCGGACAGTTGACAGGTCGATGTCGATCACGCGGCTGTACTCTGCGTCCGGGTCAGCCTTGAGCACCTCGAACTGACGGTCAGTTCTGCCCTTGACATAAGCGAGCGTTACCTCGTCTACCTCGAAAATGCCATTCTTTGCGCCGGCTTCGATCGCCATATTTGCCATGCACAGACGGTCGTCCATAGAAAGGCTTTTAAGCCCCTCTCCGGTGAACTCCATGGACTGGTACAAAGCGCCGTCAACGCCGATCATGCCGATGATGTGCAGGATAACGTCCTTGCCGCTCACCCACTTGCCGAGCTTTCCGGTAAGGTTGAACTTTATCGCCGAGGGCACCTTGAACCACGCCTCTCCGGTAGCCATTCCGGCAGCCATATCAGTGGAGCCTACGCCGGTGGAAAACGCGCCGAGCGCTCCGTATGTACAGGTATGGCTGTCAGCGCCGATAACACAGTCAGACGGCACAACAAGACCTTTTTCGGGGAGCAGTGCGTGCTCAATGCCCACGTTTCCCACATCATAATAGTTCACGATGTCGTATTTATCAGCGAAATTGCGGCACTGCTGGCACTGCTTTGCCGCCTTGATATCCTTGTTTGGGGTGAAGTGATCCATTACAAGGGAGATCTTTGTGCGGTCAAAAACGCTGTCAAAGCCGTTCTTCTGAAATTCATTGATAGCCACCGGGCTGGTGATATCGTTGCCGAGCACCATATCCAGCTTAGCCCTGATGAGCTGTCCCGGTACAACACTGTCAAGACCCGCATGCTTCGCAAGGATCTTCTGTGTCATCGTCATACCCATTGTGTATTCCTCCTGAGTTTTGATACGCCTTTTACAGGCTTTACACTTTATTATAGCACTTTTTTGTTGCTGTGTAAAGGGGTAAAGTGAGAAAAAATTCACCGCGCAGCTCCCAGCCGATTTCAAGCAAGTGGTTTTTTCAGAAATTTTGTTATACTACTTGACAAATCGCTCAGAATGGTGTAAAATAGATACGTTATATTATGGAAGCGTATCGAAGTGGTCATAACGGGACTGACTCGAAATCAGTTGTACCTCACGGTACCGTGGGTTCGAATCCCACCGCTTCCGCCATTTGGTTGAAGGATCGCGTTCTGTAATGCGGTCCTTTTGATTATTCCAACTTTATTGTTCGAGGGTCTTATGGAAAAACTGATAGCTGCATTATTATCGCTGATGATCTCCACCCTGACCATTCCGGATCAGTATAAACCTGATCTTGTGGTGGACGGGCACCCCCTGAGGCTCACGTTCGAGGACGAATTCAACGGGCAGGAGCTTGACAGCACCAAATGGGTGCGTGCCGATGAAATGAAGCGCCAGGACAAGGAAAATTACTGGTCGGACAGTATGACACGTCTGAACGGAAAAGGTCAGCTGGTGCTCAGCGCCCGTACCGACAGAGATACCGGCAATATACTTACCGGGGCGGTATGGACGAAAGGTCTGTTCGAGCAGAGCTATGGCTATTTTGAGATATGCACCACACTGAACACCGTTCCTGGCTACTGGACTGCATTCTGGCTGATCACGGATAATGTCATGAGCGAGGAAAACGGCGGCAGGGACGGGACTGAAATAGACGTGTACGAGAGCGCATATCACGACGAGGGTCTTGTGCAGCACACGCTCCACTGGGACGGCTATACAGAAAAGCACCGCTCAGAGGGCTCGCATGCCCCGCTTGTCTATGATAAGGAATATCATACGTTCGGGGTGCTCTGGACGCCGGAGGAATACATCTTTTACGTTGACGGAAACGAGACCTGGCGCACAGACGCCGCTGCCGCCGGAGGTACCTGCGAAGTACCTTTATATATGATAATATCGGCAGAAACAGGCTCCTGGACTTACAGCCAGCTTGACAAGAATAGTCTCCGGGACAGGATCATGATAGAATATGTGAGAGCATACTCCCTTATGGAACAGCAATAAAATCTTCCGACAGACCTTGCTTTTTTCTTACGAACCGCTTGAAACGACCGGGCAGATATTATATAATCAACACAAGATTAAATAACCTAATATAAGGAGTACCTGTAATGAACGACCGCAAAATTTTTGTCAAGACCCCGCCAATGGGCTGGAACAGCTGGGACTGCTACGGCACAGCAGTAAACGAGGACACAGTCCGCGCAAACGCCGAATTCATGGCAAAGCACCTTAAAGGCTTTGGCTGGGAATACATCGTTGTTGACATTCAGTGGAGCAATCCCATAGCCCTGAACCACGAATACCAGCCGTTCACCGAGCTTTGCATGGACGAATACTCCCGGCTGATACCTGCAGCAGAGCGCTTCCCCTCCTCCGCAGGCGGAAAGGGCTTCGCTCCCCTGGCTGAATATGTTCACTCCCTGGGGCTTAAATTCGGCATACACATTATGAGAGGTATCCCCCGTCAGGCAGTACACCGCAACACCGCGATCAAAGGTACTGACAAGACCGCGCGCCAGATCGCCAGGACTGCCAGCATATGCCAGTGGAATACCGATATGTACGGCGTTGATCCTGAAAAAGAGGGCGCACGGGCTTACTATGACAGCATTTTTGAGCTGTACAAGTCCTGGGGCGTGGACTTCATCAAGGTAGACGACATCTGCCGTGAGCTTCCCCACGAGGAAAGCGAGCTTGTCATGCTCAGCGAATCTCTGCGCTCCTGCGGCAGAGATATGGTGCTAAGCCTCTCACCCGGGGCGGCGCTCCCGGAAAAGGCAGAGCTTTACAAGCAGGTCAGCAACATGTGGCGTATCACTGATGATTTCTGGGATAACTGGGAGCAATTGCATGATATGTTCAGCCGTGCGCAGACCTGGTGCATTCACGCCGCAGCAGGTCACTTTCCGGACGCTGATATGCTTCCCATTGGAGCGATTCTTCAGGATTACGGAGCTGATGGCTGGACAAAATTCACACATGACGAACAGATCACAATGATGAGCCTGTGGAGCATAATGCGTTCTCCGCTTATCATAGGCGGCGAAATGACAAAGTTCGACGAGTTCACCATGAGTCTGCTGACAAATCCTGACATCATCGACTGCCTGAACAATACCCATTCCGCGCACCCGCTGTTCCGCAGGACAGTTGACGGAAACGAACAGATCGCGTGGTTTACTACCCACGAGGACGGGAAAACTTTCTATGCAGCGCTGTTCAACTGTGGCGAAAGCGAGTGCAGGATCACCGCGGAGCTTCCTGTTTCCTGCCGGCTTTCTGCACGCGAAGTCTGGACAGGGGCATTCTGCGAGGCAGCCGGAAGCATATCTGCATCAGTAAAGCCCCACGGAACGGCAATGTTCAGGCTGACACGCGTCTGAGGTAAAAGAATTGAGTAACATAACCTACGAATATATCCGCAGAAACAAGGATATTCAGACCTATATCAACTACGCTGACGCCGCACTCAACACGATCGGCTACACTGAACACTCCAACGCGCATGTGGAGCGCGCGGCGGCGTCTGCATACAAGATACTGACCACCCTCGGCTACGAGCAGAGGACGTGCGAGCTGGCGGAGATCGCCGCATACATGCACGATATCGGCAACGTGATAAACCGCATAGACCACGCACAGAGCGGCGCGGTCATGGCGTTCCGTCTGCTGGACAACCTAGGAATGCCGGCAAACGAGATCTCGCTGATCGTATCCGCGATAGGCAACCACGACGAGGGTACTGCTGCTCCCGTTACACCCATTGCCGCCGCGCTCATCATCGCGGACAAGTCCGACGTGCGCCGCTCCAGGGTGCGTTCAGCGGACGGAGCATTCGTGCCGACCTCGGAGAACCTTGCCAAGGATATCCACGACCGGGTGAATTACGCCGTGGAAAAATCATCTCTGTACTTCTCTGAGGACAAAAATGACATCATTCTTGACCTCACGATCGACCAGAAAATATCCTCAATAATGGAATATTTTGAAATTTTTCTCGACAGAATGAAGCTCTGCCGCAGGGCAGCGGAATTTCTGGGCATTCGTTTCAGGTTAAAGATCAACGAGGCGGTTTTGCTTTAGCATGAACTAACACCGTATAAATCTGATATATTGCCGGATTTCGGTCGCAATTCCACAATATTTTGAGAATTTTTTCGGAAATTTTAAAAAAGCACTTGAAATTCCGGCAATTATATAGTAAAATATAATTATGTTATTGTGCGTGTTACACAGCGCGGAAATCCAGTAAAAGGGAGAATTGATGATGGGTGTAATTTTATGTCACAGCTATCATAGGGCAGATGCGGCTTCTTTTTACAGAATAAGTGCAACCATAACACAATTGTAACTTAATTTAGCTGTATTCCGCATACAGCTAATTTTTATTTCAGGAGGAAGATACATGTCAGAACAGAAAAAAGTCGGCATAGTAATGGGCAGCGACAGCGATTTTCCGGTCGTTCGCAAGGCTGCCGAGGCTTTAAAGGAATTTGGCATTCCTTTCGAGATGAGGGTGCTTTCTGCGCACCGCTCCCCCGCTCAGGTTGCTGAGTTCGCAAAAAGCGCCCGGGACAACGGCTTCGGCGTTATAATCGCTGCGGCAGGAATGGCGGCTCACCTCGCCGGAGCTGTCGCAGGAAACACCACCCTGCCGGTGATCGCAATTCCGGTTAAGGCAAAGGCGCTGGAGGGCGTTGACGCACTTTTAAGCTCGGTAATGATGCCACCGGGAGTTCCGGTCGCAACAGTTGGAATTGACACCGCCGCAAACGCAGGCTACCTTGCTGCTGAGATACTCGCGGTATCAGACCCCGAACTTGCGGACAAGCTGCTGGAATTCAAGAAAAAGCAGAACGAGAAGAACCTCGCCGCCGACGCAAAAATGCAGGAGACCGTAAAAAACGAGCTTTCCTGACCTATCAAACGACAATTCGTCCCGACGGGACACAAATAAACAAATAAGACAAAGGAGATAATATCATGAGCTACACAAAGGCAGAACAGCTTTACGAGGGAAAGGCAAAGAAGGTTTTCGCATGTGCAGAGAACCCCGACTACGTTATCGTATCCTACAAGGACGACGCTACTGCGTTCAACGGTCTGAAAAAGGGTCAGATCAGCGGTAAGGGCGTTATAAACAACAAGATGACCAACTACATGTTCGGACTGCTTGAGAAAGAAGGCATTCCCACCCACCTCATTGAGGAGATCAACGACCGCGAGACCGTTGTAAAGAAGGTGGAGATCGTTCCGCTGGAGGTTATCGTAAGAAACGTCGCAGCAGGCAGCTTCTCCAAGAAGCTCGGTATTGAGGAGGGCACTCCCTTAAAGCAGCCCACCCTTGAATTCAGCTACAAGAACGACGACCTCGGCGACCCTTTCATCAACAGCTACTATGCGCTGGGTCTAGGTCTTGCCACACAGGAGGAGATCGACACGATCACCAAGTACGCGTTCGCAGTCAACAAGTTCATGCTTGACTACTTCAAGAAGCTCAACATCGACCTTATCGACTTCAAGATCGAGTTCGGTCGCTTCCACGATCAGATAATCCTCGCAGACGAGATCTCCCCGGATACCTGCCGCTTCTGGGATTCCACCACTCACGAGAAGCTGGACAAGGATCGTTTCCGCAGGGATATGGGCGGCGTTGAGGACGCTTACCAGGAGATCATGCGTCGTATCTTCGGCGAGAACAAGTAATTTTCAAAAGCAAGGGAAACGGGATATTACGCGGCTTTCCGGGGCGCTTCACGACCCCGGATCAACCGTGAACAGACAGAGAAAAGGCGGTAAAACTTTATATGGGCGGATTTTTCGGAGCAGCAACAGAAAACAACTGTATAAGCGACGTATTCTTCGGCACGGACTACCACTCCCACCTCGGCACACGACGCGGCGGCATGACGGCTTATTCCCCTGAGAAGGGCTTCCAGAGGAGCATTCACAGCATTGAGAACTCGCCGTTCCGCACCAAATTCGAGAACGACGTGGACGGAATGACAGGAAACCTGTGCATCGGCAGCATCAGCGACACTGACCCTCAGCCTATCCTGCTGAAGTCGCAGCTTGGCACCTACGCTATCTGCAACATCGGCATAATCAACAATGACGAAGAACTTTGCAGCGAACTGCTGAGCAAGTCCAGTGCGAGCTTTGAGACCATGAGCAGCGGTAAAGTAAATTCCTCATCGCTCATAGGGGCGCTTATTGCGCAGAAGGGCAATATCGTTGACGGTATCCGCTACGCTCAGGAGAGGATCGTAGGTACGATGTCGCTGCTGATACTCACCGAGGACGGCATCATCGCAGCCCGGGACAAGGACGGCAGACTCCCGATCATCATCGGCAGACGTGACGACGGCTATTGTGTGTCGTTTGAGAGCTTTGCATTCCAGAAGCTGGGATACGAGATCTACCGTGAAATGCTCCCCGGAGAGATCGTAAAGATCACCTCAAAACGCGCGGAAGTTCTCAGCGAAGGAACTCAGAAAAACCTGAAGATATGCACGTTCCTGTGGACTTACTACGGCTATCCCAACTCAGTATATGAGGGCGTCACCGTAGAAACGATGCGCACAAGAAACGGCGAAATTATGGCTGAGCACGATATCCGGAACGGCACCCTGCCCGATGTTGACTTCATCTGCGGCGTGCCCGATTCCGGCGTTCCCCATGCGATTGGCTATGCAAACCGCAGCGGTATTCCTTTCGCACGTCCTTTTATAAAGTATACCCCCACATGGCCGCGCAGCTTCATGCCGCAGAGCCAGTCCATGAGAAACAAGGTTGCAAAGATGAAGCTTATCCCCGTTCACGAGCTTATCGAGGGGAAAAAGCTCCTGTTCGTAGACGACAGCATCGTAAGAGGCACGCAGATGCGCGAGACCGTGGAATTCCTCTACGCGAACGGCGCAAAGGAAGTTCACACGAGGTCTGCATGTCCGCCGATAATGTACGGGTGCAAGTACCTGAACTTCTCCCGGAGCACCTCTGAGCTTGACCTCATAGCACGCCGCATTATCCACGAATTTGAGGGCGAGGACGGCGTGAAGTATATCAGCGAATACAGCGATACCAAAACAGAACGCGGAAAGCGTCTGAGAGCCGAGATATGCAAACGTCTCAAGCTCACATCGCTGGAATTCCAGTCGCTGGAGGGTACGGTAAAGGCTGTCGGACTTCCGGAAAGCGGGCTTTGCAGCTACTGCTGGAACGGAAAGGAATGATATACTTTGTCAGGTAATATCCACGAGGAATGCGGTGTATTCGGCATTTACTGCAATACGCCGTCCGATGTCGCGCATTCGGTGTATTTCGGACTTTATGCATTACAGCACAGGGGTCAGGAAAGCTGCGGTATCGTTGTCAACGACCGCGGCGTGTTCAAGGCTCACAAGGGTCTGGGACTTGTAAACGAGGTCTTTAACGAACGTATACTGTCAGACTTTGGTCAGGGCAAGATAGCAGTTGGTCATGTACGCTACTCCACCACGGGCAACGTCAACACCGCGAACTGCCAGCCCATGACTGTACGCCACGTCAAGGGCGCTCTTGCCATAGCCCACAACGGAAATCTCATCAACGCGCTCCAGCTGCGCCAGCAGTACGAGTTAAAGGGTGCGATATTCCACAGCACCAGCGACACCGAGGTAATTTCCTACGCGATTACCGAAGCACGTCTGGAGACCGGCTCAATTCAGGAAGCGGTCGAAAAGGCGATGTATAAGATAAAAGGGGCGTATTCCCTGGTGATAATGTCCCCGAAAAAGCTCATCGCGGCAAGAGATCCGCAGGGTTTCCGTCCGCTGTGTCTGGGCAAACTCCCGGACGATACCGGATATGTTTTCGCGTCGGAAAGCTGTGCGCTGGACTGTATCGGCGCAGAGTTCGTTCGTGACGTTGAGCCGGGCGAGATCGTTGTTGTTGATGAAAACGACATCCAGAGCATAAAGACCCACTGCGGTCAGAAAAGCTCGCTGTGCGTGTTCGAGTTCATTTATTTCGCACGTCCCGATTCTGTTATCGAGGGCGCCAGCGTTCATCGTGCAAGGCTTCGTGCCGGGCATTACCTTGCGCTGGAGCACCCGGTTCAGGCGGACGTGGTTATCGGGTGTCCGGACAGCGGACTTGACGCTGCGCTGGGATTTTCCCAGCAGAGCGGTATCCCCTACGGCGTCGGCTTCGTGAAGAACCGCTATATTGGCAGGACGTTCATTCAGCCCACACAGGGAATGCGTGAGAACTCCGTTAAGATCAAGCTGAACGCAGTCACAGAAACCGTTAAGGGAAAGCGCGTCGTTCTGATAGACGACAGCATCGTAAGGGGCACTACCTCTGCAAAGGTGGTAAAGCTGCTCCGTCATGCCGGCGCAAAGGAGATCCACATGAGGATATCCTCGCCGCCGTTCATCAGCGAGTGCTTCTTCGGAACGGACATCGACAGCAAGGAAAATCTTATCGCCAACAAGCATTCCGTTGAGGAGATCGCGCAGATCATCGGCGTTGATTCCCTGGGATTCCTCAGTACGGAAAGCGTAACTAAGATCGCCGAGAATGCAGGCTGCGGCTTCTGTTCCGGCTGCTTCACCGGGAATTATCCGATCGAAGTTCCCAAGGAGATACCCAAGGATAAATTTGAAATGAAGTTCGACGAATGACGGACTAAAACATTATTAATTAAGGCTGCTCCGTGGACTGCGGCGCTCCTTATAGAAAGGGCAGTAAAATGAAAAGTTACAGCGAAAGCTACAAGGCAGCAGGTGTTGACGTCACCGCAGGCTACGAATCAGTACGTCTCATGAAAGAGCATGTCGCAAGAACCACCACCCCCGGCTGCATATCCGGGATAGGCGGCTTCGGCGGTCTGTTCATGCCTGACCTGACAGGAATGAAGGAACCGGTACTCGTTAGCGGCACCGACGGCGTGGGCACCAAGCTAAAGCTCGCAATGCTGATGAACAAGCACGACACCATCGGCATCGACGCAGTTGCAATGTGCGTGAACGACATCATCTGCTGCGGCGCAAAGCCCCTGTTCTTCCTGGATTACATCGCTATCGGAAAGGTAGTTCCTGAAAAGGTCGCAGAGATAGTAAAGGGCGTTGCTGACGGCTGCGTTATGGCAGGCTGCGCTCTGGTTGGCGGCGAGACCGCAGAGCACCCCGGCATGATGGCAGAGGACGAATACGACATCGCAGGCTACAGCACAGGTATCGTTGACAAGTCAAAGATCCTTGACGCTTCCTCCATAAAACCCGGCGACGCTATCATCGGTATCGCTTCAAGCGGTGTGCACTCCAACGGCTTCTCACTGGTCAGAAAGGTATTCAACGTAAACGAGCAGAACCTAAAGACATTCTATCCGGAGCTTGGGACTTCCCTCGGCGACGCGCTGCTGAAGCCCACCAGGATCTATGTAAAACCTGTCCTGGATGTTATTTCCAAGATGACGGTAAAGTCCATAAGCCATATCACCGGCGGCGGCTTCTATGAGAATATCCCCCGGGCGCTGCCTGACGGTATCACTGCAAAGATCAACAAGAACAGCTACGAGGTGCCTGCTATATTCAAGCTCCTCCAAAGCACCGGAAATATCTCAGAGCACGATATGTACAACACCTTTAACATGGGTATCGGCATGATGTTGGTCGTAAACAAGGCTGACGCTGACAAGGCTGTGGAGATACTCAAGGAAAACGGCGAAAATGCGTTCATTATCGGCGAAACTATCGCAAGCGACGAGGGCGTTATCATAGAATAATTCCACAAAGGGAGCGGGCGTTATGTCCGCCCCCGAAATGTGTTATTCAGGAACACATTTTTTTATCACAGGAGCAGCGATTATGGGGCTATTTGACAAATTCCGAAAACCAGCACCGGAGGAGAAAGCCCACGACCCAGCCGTGGACTACGACCGCACACCTTCGCAGGATATCACGGTTAATTTAACCGAAAACAATATCGAGATAAACGGAAAAAGCTACGCCTTCCCTATCCCGTTGACGGAACTTGTAGAGCAGTTCGGCGAGCCGGAGAAGTACGTGTTCGGCAAGATGTACATAGACGTGCTGAGCGACAAGCAGAACGCCATTCTCAATGAGACCACCCCAGACCGGCTGAATTACGTCTGGAATGAGTTGGGAATAAAGGCGTACTGCTACGACCGGGTGAGTATCAGGGCGTTTCAGTTCACATTTCGCCCGTATGCCTACCGGGAAATGCCGCCGGCTTCCCCCAGCAATATGTTCGGGGGGAAAATCACGTTCAACGGGCAGCCATGGTTTGAGCTGATGAAGCCGGTAAAGCCGGAGTCTCCCAGCAGCTACAACAAGAGCTTCAAATTCGGCGCACACAAAATACACGGCGCTTTCACCGACCCAAAGACAAAGGACAAGCTGCGTACCGAAAAGGACTACACCAACATTGAGATAGCGCTGGACTCTTCGGTTTCCGAAATATTCAGCCAGCCGAAACAGGAGACGCTTTAATGGGATTTGCGGATCATTTCAAAAAACTGTTCGGTGTGAATAAAACTCCGCACCAGACAGCAGTTATCAACAGTATTGATATTACCGGCTCGGGGCTGTACATAAACGGTACCCCGGTGGATATGCCCACCCATATTTCTGCGTTGGAAAAGCTGCTCGGAAAGCCCCGTGCAGAGAAGTACAAGACAAAGGAAGAAACCGTGGAGTATCTGGAGAGTGTCCACGGCAAGGGAATGATAGTAAATCGCGTGAATTACGCATGGGACGACCTTGGTATCTACTGCTACACAAACAACGGAACAGTGCTTTCTGCATTCGGGATAAGGCTGTCAAAGCAGGGTGACGAGTACAAACACTACCCCAAAGCCGAGTTTAAGGGAACTGTGACGATAGAGGGCAAGCCGTGGTTCGGGGTGATGAACTCCGCTGAGGACAAGGAAGTATTCCGGCGGTTGGAGCTGGGCTGCTACTCCATCATTGCAGACTATACCGACACTTTTGACGAGCCGGAAAGCCGCACCGAAAAGAGCTATGCTACCATAGAAGTCAACCTGAAACAAGTCAGCACCTAACGCAAGCATAAAGGAGAAATCATGAAGAATATAGTAGTCCTCGTATCCGGCGGCGGCACGAATTTACAGGCGCTTATCGACGCAGAAAAGCGCGGCGAGATACACGGCGGAAAAATCACCTGCGTTATTGCTTCAAAAGCGGACGCCTACGCGCTTGAAAGAGCGAAGAATAACGGAATTAAGACCCGTACCCTTGTAAGAAAGGATTATCCGGACGTAGCTTCTTACAGCCGGGCAATGAGGGACGCTCTTTTAGAGGAAAAGGCTAATCTTGTGGTTTATGCCGGATTTATGACGATACTCGACGAGCAGGTGTGCGACGCGTTCCCGAACAAGATGATAAATATTCACCCGGCGCTGATCCCCTCTTTCTGCGGAAAGGGCTTCTACGGACTTCACGTCCACGAAGCCGCTCTTGCAAAGGGTGTAAAGGTCTCCGGCGCAACCGTTCATTTCGTCACCGCGGACTGTGACGCTGGTCCGATAATCCTGCAAAAGGCAGTGGAGGTCAGAAACGGCGATACTCCCGAAACGCTCCAGAGGCGCATTATGGAGGAGGCGGAGTGGAAGCTGCTACCGAAAGCGGTGTCTCTTTTCTGCGAGGACAAGATCACCGTCAGGAACGGCGTTACTGTTATTGAGGACTGATAATAATGGAACGTTCATCTGACAAACACCGCACGATAAACGATCTGCACTACACTCAGTACGGCTGGGAGGGAACGGTAAGCTCTCCCCTTTCCGAATTCGACATTCCGTTGAGTTCCCGTGATGGCAGCGAGGATTATGTGAAGCTGTGTGCGGATGCGTTTCTGGGAATGAGCGATGAGCTTCTGGAAAGACTGCTCCGTGCTACCGCCGCGTATGTCCTGGATAACGCGCCGGACGAGGGTATCACTGACGAGGAAACGGGCGAATGCTTCACCGAAAGCTCTCCTCCCCGGGATATACTGAAATTCATCTTCCCCGTCCGTCTGGTGATAAAGCCGACAAAGCTGCTCAGCGAGGAGGATATGCCCCCTGCATTTGTTCTGGAATTCAACTGCTGCATTGACCCGGACGAAGCGTCGGACGGTCTGGAATGGGCTGTAAGAGACGGCGATCCGCTCTATGTCGGCGAATACATCGGGTGCGACCCGTGGGAGAGTTACCCCGGTGAGGACAATTACATAAACCGGGTATAATTAAGAGAGGACAGTAAATTGAGCAACCTGATAACAAATATCCATGACACTGGAGATGAGCTTGAGGGCGAAATGCACTGGCAGCTGTTTGACAGCGATATGACGGTACTGATATATGACGCGGACGAGGAATACGCACAGCGCTGCGCCGAGTACCTCGACAACATTCCGGAACAGCTTCTGGACAGGCTGCGCCGTGCCACGCTGCTCTACGCGCGGGACTTCTATGGTATGACCGGCGATGAGGAACTGGAGAAATTCATGACCGTCAAGCCGGAGGATATTCTGGAGTATATCTATCCCTCCGCGCTGATAATCAGAAAGCCGCAGGACGAGCGTATCGGCTTCCACCTTGAAATGGAATGCGACTGGGAGCCGGAGCACGGTCTGGAATGGTCGGTACTGGACGGAAAAGCAATGTATGTCGGTGCATTCAACAGCATTTCACCCTGGAGCAAATTCGAAGATAAATCCTGGAATTATCTGACAAAGCTATGAACGAAGAAAAATTCACCGGGAAAGCCGGATATTACGCGAAATACCGCCCCTCCTACCCTGCTGTTGTCGTGGACAGGCTTTATAACCTCACCCATGCAGAAGCAGTCGCGGACATCGGCGCAGGAACCGGTAAATTCACCGAGAAGCTGCTGACAAAGCCATGGCAGGTCACAGCGGTGGAGCCGAACCTGGATATGTGCCGGGAGCTTATGCGAACTGTTGCAGGCAAAGCCGAGATATGCACCGGCACGGCGGAAAACACCGGACTGCCCTCTCACAGCTTTGGGCTAATCACAACGGCGCAGGCATTCCACTGGTTTGACGAAAACAAATTCCGGGAAGAATGCAAACGGCTGCTCACCCCCGACGGCAGGCTTGCGATAGTATTCAACAGCCGCTATCAGGGCGATATCATGCCGGAGCGCGAAGGAATTTGCAGAAAATACTGCCCTCTGTTCGGCGCACGGGGTCACGTTGGGATACGGTCTGAAGAGGAGGGCGACAGTTTCCTGCGGAACGAATACTTCACCTCGGTAGAGGTGTTCAAGATAGAAAATCCGGTCATGATGACAAGGGAGCATTTCATCGGCGACGCGCTTTCCCGCTCCTACTCGCCGAGAGAGGGCGACGAAAATTTCCAGCCCTTTGTAAAGGAACTGCTGGAGCTGTTTGACAAGTGGCACAGATACGGAAAGATCTCCGTAAGCTATACAACGACCTGCTATGCAGGAAAATTCTGAAAGGGAAATTACTATGGACTACATTGAGCTTGACAAGGAACTGAATTCACTTGCCTATCACGGCAGAGGTATCGTTATCGGCAGATCCCCGGACGGCAAAAAGGCTGTGACTGCTTACTTCATCATGGGCAGAAGCGAAAACAGCCGCAACCGCGTGTTTGTTGAGGACGGCGAGGGTATCAGAACACAGGCGTTCGACCCGTCAAAGATGGTAGATCCGCACCTCATCATTTATGCTCCGGTTCGCGTTCTCGGCAACAAGACTATCGTTACCAATGGCGACCAGACCGACACGATATATGAGCTGATGGACAAGCAGATGACCTTTGAGCAGTCGCTTCGCACCCGTGAATTTGAGGACGACAAGCCGAACTTCACACCCAGAATTTCCGGCATCATTCACCTTGAAAACGGTGCTATGAACTATGCTATGTCTATTCTGAAATCCGCAGACGGTGACGGTTCTTCCTGCCGCAGATACACCTACGCTTACAGCACTCCCCTTTCCGGCAAGGGCAGCTTTATCCACACATACTCCGGTGATGAAATTGAGCAGAATGGCGTTCGCAGACTCCCAAGCTTTGAGGGAGAGCCGAAGAACGTTATCATTCCGGATATGGATATCGACAGCTTCACCGATTTCCTGTGGACTAACCTCAACAAGGACAACAAGGTTTCTCTGTTCGTGAGATATATCGACATTGAAACCGGGAAGTATGAGAGCAGGATAGTAAATAAAAACGTTTAAAAAGGAGATAAAACATGAACGAACTGGAACTCAAGTACGGCTGCAACCCCAATCAGAAGCCCTCGCGCATTTTCATGGCGAACGGCGCTGACCTGCCTATCGAGGTTCTGAACGGCAGACCGGGCTACATCAACTTTATGGACGCATTCAACGGCTGGCAGCTTGTAAAGGAACTAAAGGCTGCGACAGGCTGCCCTGCTGCGACCAGCTTCAAGCATGTTTCCCCGGCAGGCGCGGCTATCGGACTTCCGCTGACTGAAACTCTTGCAAAGATCTACTGGGTGGACGACCTCGGAGAGCTTTCTCCCCTCGCCTGCGCTTACGCAAGGGCAAGAGGCGCTGACCGCATGAGCAGCTACGGCGACTTCATCGCGCTGTCTGACGTGTGCGACGTACCCACCGCAAAGATAATCCAGAGAGAGGTTTCCGACGGCGTTATCGCTCCCGGTTACGAACCGGAGGCGCTGGAGATACTAAAGTCAAAGAGAAAAGGCACATACAACATCATAAAGATCGATCCGGATTACGTTCCCGAGCCGATAGAGCGCAAACAGGTGTACGGTATAACCTTTGAGCAGGGACGCAATGAGCTTGTGATAAACGACGAGCTGTTTGCAAACATTCCCACCGAAGCAAAGGATCTCCCCGATAGCGCAAAGCACGATCTTGCAATAGCTCTCATCACGCTGAAATACACACAGTCTAACTCAGTTGCTTACGCATGCGGCGGTCAGGCTATCGGTATCGGCGCTGGTCAGCAGTCCAGAATTCACTGCACTCGTCTTGCCGGAACAAAGGCAGACAACTGGTATCTGCGCCAGTCGCCAAAGGTAATGGAACTGCAGTTCGTTGATAATATCCGCCGCGCAGACCGCGACAACACCATTGATCTGTACATTGGCGAAGATTACATGGACGTGCTTGCTGAGGGCGAATGGCAGAAGTTCTTCAAGGTGAAGCCCGAGGTATTCACCCGTGAAGAAAAGCGCGCATGGCTTGATACAATGAAGGGTGTATCCCTCGGCTCGGACGCGTTCTTCCCGTTCGGCGACAATATCGAGAGAGCGCACAGGAGCGGCGTTCAGTATATCGCGCAGCCCGGCGGTTCGATCCGCGACGACAATGTAATTGAAGTGTGCAACAAATACGGCATCACAATGGCGTTCACAGGAATACGCCTGTTCCACCATTAATTTTTCCGGAGGTAAACCATGTCCCACGAGTTAGTTCTCGTTCTCGACTTCGGCGGTCAGTACAATCAGCTTATCGCGCGCCGGGTCAGAGAGCACAAAATATACTGCGAGGTTAAGTCCTACAAGACCCCAATTGAGGAGATCAAGGCGATGAACCCCAAGGGTATCATCTTCACCGGCGGTCCGAACAGCGTTTATCTTGATGATTCTCCCAGAATGGACAGGGAGATACTGGAGCTTGGTATTCCTGTACTGGGAATATGCTATGGCGCTCAGTTCCTGGTGTACGCATTAGGCGGAGTGATCGAGCCTGCTCATGACGCTTCTCTTTCAGAGTACGGCAAAACAGAATGCGAGATAGACACATCATCGCCTCTTTTCGACGGTCTGGAGAAAAACACGATCGTGTGGATGAGCCACAACGACTACATTTCGAAAGTACCCGATGGCTTCAAGTCGATAGGTCACAGCGTAAAATGTCCCTATGGCGCAATGGCTGATGAAGAAAGAAAACTGTATGGCGTTCAGTTCCACCCTGAGGTAAATCACACCGTTCAGGGCTTTGATATGCTGGGTAACTTCCTTACAAAAATATGCGGCTGCCGCGGTGACTGGACGATGGAAAGCTATGCAGAAACTGCGATCCGTGACATTCGTGCAAAAGTCGGCGATGGCAAGGCTCTGCTGGCTTTGTCGGGCGGTGTGGACAGTTCGGTTGCCTGCAAGCTGCTGGCAAAGGCTATCGGCAGCCAGCTCACCTGCATTTTCGTTGACCACGGACTTATGAGAAAGAACGAGGGCGACGAGGTAGAAGCAGCATTCGCTGACAGCGGCGTAAACTTTGTCCGCGTCAACGCCGGAGAAAGGTTCCTCAGCAAGCTTGCCGGTGTTGAAGAACCCGAGCGAAAGCGCAAGATAATCGGCGAGGAATTTATCCGCGTATTTGAGGAAGAAGCCAAGAAGATCGGCAAGGTAGATTATCTTGTTCAGGGAACTATCTACCCTGATGTTATCGAGTCAGGACTAGGCGATGCTGCGGTGATAAAGAGCCACCACAATGTAGGCGGACTGCCAGATTATGTTGATTTCAAGGAAATAATCGAGCCGCTGCGCCTGCTGTTCAAGGACGAGGTTCGCGCGCTGGGAACCACCCTCGGTCTGGACGAGAAGCTGGTTTGGCGGCAGCCGTTCCCCGGCCCCGGACTTGCTATCAGAATTATCGGCGACATTACCCCGGAGAAAGTCGCGACGCTTCAGGACGCAGACGCTATCTTCCGCGAGGAGATCGCAAACGCAGGTCTTGACCGCAGCATAAATCAATACTTCGCTGTGCTGACGAATATGCGCTCGGTCGGCGTCATGGGCGACGGCAGGACATACGATTACACACTGGCGCTGCGCGGCGTTTCCACAAGCGACTTCATGACCGCGGATTTCTCGCGTATACCCTACGACGTACTGGAGAAGGTTTCTGTACGGATCGTTAATGAAGTAAAGAATATCAATAGGATCGTTTATGATATTACGTCTAAGCCGCCGGCGACGATAGAGTGGGAATAATCGCCGCCCCCGAAATTTCCGCATAACAATGCGGTTTAACGGGCTTCAAACGGCTCTCTGATACCGTTTTGATACCGAAATATGAAAATGTGAAATAGTTGCAAGTGGCTTACAGATTGTAGCCAATTTGTAGCCACAATAAAAACCAACCCCAAGAGTCTGTTTTCAGATGATTGGGGTTGTTTATCTTTCCAGTTGAAATATAAGTTCTTGTATGATATAATAAAAGCAAGATATCAGCCTTATTATGTCAGAGGTGAACAATATGAAAACAATACTTATTACAGATGACGATATGCACATCGGAAACCTGCTTGAAGAAGCGCTTACAGGCGAGGGGTATTCGGTTCTGCGCGCCTATTCGGGAACGGAAGCGCAGCTTCTGCTCTCGAAATCAAAGCCCGATTTGATACTCCTCGACCTTATGCTGCCGGGGCTTTCGGGCGAGGAACTGCTCCCGCAGATTAAGGATATCCCTGTTATCGTGGTGAGCGCGAAAGCCGATACTTCCGATAAGGTGGGACTTCTGCTCGGCGGGGCTGCGGACTATGTTACAAAGCCGTTTGAGCTGCCCGAGCTTATCGCACGGGTTGCCGTTCAGCTTCGCAAGAGCGAAAGTAGCACAGCGGGAAACGCGCTTTGCTTTGAGGACATCACACTGTTCCCCGATACGCTTACAGCAAAGATTTCCGACACCGAAATACGGCTTACCCGAACCGAGTGCGCTATCCTCAAACTGCTTATGCAGAACCCGAAAAGTCCCGTCAGCCGTAGCTCAATCCTAGATAAAATCAGCCTCGACACACCCGACTGCACCGAGCGTTCGCTCAAACAGCACATCAGCAATATCCGCCGTAAATTGCAGGCGGTGAGTGGACGAGATTATATAGAGGCGGTTTACGGAATCGGCTTCAAGATGAAATCTTGACGAAATCTTGACCTTTTCTTTGCCGCTTTCTTGACCGTCTTGTGGTATGATGTTTTCAGAAAGGATTGGTGATAACCTATGGAATACGTTCTGAAAACGGACGAACTGAAAAAGGAATACCGAGGCTTCAAGGCGTTAAACGGTGTTACAATGAACGTTCCCAAAGGCTCGATTTACGGCTTTGTGGGAAGAAACGGCTCGGGAAAAACCACGCTTATTCGCCTTATCTGCGGCTTGCAGTTTCCGACAGGCGGCGATTTTGAACTGTACGGGGTAAAGCACACCGACAGCACGATTTCAGCCGCACGCAGGCGAATGGGGGCGGTTGTGGAATCTCCCGCGATTTACACGGGGCTGTCTGCAAGGGCTAATCTGGAGCAGCAATTCCGCGTGTTGGGCTTGCCCTCGTTTGACGGAATTGACGAGATTTTAAAGCTTGTCGGCTTGTCCGATACCGGCAGAAAGAAAGCGGGAAACTTCTCTCTCGGAATGCGGCAGCGTTTGGGAATCGCGGTTGCTTTATGCGGAAATCCCGATTTCCTCGTGCTGGACGAGCCGATAAACGGACTTGACCCGCAGGGAATTGTCGAAACACGCGAGCTTATTCTCAAGCTCAACCGCGAACGGCAGATAACCGTGCTTATCTCCAGCCACATTCTGGACGAACTTTCAAAGCTTGCCACGCATTACGGCTTTATCGACCGCGGCACAATAGTCCGCGAAATGAGCGCCGAGGAACTGGAAGCCGCCTGCCGAAAGTGCGTGCGCGTTACCGTCAGCAATACCGAGAAGCTTGCAACCGTGCTTGATAAAATGGCTTTTGAATACAAGATAATCGACAGCGAAACCGCCGATGTTTTCGGAAAGCCCAATCTCACGAAACTGACAATGGCGCTGTCAGAACAGGGCTGCGAACTGCTCTCGGCGAAAGAACAGGACGAGAGCCTTGAGAGCTTTTATATCTCGCTTGTGGGAGGTGGACGCAAATGAGCAAGCTGTTAAACGCGAATTTCTCGCGGCTTTTTAAGGGAAAATTTTTTTATATATGTGCTGCGGCGGCATTTGTTTTCGGCTTGATTGAAACAATCCTGAACAAAGGCACCATAAGAATGGGCGATTGGGTTGTTCACCCCGAGGGTGCGTTATTCAAGGGAAGTGGATTTTTCTTTATTGTCTTAACGGCAGTTCTGGTGGGAATTTTTGTGGGAGCAGAGCATGACGGCGCATTGCGAAACAAAATCATTGTAGGTCAAAAACGCTCTGCTATTCTTTTGGCATACTCCATAACCTGTTCTGCGGCAATTGCTATGATACATCTTTTGTTTATTGCGACTGTGCTTATATCGGGATTGATTCGTGGTGGAGAATTTCTGCTCTCGTTCGGTGAAATCGCGCTTTGCGAGCTTTTGCAGCTTTTATCCCTTATCGAATTGTGCGTCCTATATTCGGCAATATCTTTGCTTAATACGCATAAATTCAGCGGCACGATAATTTCTCTGTTAATGGTATTCGCTTTTTTGGCAATCAGCTCAATTATATCTCCTCTCATCTCATCTCTGAAATACTCATACGAAAGCTACTTTGCCGATGCCCCGATATATCTCGTTGAAGATGAAAATATCACCACCGAAGATAAAATACAGACAGCGATTCTGGAAAGCATACAGGACATAACTCCCTTCGGTCAGCAACACCAGATTCAGGAGAGCTTTTACAACGCATATTATTTGCAATACGAGGAGATGACATCTGACAACTATACAAAAGTTCCTATCCCCGTGGAAATCGCACCCTTTGCACTCGGTGCAATCGCGGCTGCAACGGCTGTGGGAGTGCTGGTTTTCCGCAAAAAAGATGTAAAGTAGGTGATGACTTTGGAGAGTATCTGGATTATACCGACTATTGTTTTCGTGATAGCTGTGCTCGCGCTGCTGATTAAAATTATCCTGATGAAGAAAGCCGCCCGCGAAATCCGCGAAAAGCTTTCCGAAAAGCTGAATTCCGACACCAATACTCTCATAGACATCTCATCTTCCGATAAGGATATGCGCGCTCTCGCCGCCGATTTGAATACGCAGCTTGTCATACTCCGCCGCAAACAGCTCCGTTTCACACAAGGCGACACGGAGCTTAAAAACGCAGTCACGAACATCTCTCACGACCTGCGCACGCCGCTTACCGCAATCTGCGGCTACCTCGATATTATCAAGAAAGAGGAAAAATCCGAAAAGCTGGCGGGCTATCTTGATATTATCGAGGACAGGGCGGCGCTTATGAAGCAGCTCACCGAGGAGCTTTTCAGGTACTCCGTGATTATCTCCGAGAGCGAGGAATACCACACCGAGGAGGTCACCGTAAACAGCGTCCTTGAGGACAGCGTTATGGGATATTACGCGGCTTTATGCGAAAGAGGCATAGAGCCGTCTGTCCGTATCACGGAAAAGCCGATTGTCCGCAAGCTAAACCGCGCGGATTTGGCAAGAGTGTTCGCGAATCTTATCGGAAACGCGCTGAAATACAGTGACTGTGATTTGAGTATTTCCCTTGATGATGACGGTGTGATTTCGTTCTCAAATACCGCTTCGTCGCTTGACGGAGTGGAAGTCGGCAGACTGTTCGAGCGGTTTTACACGTTGGAATCCGCGCGCAATTCAACGGGGCTGGGGCTTTCGATTGCACGAACCCTTGTTGAGCGAATGGGTGGGACAATAGCGGCGGAATACTCTATGAATGTTCTATGTATAAAGATTGATTTCAAAAATGAATAAATCATTACCCTTTGCCATCTTAGATATCTCGCTCAATGCTTCACCCCTCTCACCCTCTGCTTCAAAAACTCCTGCATCTTCTGCGTGAGGTTAAGCCCCTCAATAAACTCCAACACCTTTTGGTACAATGCCTTCAGGCTACCAAGCCCGTTTTTGGTTTTTCGGAGTTCCTCTCGGAGCGGGTAAATCTCCTGCACCTTCTGCTCCAGAGCGGCGTTCCTCTTGGCAGCTTCCTCGTTTTCTTTTTTCAGCTTTGCAATCTCGGCGGTCAGCTCGCTCTCCCTATTCTCGGCGGCAATCTGCTTCTTGGAGAGTTCGGTCAGCATTCCGTAATCCTCTTTGGAGAGCGTAACCTTACCGCCGAACATTGTCTTGCCGGTTTCAATCTCGTCTATGAATTTGAGCTTCGTGACCTTTCGGGCGCTCGTTTCAAGCAAGGTCTGTTTATCTGCAAGTGCGGCGGTGGTCTGCGTTAGGGCAGAGGACTTTTCGGCTATCTCCTCGTCCAAATGAGCAACAGCAGCGTTCTTCTCTTGATACTGCTCGTCCAGCTCATCAATAACAGATTCGACCTGCGTTCGCAGCTCCTCGCGGTGCTTCAAGAGGCTACCTGCGTACTCGGCTTGTTCATCAAGCCGAGCGACTTCCTCTTTCTTCTCCTCAACCTGCTCCGTTATCTTGGCATATTCCTTGTACTGTTCCACGGTAAGACTACCACGGGATTTTTCGGGAGCGGCGATTTGTATGCCGTGCCGACTACAAATCTCGGTCAGAACCTTGCACTCGGCTTCACGCCAGCGGGCAATGGTTTCTTTTCCGCTGCCGTAGCCCATCTCTTTGAGCGCCTGTGCTATGCCGTTTTGAGTGTCAACGCCCATTTTATAATGTCCAACAGGTATGTAGTCGATATGAAGATGTGGAGTAGCCTCGTCCAAATGCAGAACAGCATTGAACACATAGAAATTTGGGTTGCGCTGTTGAAAGCCCTGCATATACTCGGTAAGGCAAGCTGTAGCGATTTCAGCGTCGTGAGTGCCAACGCCCGTGTTCTTCATATCACCAATCTGCACCACATCTTCATAGAAGCTCTTTCGCTTATCGGCGGCAGTCACCACGCTTTGAGAAATCTTCCGCTTGAAGATATGCTCATAGTAACTCGTGTTTATCTTCCTGCCGGCTCGCTTCTGCCTTGTGTTGTAACGCTCAACAGCAGCGCCAAACAGGTGCTCGTATGCTTCTTCAATAGACTGTTGCACGAAAACGATGTTGTCTTTCGTTCGGGTATCGTCAACGTTCTTGGCGTTGAACTTTCGGTTGTTGTGAGTAAGGCTTCCCTTGCCTTGACAATGGGAAATGCGTTTTTCGCTCATAAGTATAATCTCCTTTCGTTGTGGTATTTTTACTGTTGTGCCAACAGTAACGCCATAATACCCTTGACATTGATTTCGCAGGCTTCATCAACATCAAGGGTATGGCGCTCTCCGAGGGGCAAAGGGAGTTCCCTTTGCAATCCAAGTTTGGCTTTCTGCTCGCCCCGTTTTCACACACCGACATCGGTGCTTTTTTCAAAACTGAAAAAGAAAAGCGTGGCTGAAGCGACAAAGCGCTCGGATAGGGCAGAGCTGAAAAAGATATTGAAATCTTTGCTTGATTATGGTATAATATTTTTATTGACAAAAGTGTCTCGCGAGGTTCAACCCCTTCCGCGACCGCTTTTTAACTATCCGAAAGGGAATGTGCATTTTTAAGGTTGCGGAGCAGCATTACCGCAATCACGAAAAGTAAATTTGGGAGGAGAGAATTATGTCACCCACAATATCAGCAGCCATTAACGCAGGAAAAAAGCTGATTTCTAGACCTATACCCGTTATCGCTGTTATTGCTGTAAGATATGCACTGAATTTACTTGGAGGCATTGTACAGAGCAATATTATCGCTCCCGCGCATACCGAAAACAACATAGTTGTTGCCGCATTCGGTATTACATTATATCTGCTTGCGGAAATTGTGCTGTTTGGGCTGGAGCTTTGTGCAGTTTTGGCTGCGGGAGCGGTGCTGCAGGATAAAAAAATCGGCGCAAATACATTCCGAAATGGATTTCGTCCGAAAGCTATGCTGACCGCGGCGGTAACGTCGCTGGTGATTGTCGTTGTGGCAATGGTGCCGGGATATTTCCTTTATCAGGGGGCTATGTATATTGCCCTTTTGCCCGATATGCCAAACCTGAATTTAAGTTACTGGCTGAGCTGTATTTTTAGTGCTGTATTAGTTGTGTTGGGTGTTCCTGCGGAGTATGCGGCGGTGAGGGGCAGTTTTATAGGAGAGGCTCTGGGCGCTGCCTTTTCCACTGCCAAGAGAGCCGGGCGCAGCTTTTGGGCGGTGCTGGTTGTCGCATTTGTAGGTTCGGTACTCAGCGCTTTGGGAGGGCTGTTGGCTTTTTTCGGAATATACGGAATTGCGGTAAGGATTATTTCTGCCGTGTTAAATATACTTGCTTCTGCGTATCTTATAATTTTCCTGACGGACTATGCGCAGAGGTTTTCAAAGCCCGCAGAAAACGCTGTCTGCGAAAAGGAAACAATCACGGAGCCTGACGACGATCCGCTTCCCGAGTGGTTCAGCGAGATAGAACAGCCTGTGGAGGGCTTGTTCGGCGATGTTACATACACCTGTGAAACAGAAAGCCCCTATGAGCTTGACCCAATGGAGCTTCTTACCAAGAACAATGCAAACCATTGCTTTACGGAAAGCTTCGCACTGCGACGTACTCTGAAAAAGTATTACACCGACTGCTGCGACAGCATAACCACCTACGCCGACTATTCCCAACCCCGCACAGAAAGCCGTCGGGAATTAGTGAAAATAGACGGGAAGCAGGTCGTGGTAACATTCACCATCTCCACAACTGACGGCAATCATTATGCGGTTACTGTGGCGTTAGAGGTGGCGGATTAGTGCTAATTTCAGAAAGTGTAATCATTTTATCCGTTGAAAGCGCTGCATTTTGCGCAGAGATTCTTTTAAAGTACGAAAAAGAAAAACACCTTTCCATATACAGCAGTTTACATATTCACATCAAGTCGCACCCGACATCGAGTGCGGCTTTGCTTTCATCTAGCGACAACTCCTCCAACTCCAAATCTGAAAAAAGAAAATGTGGCGATTTGGCTGAAAGGCGCTCGGATAGTGGCAGGGAGCTGCGGCGAGCAGTGACCCTGTTTTCTTTTTTCAGCTTTGCAATAAATTCGCCGTCCGCTAAAATCAAGGCAAAGCTGAATAGAATTATAAGGAAAATTGAGCCGCTTTTGCTGTACAGGCGTACATTCCGCATAACCAAGCGCTTTGACAGGCTTTCCGCTGATGTACGGCAGTGTACCGGTCTTGTACTCTGTACGCCGTTGTACACCCTTTGTACACGCTGATATTGCTAATATTTCGCATTGTAAAGCCAACTGTACACCCGTACACCGAATTTACCTATTAAGGGAAATTCCCTCAAACCCTCGGACACGCTTACCGTTTTCGTAGATGTTGTTGGAGTATCTGACGCTGTATTTGTCGGCGTTGGATTTCAGCCAATTTATAAAAGTTTCCCGTTTCAGGGCGGTCAAGCCGTTGTCCTCGCACCACTCGGAATACACTCGGTGAAGCGTGGTGGAGCTGATTGCGGAACTCTCACAAAAGACAGCCGCTTCCGCAAGGAAATCCACGATATTGCAGTTTTCCGCAACTGCTTCGGCTACATTCTCCTTTGTTTTCTCGCTTACCGTAAACCGATAATTGTTCTTGATAAGCCGCCGCAGACCGTCCAACATCCAACAGAATATATTTTCTTTTTCAGCTATGAATTTATCTGCAAGAAACGGGTCGTCCTTTCGGTTAACGGGTTTGGGTTTTGTTGAGAGAATAAGCAAGCGCCGAGCAAAGCCGTCCGACTTGTCGTACAAGGCTTTAGGTGAGCCGTTGCCGAAGCATAGGAAGCGGCTATAAACCTGTGCCTGTTGGGATTGCTTGCCCTTTGCTTCAACATCAATCGGTATCTCTGCGGTGATGATGTTCTTGATGTAACCCGTGGATTTGAGGGCGGTCATCTGCATATCGTCATCATTCATCAGCAGCTTGTTGATGAGGTTGTAGCGAAAAAACTTGTCGTCCTCCACACGCTGAAAGTTGCCCGACAGCATAGCCGAGCCGAATATCGCATTCATAGCAACGCCGATACGGCTCTTACCCTCGCCGCCGTTGCCGATTATGAACAGGGCAGTCTGCGCCCTCGTGGACGGTATAAGGCAGTAGCCGAGATACTCTTGCAGCGTTAATATATCTTCCAAATCAAGCAGTTGTAAAAGGAATGTCTGAAAGTGTTCGGGATAGTACCTATGCTCCCAGATTTCGGGGGCATAGTTGATGTTGAGCCGATTTACGCAGAATTTCTTTTCGGGTATGAAAGTTGGTGGCTTGCCGTAATCTCCGTCCACCTTTACAACGCCGTTCAGGACGTGGATTTCGCTCTCGTTCGGCTTAATCGGAGCGCTGTGACAATAGAGCTTCAGCGCTTCAAGCAACGATTTTGACCGCTTTGCAATCCCTGTTGTAATGCCGTTCTCAATGAGCATTTCGGAGATTTCAGCGGCGATTTTGTCTTGGCTCTCCGCCCCGTCAACCGAGTAGAATATGCCGTCAATGCACTTTAGCTCACGGCTTTGACAGAAGCTCTTGCAGAAAAGCGGCTCGTTTATCTTCTTTTCGTCCGATAACCACTTGATTTCGGGCGGCGGTTGTGATATAATAACGTTGTTAAGACTTTGAGAGGACTGTCCCTCATCTGCGCCAACAGATGAAATAGGGGCGGTCTTTTCGTTTTTGTCCATTATCCCTCACCGCCTTTTATCCCGTTAAGCGTAACGGTGATAAGGTTAATTGTATCAAGCAAGTCGCTGTTTGTTGCGGCTTCCTCGCTCTTTTTCAGCTCTGCAAGCACCAATTCCAGCCTGTCTTTCAGAGCCTTGTAAACTCTCGGATTTGGCTGTACCACAATATCCCTTTGCAGTACCCTTGATATGATATAGTCCTGTTTCGTAAGACCCGAAAGCTGTACCGCCACATCAAGCGCGGCGTTCTCTTCCTCGGAACAGCGGAACGATACGATTTTCCCACGAAAGCGACCTTTCGTGTCAAGCACTTTAGCCGACATTTTCCTCGCTCTCCTTTCTGATATTGTTCAGCTTGTCTGCCATTTCCGTCTGCGTTGACGGAAACATATGAGCGTAGCGGTAGGTTATGTCTATGCTCTCGTGTCCTACTCGCTCCGCAATAGCAACCGCCGAGAAGCCCATTTCAATCAGCAAGCTGATTGCGCTGTGGCGAATATCGTGTATTCTGATACGCTTCACCCCTGCCTCCTTGCAGCCACGTTCCATTTCGTGCTTCAAAAAGTGCTTGGTTACGGGAAACAACCTGTCGGTAGGCTTGCAATCATACAGCGATGAAACAAGGTCACGCATTTCATCACACAGGAAATCGGGCATTTTTATTGTGCGGTTGCTTTTCACGGTTTTGGGCGATGTGATAACGTCCTTCCCTTTCAGCCGCTGATACGACTTGTTAATTGTAAGGGTACTGTTCTCAAAATCGAAATCAGCAGACGTCAGAGCAAGCAGTTCACCCTCACGAATGCCGCACCAATACAGCAGTTCAAAGGCATAGAATGCAAGAGGTTTGTCCATTATCGCCTCGGAGAATTTCTTATACTCTTCCTGCGTCCAGAACTGCATTTCTTTCTTTTCAGATGTGCTTACATTACCTGCTTTTGACGCAGGGTTGCTTGGCAGGTCGTAAAAGCGTACAGCGTGGTTGAAAATTGCGCTAATCTGATTGTGTATGGTGTGAAGATACTGCACCGAAATTGGCTTCCCATTCTCTCCGATAGAGTTTCGCAGCTCGTTCTGCCACTTGATTACGTCTTTTGCAGCAATATCCGATATAACACGATTTCCGAAATACGGGAGAATGTGTTTTGTGATGATTGCTTCTTTTGTAAGCCAGGTATTCAGCTTCAGACGGGGCTTTATGTCCTGCTTATAGAGCTGAAAGAAATCGCTGAAGGTCATCTCCATTTTCCCCTGCTCCTGATTATGGAACTTGCGTTCATACTCGGCAGCTTCGTGTTTTGTGGCAAAGCCACGCTTCAGCTTTTTCTTCTTACTGCCGTCCCACGCCGTAAACCACAGCGAAACATACCACGTTCCGTTTTTGTTATCCTTGTAAACAGGCATTATGTACCCTCCTTTGCAAGTCCGTAGAACTTCTCCTCAAAATACTTGCGGCTTACCTTGCCGGCTATTGTGATGAAACCCTTGTTCTTGAGTTCCTCGTTCAGCTCACGGACAACCTTGTAGGCGAAAGC
>JALEOL010000032.1 GCA_022766785.1 Oscillospiraceae bacterium
GCCTTACGCTGCTTGTATATTTTCGTACCAACTATGTTATTTCTTCCGGATTTTGTACGATTACCAAACATTTTCAATTTCCTTTCATTTATTATATATGTAGGGCGTTTTAGCTGCAAATAATGTGTTTGTAACAATGGACAGTAGCAAAGCAGTCTGCAAGACTGTCATGAGCTTTCATGCCGCTCCAGTCAAAATGGTAGTACTCAGCGCAGGTCGTGAGCTTCTGCCACTTGTAATCACCGTGGCTCTCACTCCATTCGCCGAAGATTTCCGCAAACATGGGCATTATATCAATGATTTCTGCTCGCTTTGGGATAATCAGCCCGGCGGCGCTTATGAAATTCACATCAAAATATGTGTTGTAGCCGATAATCTTATCTGCGGAGTTTATGATCCGCTGGATTTCAGCAGCTCTATCAGCAATGGTTGGTGCGTCTGCCACCATTTCCGGAGATATATGATTTACTGCTTGCGCTTCTTGCCACGTTTTATGCAGCGGACGGAAATAACTGTCGAATAGCTTTTCTCCGTTTTCGCTGATTATGGAGAGCTGCAATATTTCATCTTCTCCTGCGTACAAACCGGTTGTTTCTGTATCTATCACGATAACGCCAAATGTTTCAGGAGTCAGGTCAACGGATTGTGCAATAGTGTGAACTTTGTCCTGTTGCTCAGCCATAGCACGGAGTAATCGAGCCTGTTCCTTTTCTCTTTCGCGCTCTATCCTGAGTTTTGCTCTGCGTTCTGCGGCTTTGGCTGCCTTTCGTTCGCGTTCCGGCTGAAAGTATGCTGCCAGCTCATCTGCACTCGCAGCTCTGACTTCCTCCGGAAGAAGATAGCGGGGAAGTGTATCAATCGAGCCAGTAGACCAGCGTGACGGGCGGAGTTTCTTGCCACAATCCTCGGATATCGGGAGATATCCTGCCTTTGCCCACTGACGTTTGGTTTTCAGCTCGTCTCTAAATTCCTGCCCGGATACGAATATGGATTTTGAGCTACTCCATCTTATGCTTTTCATAATTCACCTTCTTTTCAGTAAAAAAGTAAATCCTTTCGGTTTAGCCAAAAGGATATTAATTACTTAATATATAATTTATAACTTTTTTTAGAAAAACCTATATTGCCAGGTTGACAATTGAAATAAACGTGATATCATAAAATATATAAAACATTAGGAGGTTACACTTTATGACACCAATTGAAAACATCACCTTTGCTGAGGCTCTGGAGGATTATATCTGCAGCAAGGACAAGCTCCTTTCGCCTGCAACTGTGAGAGGTTATAGAACTATGCAGAGAACAAGCTACGAACGGATAAATGATATTCTTATTTCCGAACTCTCTGAAAAAACGATTCAGCGGTGGGTAAATTCTCTCGCTGATAAGTATTCGTCCAAAACCATCAGAAACCAGGTGGGATTGCTGACAGTAGTCTTACATCAGAACGGTATCAATCTCAACATGAAGTCGATAACGCTGAAGCCCAAAATAAAGCCTGAGTACAACATTCCCACTGAAAATGATATTCAAAGAATAGCCCTTGCAGTAAAAAACACATCTATCGAAGTACCGATCATTATCGCCCTCACTTTGGGATTGCGGCAGTCTGAGATAGCCGGCTTGCGCTGGGAACACTATGATGGTACATATTTAAAAATCAAATGCGCCGTAGTCCCAGATGAAAATCATAAGCTGGTTGTTAAGGACGAAAACAAAAGCTATGCAGGCAGGCGAATAATAGAAGTTCCGGACTATCTGAAACATATTCTGGATAATTCGGAGCATTCATCGGAACGTATCAGCCCACACAGTCCTAACTATATATGGAAACACTTTAATCGAATATGCGAAGAAAATGGAATACCACATTTTACTATACACTCCCTGCGTCACGCTAACGCCAGCGCCATGTTAAAGTTGAACATACCTGACAAGTATGCAATGGAACGCATGGGACACTCTACGCCAAATATGCTGAAGCAGGTATATCAGCATATTTTCAGAGATGAGCAGAGAAAAGTTGCCAACAAAATGAACGACTATTTCAACGACATTCTAAAATAACAAGCATTAATCCTTGAATAATGACATTCATTTCGGGGTTCAAATCCCTCTTTCTCCGCCAGACAACAAAACAAAGCAAAACCGCATTGTTGCCGTAAATGGCTTGACAGTGCGGTTTTGGTTTTAACGAGCAGCCGTATGTAAAATTTCCAGAAAATTCTTTTGTATTTTTTATCAAAAACCATTGACACATCGTGAAATTTGTGATATACTATAAGTGGAAATTGACTCAACGTCATTTCTGCTTTGTGATAAACAGTCTCATTATTGGGGCTGTTTATTTTTTTGCGCACAACAGAGATCCACCGGACGCCCAGAAAATAGCGCAGGGCACAGGAATTGACCCGTGCCCTGCTTTTCTCACAAAACTGAGTATTATCCACGCCGCGCTGGTAGCACGACGGCTGTAAACTACTGCTCCCCGAATATCTCCGGCTCCAGTCCGGCAAGCGGAGCGTGAACTATCCGATAATCTCCGAAGCAGGACGGCTTGTCGCATTCCGCCTCGCAGCGGACAGTCCCGAACACCCTCCCCGGCGAATACTCTCCGGCTGTGCTCCTGTGCCGCCACCAGTACAGCCGTTCAACCTCCATTGAGCCTGCCGGGCGCGCCGCGGAGCTGTCGTTGTCAAAAATATGCAGCAGCGCTTCCCGGAGCTTCAACGCGTCCTCCTCGGTGAAACCGTTCTTCATCGCCGCATAAGCGTTCACGGAGCCTTTGAGCACATACAGACCGTATTCCACGAAATGCAGGCTCCCCATTACCGAACCTCGCCCCGTGTCATTATTCCGGATACACCGGGTTATCCTCATATCGGCGATACTTACCGGGTCGGCGCTGTAGACGGGCTGTATCGTCACCGCTCCCTTTATTCCCGGACAATGCACCCCCGGGAACGCGAACACCTGCCCGAAAGCCCTCACGTCGAACCACTTTGCGCAAGCCCCTGAACGGCAGTCAACGCCTGCGACACGCCCGGAAAGATCGTCCCCGGGAGCCACGGGCGGCGACACCAGTATCTCCTCGCCCATTTCCGCGAGCCTGTCACGCAGCTTTCTGCGAATGCACACCGGCGATATCACGCCGAAGCCCCGGCTGTCCACCCGCGGCATTCCGCACTTTGCCGGGTCGCCGTTGGGATTTGCGCCGCTTATTGATATCAGCGAAAGAAAATCAATTCTGTTTTCCAGCAGCACAAGCACCCACCTCTGTATCTGTTGAATTGAACCGCTTTGCACGCGCAGTCCTTACAAATTCCGCGCTGCACTTCTCCGGAGAGAGGAAGCGTATCACGCCGTCGTTCATGACGCAGTGCCATTTCCTGCGGCTGACGGTTGTCCTGGTGAACTCGTTCCAGCCCTCGTCGGGGTAATTCACGCCGTGGTACATCACGCCGAAATCAACAGCTCCGCTGCCGTCGTAATATCCCCCGGAGCTTCCGAACCGCGCCGGGCGCACTTCCCCCGGGCAGTCCGCAGTACCAAGCCACACCGGAAATCTGCCGCCCCTTGCAAGGCTGCGCAGGGCTATGCGGAAATGCTTGTCCTCGTCGCGGTCACGGGCGAACTCCGGGCGGTTATCGTTCCAGACGAAATGCGCCCTGACCTGCCAGCGGATATCCGCCAGCCGCCGCTGAACGACGCACTTCCCCCGGCGCATGACGGAATAGTCCTCCATGGAAATGCGGTTCATCACGCGCAGCTCGTCAGGCACCCAGATAAATGTCGGCTTCCAGTATACTGAGCGGAGAATTCCCTTTACCGCCTCGTAAGTCGGCACCGGGAAGCTGCCGCCGCTTTCCGGGTCGGTGAACATTGCGCTCTGTCCGGATATTTCAAGCTCGATGATGTTTGAATGAACCACTGCATTTCACCCCGGATAATTATAACGCATTCCGTGGCTTTTTTCAATCTGCATAATAAATGAAACACTTTCCTGCCGGATTTTCGCAGATTTTTGTCACATTTTTCACAAGTCAGATTTTTGTAAACATTCAACAAAACACCCCGGTTGAAACCTCGCATAATTCACAAAGCGCTCCTGTCAAATGTCGCCCATTTGCACAAAAAATCCCCCGGTTTGACCCAGAGGATTTGTAAGAAGCTGTTTATTTCATCGCCAGAACAAGCTGCTTGAAGTGCCGTCCGCGCTCCTCGAAGTTCTTGTAAAACCCGTAGCTTGCCGCCGCCGGGCAGAGTATCACGCGCCGCTTTGCAAGTGAAGCCGCCGTTCTGACCGCCTCGGCAAGGTCTCCGACCCTCACCCGGTTCACCGCCGGATTTGTGAGCATGTCCCCGATACGGTATCCGCTGTCCGGCAGCAGAATTACGTTTTCCACAGCGCCGGTGTTCAGGAAATCCGCCAGCTTGTCATAGGGGATATTGCGCTCCATTCCGCCCAGGATAACGCAGTCGGCGCCGTCCGGGAACGCATTCACCGCAGCGATAGCCGCTTCTGGAATGGTGCAGATACTGTCGTTGATGTACTCCACGCCGTTTATCGTTGCAACGTACTCCAGACGGTGCTCCAGCCCCCGGAACTCCGGCAGCGCTTCAAGGCATTTGTCGGTATCAGCTCCCACCGCCATAGCCGCCGCAAGCGCCGCAGCGATGTTGTAAACGTTGTGCTTCCCTCGAAGCCCTGTGTGAAGCTGCTCCGGCTTTATCTCGCGGTCTTGCAGGAATATCGCGCCGTTCTCCGAAAAGACCATCGCAGGGCGCTCGCAGCCGAGAGTGACGAGTTTTGCCTTACGAAAGCCGGGATCTGTGCAGATATCCTCCGGGATAAGGTCGATGTTCAGTATAGAGGTATCCCCCGGCTGCTGGTAACGGTAGATGTTCCGCTTTGCGTCCGCGTAGGCTTCAAGGCTGACGTAATGGTCGAGGTGCTCCGGGAAGATGTTCAGCAGCACTGCCACTTCCGGCGAATGGTGCACGAACTCCAGCTGATGGCAGCTCATTTCGCACACTGCAACGGTATACGGGGTCATTTCCTCGATACGCTCCAATGGCGGCACTCCGATATTGCCGATGAGCATTGCGTTTTTGCCGCAGGCTTTCAGGAAGTGATAGGTCAGCGTCGATGTGGTGGACTTCCCCTTTGTGCCGGTGATCCCGATTATCCTGCACGGGCGCAGCCTCAGCAGAAGTTCTGTCTGGGTGAGTATCTTCGCCTTTTCCTCCGGGGTGAGCTTATCCTTGATGATGACCCCGGGGCTTTGCAGCAGCAGGTCGAAGCCCTTAGCCCGGTCGAGGTAGTCCTCCCCGTAAATTCCGGTAACTCCCGGGATATCCTGCGGCTTCATGTCCGCGACGGCTATCTCGGCGCAGCAGGAAAGCCTTTGCAGCAGCGAAAGCCACACCCTGCCCTCCCGTCCGAAGCCGAGTATTGCGCAGCGCTTTCCCTCAAATATTGGTTTAAGTTCGTTAATTTCCATTGTTTTCTCCCAGGAGATATTTCAGGTTTTCCGGCAGGAAATTATCCGTATCGAAGAATTTGTCCAGCGATACCGGGGCGTATTCCGGGAAAAGCTCCCTCCAGCGCAGAAGCAGCGCAGGTGGGTCGGACTTCCGGCGCTCCCACGCCATTTCCAGTGACAGCCGCACCTCGTCCTTTGTACCCACGCATTCGAACGGCTTATCCTCGCCGTCAAGTATCAGCCCGTCAAACATTCCGGACAGCCCCTCTTTTTCCAGCATATTACAGCCAAAAATCCCCACCAGCACATCGTCGTCAAGGAACGCCGCCAGCAGGATATAGACGTACAGGCACTTTGCGCAGCTGCAGCACCAGGTGTTGTTCTTGCTGCCGAGGTTGCAGCTCTGGAACACCCCGAAATACTGTTGGTGCTTCACGAACTCCCTTGCTATCTGCCATTCGCTCCAGGGGCGCAGCAGGCTGAAATACTCCGGGCAGCGCTCATAGCCGCCGAAGCCGCGCTCGCAGTACTCCCGGAAATCACGTTCAAACTCAGTGGATTTGCTGTACTGGTGGTTTATGGAAGTTCCCTCGACATATGCTTCATTTGCGCTGCTTTCGTTGGACAGGGCTATGTATTTCAGCCCGTTCATGCAGGCGAAAAGCTCCGCTGAGAACGCCACCACCGCAGAAAACGGCGTGTGACCGTTGAGGTAGCCCTGCTTGTTCAGCTCCAGAAGCTGCTTGTCAATGGTGCGCTTCGGGGCGATCACACGTTCGGGCGGGATACCGGCGGCTTCCGCACAGCCCAGGGTCGCCGGACGGGGATTGATGAGGTACGCCGAGATATCCTCCCCGGTCTTTTTCAGCAGTTCCAATGTCACAACGCTGTCCTTGCCGCCGCCAACAGGCACCATAAAGCCGCTCAGCGGATTTTTCCGGGAAGAAAGCGGCTGCTCCTCCGGGGCTTCGATAGTCATGAAGCTGTCAAAATCCGCAGTTATGCCGTTGCGGTAAAAGAACTCGCCAAGCCCGTTGAAGTAGAGTTTTTTCCACCAGTTTTTCTCCCACGCTGAAAGTCCGCCGCAGCGAACCTCCACCACCGGGGGGCAGGCGCATTTCCAGTAGGAAACCAGCTCCGCCATACCAAGGGAAAAAGCTATCCTGTCCGCAAGCTCCCGGTCATAGTCAAGGCTGTTTATGCCCTCCGGGAACGTCCATTCCGGGTAAAAGTGGTATTCGTCAATCGAGAAGTGGAACACAAGCTGCGTTTCGCCGGGCTTTTCCCGAAACTCATAGCTGTGGTAGATAAATCTGCTGTGCTTCCGGCGAAGCTCGTCATAAAGGCTCATAAGCCCCTCCATTATGCGTGATAGTTGCGCAGACCGTACTTCTGCACGAATGCGTCAATGCTGTTCTCGTTCTTTCTGTCGAAGCTATCCTCACACGGGATAAGCGACCAGAATTCTGTAAGGCACAGCGCCTCGCCGTTTTTCAGCGGCTTTATCTCGCCGAGGCTCTCGCACTCAAGGAAAATGCCGTTTGTAAATGTCTCAAAATTGCAGCCGTAATCCGGGTATTCGCCGTCTATATTCACGATGAAATTCTTCAGGAATATCTGACCGTGATTTACCACAGCAGCCCAGCCGTCCTCGTTGTTTATGCCGATCTTGAACTTGCCCTCGCTGCCGGGAACCTGCTTCAGCGTGCCGTATTTATTCGACAGGAAGAAGCGGTCGTCGTTGATGTCGGAATAGCTCCAGAACACGTTCCTGCGGTTGGAAAGAAGTCCGTTGTCCGCGGTGCTCTGGGGGAATATCTCCACGCCGCCTGCCGCGCAGACGGTCAGCGCCCAGGGCGCAAGGGTGACTATAGCACCGGAAACGTTCTTTATCTCATGATAAAGCTCTACCTCTGTGCCCTCGTCCGCAAGGCGGTAAACCAGCTTGTGCTGCTGTCCGGTTCTGGTTGCCGGGGGAATGAGCGTTATCTCGCCGCCGTTTACGGTGTATGCGACCGGCTCGTTGTCCGGCACATAGCTGTGGGGGGAGCTTTCCGGGCTGCTCCACAGCCTGTGACCGCCGTAGATGTACCAGGTCTTGCCCTCGCCGAAATAATCCCGAAGCTCCTGGGAATCGTCCTTGAACTCCCGGTCAACGTCCTCCAGCAGCATGTTCTCCTTTCCGTTAAGGCAGTAGGAGATTATGCGAGGTCCCACGTCCACGGTGATAATAAGGCTCGCGGTGCCGTTGTCCAGCTTTAAGCATTTACCGAAATTCTTGTATGAAATTTCCGTCACTGTAACCATTTTATGTTCCTCCGGTATGTAGTATGTAAGGGGAAAGCCCCCTGTCAGTCGTTTATCATCACAGGCTTTGCGGTGAAGTCTGCGCCGCACTGCCGTGGCTTTTCCAGAGCCAGCGACCAGATATCGCAGCACCTCGCCTGCAACGCCCCCTGGCGGTGCGCCTCACGGGAAGTATCCATCAGCGCCCTGAGCGACGTATCCATCGGCAGCGCGCAGCCGGCGCTCTTCGCAGCGGAAAGCACTTCCCTGCCCCGGCTGTTCATGCCGAGAATGCGGATATATGCCGCAGGCTCCAGCAGTAGTTTCTTGTCGATGTCAAGAAACGCGCACAGCACCGCCCTGCGTATCCTGGCAAGGGTGTAGCGCTTGGTTTTGGTGAGGAAATACAGCTCGTCAAGGCTGCACGCTTTTCTCACTGCCTTGTACAGCCGGTCGCCCAGTCCCTGCGCCGCGTCGTAGACGTTCGCGAAGTCCTCCTGCCGCATCATGCGCAGCTTCGAAAGTATCGCGGTCTCCAGCCGCCTGATGTCAGCGGCAGGCTCGCTTGTTTCCGGCGCGAACCGGGAATAGCTCTCCCCGGCAAGGATACGCTTTCTTATCAGCGACGCGCTTGCGAACTCCCCCGACTGCTCCGCGCTGTCGTGAGCCGCGCCCTCGCGCTGCACCGTCACCGGCTCGATACTGCTTCCGATGTCGTCCAGCGCCTTGATGTATTCCACCGCGAGGGTATTGTTCGGGGAGCTTATCGTCTGGTAGACGTCCTCGGTGTAGAACTTGTTTACCGCCTGCGCCAGCGCCGCAGGATAGCTTTTACCCCCGGTCATCAGCATCTGGAAATACTCCGAATGCACCGCGTAATCCACCGCTCCTGCCGCCTCACGCAGCGCTGCGATATCGCCGCACTCGCTGCCAAAGGACAGCATATCCACGCAGCCCAGCGCGGAAATTATCCCCACGGCTCCCCTGGCGAAGCCCTCGGCGGCGCACAGGCTGTATCTCACCGGAAGCTCCAGCACGAGGTCGGCGCCGTTCTGGAGCGCCGCTCTCGCCCGGGAGAATTTGTCAAACACCGCGATGTCGCCCCTTTGGGTGAAATCGCCGCTCATCACCGCCACGATATGCGTCGCGCCGAGCTTCCTGGTCTGCTCCAGCTGGAATTTATGCCCGTAGTGGAACGGGTTGTATTCGCAAATGACTGCTGCTGTTTTCATAAAAGCCGCCTTTCAGGATAATGTCTGTGAGTGTGTTCACTTCTACTATTTTACACCATATCCACTTTAAAATCAATATTTTTTCAAAAAAGACTTGATTTTTTTGTCGGAAAGTAATAGAATAATAATGATATATGTGCAAAATCTCTGGTTTTGTAATTCAAAAAAGAAAGGAACTCACAAACAGCATGAAAATTCTTGTAATCAACGCAGGCAGCTCCTCGCTGAAGTATCAGCTCATCAACATGGAAGACGAGAGCGTTATCGCCAAGGGCAACTGCGACCGTATCGGCATCGACGGTCACATCAAGCACACCACCTTCGACGGCAGGACAGTCGAGGCTGACTGCACATTCCCGACCCACACCGAGGCTTTCGAGAAGCTGGTCGAGGTGCTCACCACCGGCGAGGGCAAGGTCATCGACAGCATGAGCGAGATATCCGCGGTAGGTCACAGAATAGTACAGGGCGCTGAGATATTCAGCAAAACCACCCTCGTTACCGACGAAGTTATCCAGCAGATAGACGACCTGTCCGAGCTGGCTCCGGTACATAACCACCCCCACGCTCTGGCGCTGAGAGCCTGCAAGAAGGTAATTCCTGCGACCACTCCCCAGGTAGTTGTATTCGACACCGCGTTCCATTCCACCATGCCGGAAAAGGCGTTCATGTACGGTCTGCCCTATGAGTGCTACGAGAAGCTGCATGTTAGAAAGTACGGCTTCCACGGCACCTCACACCGCTTCGTTTCCCAGGCGCTGGCAGACGCGCTCGGAAAGGATATCAGGGATCTCAAGATCGTTTCCTGCCACCTCGGCAACGGCTCCTCTATCACCGCTATTGATGGCGGAAAGTCCATCGACACCTCCATGGGCTTCACTCCCCTGGACGGCGTTATCATGGGCACCCGCTGCGGCAGCGTTGACCCCTCCGCAGTAACCTTCGTTGCGAACAAGCTGGGTCTTTCTCCCAACGAGATGAGCGATTACATGAACAAGAAGTCCGGTTTCCTGGGCATTTCCGGTATCTCCAGCGACAACCGTGACATCTCCAACGCTGCCGAGCACGGCGACAAGAAAGCACAGCTCGCAGGCGAAATGCTCCGCTATGAGATCAAGAAGTTCATCGGCTCCTATGCTGCAATAATGAACGGTCTGGACGCTGTTATCTTCACCGGCGGCATCGGCGAGAACTCCGATGATGTACGCGCAGATGTCTGCCACGATATGGAGTACCTCGGCATAAAGCTGGACGACTCCGTGAACCACGGTCTGAGAGGAAAGCTCCAGCGTATCTCCGCTACCGACAGCAAGGTGGAGGTATGGGTAGTTCCCACCAACGAGGAGCTGCTTATCGCGCGGGACACCAAGGCTCTGGTAGACGCGCTGTGATTCGTTTGACCTGAACAAGATCGCCCGGGACTGCGGTATGTTATATGCCGCAGTCCCGAAGTATATTGCACAGCCTGCGGAAAGGAGAGCTGCCATGAAAATGTTCTATCTGATACTCCTGGGGCTTTCCGGCGGATATCTCCTGCTCCAGCTGGCGGTATGGCTGCTGTTCGGGCGCAGGCTGTTCCCGAACTCCGGGGAGCTGTTCGGGCACCGGAAAAGCCGTGCGGAATTGCAGACCATATTCCCGAAGAACATGCTCCGTCTGGTGGTGTTCATCTTCGTAAGCTCGCTTATCGGGCTTCTGCTGGAACACGCCGGGGTGGTCGGCTGGCTGGGGCTTCCCTGCGCGGCGGCAGGAGGGCTGGCGTTCAACTTCCTGCTCAGCACCGCGATAACGCCGCTGTATCTCAAACTGAACCGCCAGGGAAAGCCCACGGAAAAGGAGCTTGAAAACCTGGACGGAGTAGTCACCGAGACGATAACCCCGGATATGTACGGCGAGATACAGGTGGTCCACGGCGGCAGACCCTACTACTTCCGGGCGGTCTCCGCGAACGGCAGGGAGCTTCCCCGGGGCACTGACGTGATCGTGATATACAGCGAGGACAGCGCCTGCTTTGTCGAGTCAAGGGAAAGGTTCTTCGACGTGCTTTTTGAGGAGCCGCAGGAAGATACTTCCCCGGAGGAGATATCAGAAACAGAGCAAAACGATACAATGAGGGTGTGAATATGAACCTGATAGTTTTTGACATTGGCGGCACGCTGATGGAATACCTCAACATGCCGAACGTTTGGATAGAATACTACGACAGCGCGCTGCGGCACGTCCGGGAAAAGCTGGGGCTGCCGCTTTCCGACGAGCAGCTTGCACAGTCGCTGGAAGTCCTGCGGCAGTATAACCCACGGGTGAAGTACCGCGAGCGCGACTACACCCCGGAACAGATCTTCGCAGACGCCACCGCCGGGTGGGATACGGAGTTTTCGCTGTCGGAGGTGATCAGCGTATTTTTTGAGGACATGAAACTGACGCCGCACATCTACCCGGAGACTATCCCGGTGCTGGAACGGCTGCGCTCTGCCGGCTGGAAGATCGCGGCGCTCACCGACGTTGCCACGGGTATGCCGGACGAGCTTCACAAGAGCTATTTCCCGGAGCTGCTGCCGTATTTCGACCTGTACGTTTCCTCCCAGAGCTGCGGCTTCCGCAAGCCAAATCCTGCAGGGGTGCAGCTTATAGCGGAGCATTTCGGGGCGCAGCCGCTGTTCTTTGTCGGGGACGAGCCGAAGGATATCCAGACCGGAAAGAACGCCGGCTGCCGGACGGTACTCATCGACAGGAAAAACCGCGGCCTGCAGCCTGGGCAGGACTTCACGATAAGCACCCTTGACGAGCTGCTGCCAATATGCGCAGCCGCTGTTTCCAGATGAATATCCCCCACAGCCGCAGCGTGTTATTATCCCCCGGAAAAGCTCAAAAATATCTTGCATTTCCCTGCCGGATATGGTATAATCAATATAATAAGAAATGCCATAAATTTACCCAGAGGAAACCATAATGAAGAAGAAAATAACGCTTACAGATATAGCAAAAGCATGCAACACCAGCAACGTCACCATATCAAAGGCTCTTTCCGGAAAAAGCGGCGTCAGCGAGGAGCTTCGCGCAAAGATCATCGCCACCGCGGAGAAGCTGGGTTATGTTTCGCCGAGATCGTCTGCACCTCTGGGCGGCAATATCGGCATACTGATACCGGATAAGTTCATCAACCCCAACGGCTCGTTTTACTGGGCGCTTTATAACAGCCTTGTACAGCGCTTCAAGCAGAAGAACATCTCCTGCGTGCAGGAAAACATCACCCCGGAGGAGGAGCAGTCGCTTATTATGCCGAAGCTGCTCACCGGAAACAACATCTCCGGGATAATCTCGCTGGGACAGCTCAGCCGGGAATATATCACCCGTCTCATGGAGCTGAAGCCGGGGGTTCTGCTGCTGGACTACTATCTCCCGGACGTTGAAGCGGACTGCATAGTCACCAACGGCTTTTTCGGGGGCTATAAGCTCACCTCCTACCTTATCTCCCAGGGGCACACCGAGATAGGCTTTGTGGGAACGCGGCTCGCCACCAGCAGCATTTTCGACAGGTACATGGGCTACATGAAAGCGATGATGGAGCACCGGCTACCGACCCGGGAGGAATGGGTGATCGACGACCGGAAGGTGAACAACGAGCTTTTTTCGCATATCACATTCCCACAGCGGCTTCCGACTGCGCTGGTCTGCAACTGCGACGAGACCGCGTTCAAGGTCATTCGCGATCTCAGGGAACGGGGCGTTTCTGTTCCCGATGATGTTTCGGTGGTGGGCTACGACAACTACCTGATCTCCGAGATATCCGATCCCCAAATCACCACGATAAACGTGGACGCCGGAGAGATGGCGGATCTTGCGGTATCAACTATTCTCGACCGTATAAGCGAGCCAAAATCCCCCACTCGCATTCAGATAATCGACGGAAAACCGGTCTACAAAAGCTCTGTAAAGAAAATCAACTGATCCTGGCGCGGTATCGTTTCGGTACCGCGTATTTTTATGCAAAAAAATGCGCAGTACATCTCTGCACTGCGCGAAATAAAACAAATGTTGTATAGGTATTTTGAAAGGAGAAATCTATTCCTTCACGGAGCCTGCAACAAGGTTGCTGTAAATGAACTTCTGAAGGAACAAGAATATCACCAGTGATGGTATGATGCAGATGATGATACCTGCGAAGATGACCTCCCACTGTGCACTGTACGGGCCTATGAACTTATACAGCGCCGTTGAAACCACAGACAGATCGTCGCTTGGCATGTACAGGTTTGCGGTGTAGAAGTCGTTGTAGATGCTCACGAACTTTATTACCAGCACCGTTGCGATAGCCGGACGGAGCATCGGCAGGATAATGCTCCAGTATACCCTGGGGTAGGACGCTCCGTCAAGGATCGCGCTTTCGTCCAGGGATACCGAAATGTTATCCAGGAACTGAATGAAGATGTATATCGAAACGATGTCCGTACCGATGTACAGTATGCAGGGCGCCCAGATCGTGTTGTAAAGTCCCAGCTTGCTGACGATCTGGAATACAGTTACCTGCATAGCGATATTCGGCAGCAGAGCCGCGAACAGGAACACTCCCTTCACCGCACGGGTGAAAAGCATCTTGAAGCGCTGGAGCACGAACGCCGTCATCGTACCGGTAATGATAGTGCCGAAGCAGGACACCACCAGGATAATCCCAGTGTTCAGAAGTCCCTTCATTACGTTGCCGTTGATGAACGCAGTGACGAAGTTCTGGAACTGCGGCACCTCCGGGAGAGTGAAAACGTTCGTTGTGATGTACTCGTCGTGGGTCTTGAACGCGCCGATCAGTACGACCAGCAGCGGAAGAAGTACCACCAGACAGCACAGCGTAAGGAAAAGGTAGGTCATTACCTTGAAGAATATCTTTACCGATTTCGGTGTTTCGTTGAAACGGTAGTCACTGATATCAAAGGGCTGTTCTTTCTTTGCCGCCACCCCGATCACTTCCTTTCCCTGAATAGCGCCTTTTGTATACCGGTTATCACCAGAATTATCGCCAGCAGTACGATCGCCATTGCCGAGGCAAGACCGATCTTCTGATACTGGAAGGCTGTTTCAATCGTCTTGATAACGAAGGTGCTTGTGCCGTTGCGTCCGCCGGTGATGATGTACGGTATCTCGAATACCGATACAGCGCCCTTGATCGCAAGAATAAGCTGAAGCGCAACAATGGGACGAATGCTCGGGAAGATGATATACCAGAACCTCTGCCATGCGTTCGCGCCGTCAAGGTCAGCCGCCTCGTAGACGTCGGGAGAAATGGACTGGATAGCGCCTATGTACATGATGATATCAAATCCGATGTATCTCCAGATAGAGGCGAAAACCAGACAGAAGTTGACAATATCCGGGTTGGAGAGCCATTTTACGGGGTCTGCTCCGAACATCATCAGAATGCTGTTGAGAGTGCCCTCGGTGTTGGTGATGCCGTCTCCCTTCTGGAAAAAACGGCGGAAGATAAGAGAAACCGCAACGCCGTTCATCATATACGGGAAGAAAAGAACTCCCTTGAACACGTTGGCGAACTTTATCTTGGAGCAAAGGAGAGTTGCGATAAACAGTGCAAGTCCCTGCTGAACAAAGGAGCCTACCAGATAGTAAATACTGTTCTTGAAGGTAGACATATAGCTGCTGTCGGTGAACAGGCGGACATAGTTGTCAAGTCCCACCCACTCAACAGAAACGCCGAGCTGATCGCGCTTCTGGAAGCTGAATATACCCATGTTGACCGCAGGTATCAGCGTAAACAGGATCAGCAGAACCAGCGGAACAAGCAGGAAAAGCACGGTGGTAATGTATTTCTGCCCGGTGTAACCCCTTATCCACTGGATAAAGGTGCGCTTTTGTTTAACGGTTTCGGCAGCCATGAATGCTTTTCGCCGTCCTTTCTTACGGAGTGTTCCCGATACAGCAAATCCGGGAAGGAAGTCCCTCCCCGGGCTGCACGGGAGAATCTATGGCGGCTCTGCACAAAGGATGAACAAATTTTAATGGAGGTCTTTATGAGAGCCGCATTGAGAAAAGGTGGTGTCGGAGTTATCAGCCGTTAGCTTCAATATAAGCCTGGAAATCGGCGTTAGCGTCTCTTGTGGTATTCCACTTGGAGTTAGCGTCTGCAATGATAGACTCGAACTTGTCATCGCCCTCGCCTGCGAATGCAGCCTCAGCGATCTGAATCTTGAAGTTTGCAGCGTCGCCCTGCCATGTACCAACCTCGGAGTCGTTGTTGATAGCGTCCCAAACGCCTACAAGACCTTCGGGAGCGGTCTCGGTAACAAAGAACTCGCAGTCAGCGAAGTCGGTGAGGTAGTCAGGCATTGCAGAACCTCTCAGTGCGCATACGGAGCCTTCCTTCTGTGCGAAGCCGGATTCCTCAACGAACCATGTGATGTACTTCTTGCCAAGCTCCTTGATCTCGTCGCTTCTGTTCTTGTTTACGCCGAGGCAGTAGTCAGCGGTGGACTCAGCATACTGCTTGCCATTTACACTGAACGGAGCGGGCATATAGCCGATATCATCGGGGTTCTCGCCTGCTTCCTTGAACTGAGATACAGCCCAGCTGCCCATTACCATGGTAGCGATCTTGCCGTCGTTGATAGCCTTCTTGCAGCCTTCCCAGTCAGATGTTGCCGGGTCTTCCTCGTGGAGGGTCGGATCCTTGAAGATATCAAACATCAGCTTGTATACTTCGTAATAAGCGTCGCCCGGAACAAACAGATCCCTCTTGCTGGTGAGAATGTCGGTCTCATAGGTCTTGCTGCCGGAAGCGGAGTTCACGAGAGAAGCCCACTGAACCAGAGTCCAGTCTGCATTAGCGAAGTTTGTGTAATAAGGAATAGCGTCGGTTTTCTCAGCGATCAGCTTGAGGTCTGCAACGAAGTCCGCAGGGGTCTTGGGCAGCTCGGTGATGCCGGCTTCCTTCCAGATGCGCTTGTTGTAGCAGATACCGCCTGCGATAGTACCGAGGTGAGCGATGCCATATACGGTGTTGTCGTACATCTTCTTGTCTGCCCACATGTACTTAGCGTTCATCTCGTCGTATGTACCGAGCGGCTCAAAGAAGTTAGAGAGATCCTCCAGCTTTACTGTATCGGGGATCATGAGGACATCGCCGTAATCTGTGGTGTTCATCATTGTGGGAACATCGGTGGAATAATCGGTGAATGCCTGATATACTACTGTGCAGTTGTTTGCCTCTTCAAAGGACTTGGTCATCTCAGCGAGAGTGCCGTCGTCCTTTCTGTCGGTACGGTGTGTGAGAACGGTAAGGGTGAGCTTTTCGCCGGACGCCGCCAGGCTGTCAGCGGAGCTGCTGGTATCAGCGCCGGAATTTGCGCTGGAATTTGCGCCGGAATTTGCGCTGGAGTCTGCTGCGCTGCTGCCGGAACCAGCGGAACTGTCGTTTCCTGAGCTGCATGCTGCAAGGCTCAGTGCTGTGCTTGCTGCAAGAAATCCTGCCATGAGCTTTCTGAGTTTCATTGATGTTTCCTCCCTAAAAAACATTTTACGATGTAGGTTAAAATCAGTTAAGAATTACTTAATCTTCAGTTTACGCAACCGCTTAACCTTGCTTATATTATATTTACTTTTTGGTTAATTGTCAATAGGCTAATACGAAGTTTATGAACTCATATAAAAATTTTTCGGTCTATTTGTGCTATATGCACATATAATTTGTGTAACTGTTATGAAAACAGCCTGTTAAGTTCGAAAATCACCAATACAAATGAAAAAGCACTCTGTTCCCTGCCTATATCAAACCGCAATTCATAATACCAGGTCAGCGTCCGGTTCAGAGCAGAACATCATTTCGGATTTCATTTACTTAAATTAAGCATGTCACCCAAAATCACAGAAAGCCCAGAATCTCCGGAGAGCAAAGATATGTTTATTTAATAAGAGGGCATTCTCGCACCACTGCTGGTTTATGACTAATAAGCCGACAGCCGGTAATTGTGCAGTATTGCCTTAATATTAGCTTAATATTGAACAGTGCACATATTACACTCTGCAATACCACGAGCAGCGAAACGAAGCGCACATTTCCCCTCCAAAACAAACGAAAAACCGCTCCTGACCACAACTCAGAAGCGGTTTGATTTTATTCACAGCTGCAGAATTACTCCTCCATCTGCTTTCCGAAATACATCGCCGCAGCCTGGACAAGAGCGCTCTGCTCGCTGGTAGCGAACTCGTTGTCCTCACCGGAAAGCATGATAACAGCGCCGTTCACGTCCCCCTGGGAGAGTATCGGGGAGCAGGCGATAGCGTATCTGTCAATGCCCTCTATGGGATTGATACGCTGGTCTTCACTGCTGCGGTAAACGTGGCTCTTTCGCTGCTCGATAAGATCCTCCAGAGAGCCGGACACGCGCCGCTCAATGACCTCCTTCTTCGCCATGCCGGAAACCGCGATAACGTGGTCGCGGTCGCAAATCACCGCCGGGCAGCCACCGACCTTTGACAATACATCTGCGTACTGCGACGCGGTGCAGGATATTTCTCCCACAGGCGAGTATTTCTTGAAGATGACCTCTCCGTCGGGGCTGGTGTAGATTTCTAGGGGGTCGCCTTTACTGAACACATTGACACGGATAACCTTGTCCCTTTTGTTGGAACTTTTCTGGGTGACCGTTTGTTCGATATTAACCGTGTCGCAGTTAAAATTTGCGGTAAGACCTTTCTGCGGTTCAATCCTTAGCAGTGCGTCAATGTTCGGTTTGAGCGTTATCTCGATTCTGTCCTCATAGACGAGTATCTTCTCGATTATCACCTCAAGGTCGGCACGGGTGAGAGCGTCCTTTTCGATGATGTCGTTGAAGATGTCTATTGCGGTTTTTGCCGTTCGGTTGACACGCACAACTGCGCTCTGCTTTTCCGCAAGAAGCCCTATCTGGCTTTCAAGGGAGTCGATTTGCTTTGCAAGGTCGTCAAGCATTTCGCCGTAGGTTTCGTCATAGAGCGCCTCGTTTTCGGGGTTTCGGGCGATTTCCTTTATCTTCTGCCGTGCAAGCAGCTTCATCTCGGATTTTGCGTCCTCTATTCTGTCACGCAGTATCTCAACGGTGGATTTCGTCTGCGTTGTTTCGACTTTCTCCTCTTTCAGCGCTTCGTCCAGCTTCGCTATCATCTCCTGCGAATTATCACGCACCATTCTGATGTACGCTTTCAGCGCCTCGTCCAGCACGGCGCATTTTGTGTGATGTGAGGTGCAGCCCTGCAAGCCTCGCCTGTGGTAGCTTCCGCAGGTGTAAGCGGGGTCGCGCTTGGGGTTGCTGATAGAGAACATCGGCGCTCCGCAGTCACCGCAGAAAATAAATCCCGAATAGACGTTATCGTATTTCTTCACGCCACGGTAGTGACCCTCGGTGCGGCTTTCAAGCTGTTTCTGAACCGTACTGAACAGCCTGTAATCCACGATAGGCTCATGGTGGTTCTCAAAAACGATATGCTCGCTTTCGTCCGTCTTGAAATCTGCGCCGTTTATCTTGCGCCGCTTGTACTTTGCCTGACGGAATGTGCCGATATAGAAATCGTTTCGCAGTATCTCCGAAACGGAAACTATGCTCCATGTTGATTTTGCGCGGTTCTTGACATCTTCGCCCTCGGAAATGCGCCGCTGTTCCTCGTGCATTCGTGGGGTAGGGATATTGCTGTCGGTAAGGTAATTCGCTATCTTGCGGTAGCCGTTGCCCTCGGAATACATCTGAAAAATCTTACGCACAACCTCAGCGCATTCTTCCTCGACCTCGATTGTCGGGTTCTTGCCGCTCGTCATGCGGTACCCATAGGGCACAGCGCAGAGCCACTTGCCCTCCTGCTGGCGGTTCTGAATAACGCTCTTGACCTTTTTGCTGGCGTCGGTTACAGGCATTTCGTTGATGAGGAAGCGGAACTGTATCTGCACCCACTCGTCGCAGGTGGGGTAATCAATCCCGTCGCCTATCGCTATGATACGCACACCGCTGTCCCGCAAGTCCTCAAGCTCCACAAGACCCTTGCTGTTGCGGCGGGAGAAACGGCTGAAATCCTTGACAACAAGTATCTGATGCTCGCCGCGAATGAGCTTTCGGCGCATTATCTGATAGAACTCACGCTGGTCGAAGGTGTAGCCCGAGCGGTCTCTGTCCGCATAGAATGTAAGCTCCGCCTCGGGGAACTTAGTCCGCACATAGTCCTCGATTATGGCTTTCTGGTTCTCGATAGAGGTGTTGTCCCTGTCAAGCTCCTCGTCAAC
>JALEOL010000058.1 GCA_022766785.1 Oscillospiraceae bacterium
CAACCGCCTGAACAATAATCAAAGCATATATAACGCAGACGATTTGTAGTGGTTGACCACCAAAGGTATACTTTAATCTATGCAAGTAAAAGGCGGCTGCCGGATATTCCGAACAGTCGCCTTTTACTTGGAGCTTTAGCGAAAATAAACCCCCGGTTCTGTGTGAGCTGCGTTTTTGTATTATTTGATCAATAGATCACTCAGACAGCTTCTTCTTGATATATTCCTGTATTGCCTTAGGTGAAGCCTGACCTTTCAGCGCCTTGTTCGCCTGACCCATGAAGAACCCGAATACCTTCTGGTCGCCGTTTCTGTACTGCTCCGCAGCCTTGGGATTGTTGGCGATTATTTCGTCCACCGTCTTTGCCAGCAGGTCGCTGTCCTCCTTTATCCAGAGATCCTGCGCGTCGGCAATGGACTTCGGCGTGCCGCCGTTCTGTACCATTTCGGAGAGAATGTTCTTCGCGTTGGACTGGGACACCTTGTCGGTCTGGAGCAGCTCAACAAGCTGTGCGAACTCCCTGCCGGTGAACTTGAGGTCGTCCATGTCCACTTCGCCGAGGTTCTTGCGGCGCAGCAGCTCTCCAGTGATATAGTTCGCTATCGCCTTGGGATTGTCGTACTCCTTGATTGCCTCGTCGAAAAAGTCGCATATCTTCTTGTCGCTGACGATAAGGTCTGCGTCCGGCTTCTTTATGCCGTACTGCTCGACATAGCGCGCAACTCTCTGCTCCGGCAGCTCCGGAATGGACTGGCGGATAGCCTCCAGTTCCTCCTCGGTGAAAATTATCGGCGGGATATCCGGGTCGGGGAAGTAACGATAGTCGTGAGCGTCCTCCTTGCTTCTCATAGCGGTGGTTTCGCCGAGAGCCTCGTTGAAGCGGCGGGTCTGCTGAATTACACGCTCGCCGTTGTCAAGAAGCTCCTCCTGACGTTCGATCTCCACCTCGATAGCCTTGGCTATCGCTTTGAGGGAGTTGAGGTTTTTCAGCTCAGTTCTTGTGCCAAGTTCGTTGCTGCCCTTGGGCGCGATAGAGATGTTCACGTCGCAGCGGATAGAGCCCTGCTCCATTTTGCAGTCGCAGATACCGGCGTATTGCAGCAGCAGACGTATCTTCTCCATGAATGCGATGACCTCGTCGGCGGAGTGGAAGTCCGGCTCGGTAACGATCTCAATAAGCGGAATTCCGCAGCGGTTGTAGTCCGCAAGGGAAATGCGGTTCACATCATCATGCACCAGCTTGCCCGCGTCCTCCTCAAGATGAATACGGTTGATACGGATAGTTTTCTGCTCGCCGCCCACATTGATGTCCACATGACCGGAAAGGCACACCGGGCGCGGCATTTGCGATATCTGGTAAGCCTTAGGCAGGTCAGGGTAGAAGTAGTTTTTTCTGTCCCACTTGGTGAAGCGGGAGATGTCGCAGTTCATCACATAGCCAGCCTTGATGATGTACTCAACGGCTCTCTGATTCAGCACAGGCAGTGTGCCGGGAAGTCCGCTGCACACCGGGCAGCAGCGGGAGTTCGGCTCGCCGCCGAATTCCGCGGAACAGGTGCAGAACACCTTGGATTTAGTCAGAAGCTCGGCGTGAACCTCCAGACCCATTGTAGGATAATAAGCACTCATACCGATACCTCCTTAAAGAACCGGCGCGGTCGGCGCAAAGGTCTGCTCGAATGCGTCGGCACACTGTAAAATAGTCTGCTCGTCAAACCGTCTGCCGATAACCGACATACCGATAGGCAGCCCTTCGTTCGTGTAGCCGCAGGTGGTGGAAATTCCCGGCAGCGAAGCGATATTGACAGTAACGGTGCAGATATCCGCGAGGTACATCTTGACCGGGTCGTTGTCCTGCGCGCCGATTTTGTACGCCGGGGTGGGCGCGGTCGGGGTTAGAATTACGTCCGCCAGGTCGAATACCTCGTTGTATTCCTTGATTATCTCCTGCTTCAGTGCAAGAGCCTTCTTGTAGTAAGCGTCATAGTAGCCGCTGGAAAGCGCGTAGTTGCCCAGCAGAATGCGGCGCTTTACCTCCTCGCCGAAGCCCTTGCTGCGGCTGTCCCGGATAAGCTCCTCAAAAGTCCTGCCCTCGCCCCGGAAGCCGTACTTTATGCCGTCAAATCTTGACAGGTTGGAGGCAGCTTCGGCGCAGGCGATAAGGTAGTAAGCCGGGATAGCGTATTTCAGACCGGGGATAGAGCATTCCACCAGCTGTGCGCCCTGAGCTTCCAGAACCTTTGCGGCGGCGGTGACGGAAGCCTTTACCTCGTCGTCGATGTCGTCGGAGTAGAATTCCTTGGGCATAGCTATCTTCATTCCGCTTATGGACTGCCCCAGCTTTTCGGTGAAGTCCGGAACTGGGACGCGGGCGCTGGTCGCGTCATGAGGGTCGTGGGCGCATATCGCATTGAGCATGATCGCGCAGTCTCGGGCGTCGGAGCAGATAGGGCCGATCTGGTCAAGGGAGCTTGCGAAAGCCACCAGACCGTATCTCGACACTCTGCCGTAGGTGGGCTTTATTCCGGTAACTCCGCAGAAAGAGGAGGGCTGACGGATAGAGCCGCCGGTGTCGCTGCCGAGAGCCGCCGGAGCGAACGAAGCGGAAACTGCCGCCGCGCTTCCTCCGGAAGAACCGCCGGGAACGCGCTCCGTATCGTAGGGGTTCTTGGTCTTTGCGAACGCGGAGGTCTGGGTGGAGCCGCCCATGGCGAACTCGTCCATGCTGGTCTTGCCGAGCAGAACATAGCCCTCGGCATTCAGCTTTTCAATAACGGTTGCATTGTACGGCGGAATGAAGTTTTCCAGCATTTTGCTTGCACAGGTGGTCTTTATTCCGTCGGTGCAGATGTTATCCTTTATTGCAAGGGGGATTCCGGTCAGGGCAGAAGCCTTGCCCTCGTCAATGCGCTTCTGGGCGTTTTCCGCCATTTCCATAGCCTTGTCCTTGGTGACGGTGATGAAGGACTGCACCTTGCCGTCATTGGCTTCTATATTTTTGAAATATTCTCCGCAAAGCTCTGCGGCGCTTATCTCCTTGCTGTCAAGCGCCCTGCGCAGGTCGCGGATCTTTGCACGGGTCAAATCCATAGTTACCTCCTTATTATTCAACGACCTTTGGTACAACGTAGCAGCTTCCGCTGTTTTCTGCGTTTGAGAGCAGCTTATCGGTGGGGAATGAGGGCTGCGCGATATCCTCGCGAACCTCCGAAAGGGAAATGCTGTTGTTGTCCTTTGTGTCGTCATAGGTGAGGTCGAAGCTCTTGATCGTGTCCATAAGGTCGATGATGTCGCTCATCTCGCCCATTACCTTTTCAAGTCCGGCTTCGTCATAATTAAGCTTTGACAGCTCGCAGAGGTGCTGTATGGTCTTCAGATCTACCGCCATATATGATGTTCCTTTCTTTTTTGTGGGATACGCTGAAAAGCAGATATATCCAATTGCGTTTCCCATAATACTATATCAAAGTAATACTCTACTATTATACTCTATTCCGGCAGTTTTTTCAAGGGTTATTTTAAAAAAGTGCAGATATTTCGGGATAATTTGCATTTCGGCGAATTTCACTAAAAAATTGCAATATATCTGTTCCGGTTCTTGCAGAAATAACATTTTTGCCGACTTGCTCCGCTGTTATCGGCGTGAATGCGGCGGTATTAGAAAATGCTAACCGGAATTATATGTAAATTGTGTAACTGATTGTGAGGCAAAATGAAAGATTGCATACAATAAACTTGCAAAACCCTCTTGACAAACGAAAATAATAGTGCTATAATAGGGACGTGATTTAAACACGGATAAAAACGTTAGTGCCACGGCACAAGCGTTTGGGGCGGAGAATATGGCAGATCATTCTCCTGCAATTTTGCAAGAGCAGATGTTTCACCTTTGGTAAGTCTCCGCCGTTATTCACCGAAAGACAAACCGGCTCAGCGCTGCGCCGAATGACGCAGTTTCCGGCGGTTTTCCTGCCGGAACTTGTTGTTCTGAGTCAAATTTAAGGAGTGAGCTTATGTTAAAGAAAGAGGGAGAAACCAGGATCCCTGCAGGCTGCGCTATCTCGGGCTTCATCAACAGGAGCGGCAGAAGGACAAACGGCAGCGTGATCGTGAATTCCATCGCCTGTATGCATGACCGTTCCAACGGTCTGGGAGGCGGCTACGCAGGCTATGGCATCTATCCTGAGTACAAGGATCAGTATGCGTTCCACGTTTTCTACGACTCCAACGAAGCAAGGATAAAGACCGAGGCTTTCATCGACAGACATTTCGATGTTATCAACCTGTCGAGGATACCCACCAGAAAGCACCCGAACATCACAGACGAGCCGCTTATCTGGCGCTACTTCGTGAACCCTCTCCCCACAAAGCTCGAGGAAAGCCAGCTTGACGAGAGAACGTATGTTGCGCGCTGCGTTATCAAGATAAACGACAAGATCGACGGCGCTTACGTTTTCTCCAGCGGCAAGAATATGGGCGTATTCAAGGCGGTGGGCTACCCCGAGGACGTCGGCGAGTTCTACAGGCTGGACGAATACGACGGCTGGGCGTGGACAGTTCACGGGCGCTATCCCACGAACACCCCCGGCTGGTGGGGCGGCGCTCACCCGTTCGCACTGCTGGACTATACGATAGTACACAACGGCGAGATATCTTCATATGACGCAAACAGGCGTTTCATTGAGATGTTCGGCTACAAGTGCAACCTGCTGACGGATACCGAGGTCATCACCTACATAATCGACTACCTCCACCGCCGCCTGGGAATGCCGCTGGAAGATGTCGCGAAGGTCATCGCGGCGCCGTTCTGGAGCGAGATCGACTCCGGCAATTTCAGCCCGGAGGAAACTGAGAAGATCCGCCATTTCAGAAACGTATATTCCAGCCTGCTCATCACAGGGCCGTTCTCGATAATACTCGGCTTCAACAACGGTCTCATGGCGCTCAACGACAGACTGAAGCTCCGCTCCATGGTGGCTGCCGAGAAGGGCGACACGGTTTACATCTCCAGCGAGGAGTGCTCCATAAGAACAATGTCCCCGGACGTTGACCGTATCTGGAGTCCCCGCGGCGGCGAGCCGATAATCGTTACCCTTGATAAATAATGTGATAGAGCAGAAGTGAAAGGATGGTCACAAGTGGCTATAAATTATATGAATCCTCTTTTCGAGGTCGTCCGCAACCCCGACCGCTGCATAAAGTGCCGCGTATGTGAGCGCCAGTGCGCCAACGAGGTGCACCATTACGACCCCGACCTCGACAAAATGGTCGCAGACGAAATCAGCTGCGTGGACTGCCAGCGCTGCGTTACGCTCTGCCCCACGAGAGCGCTCAAGATAAAGAAGAACGAGAACCAGTTTCGCGAAAACGGCAACTGGAGCCAGCAGATAATGGACGAGGTTTACAAGCAGGCAGGCTCCGGCGGCGTGCTTCTCTCCGCGATGGGCAATCCGAGAGAGTACCCGGTGTACTGGGACAAGATACTGCTGAACGCGTCTCAGGTTACAAACCCTCCTATCGACCCCCTGCGTGAGCCGATGGAGACCAAGACATTCCTCGGAAAGAAAGATCAGGAGATACACTACGACGAGAACGGAAAGGCGACCTTCCCCCACAACCCGTACCTCGAGCTGGACGTGCCGATAATGTTTTCGGCGATGTCCTTCGGTTCTATCTCCAAGAACGCGCACGAGACCCTCGCAAGGGCGGCGCAGGAGCTGGGTACATACTACAACACCGGCGAGGGCGGTCTGCACAAGGACTTCTACCAGTACGGCGCTAACACTATCTGCCAGGTGGCTTCCGGACGTTTCGGCGTGTTCAAGGAATATCTCGACACCGGTGCAGCTATCGAGATCAAAATGGGTCAGGGCGCAAAGCCCGGTATCGGCGGACATCTCCCGGGAATGAAGATAAACGAGGAGATCTCTAAGACCCGTATGATACCCAAGGGAACAGACGCTATCTCCCCGGCTCCTCACCACGATATCTACTCTATCGAGGATCTCCGCCAGCTGGTTCTTTCTCTGAAGGAAGCAACGAACTGGGAGAAGCCCGTTATCGTAAAGATCGCGGCGGTGCACAATGTTGCGGCTATCGCTTCCGGTATCGCGAGAAGCGGTGCTGATATCATCGCTATCGACGGCTACAGAGGCGGCACGGGTGCGGCTCCCACCAGAATAAGAGATAACGTGGGTATCCCCATTGAGCTTGCTCTCGCGAGCGTTGACCAGAGACTTCGCGACGAGGGTATCAGAAACAACATCTCCATTGTGGTAGGCGGCTCTATCAGATGCAGCGCGGACGTGGTAAAGGCTGTGGCGCTCGGTGCGGACGCGGTTTATATCGCGACTGCGGCTCTGCTTGCAATGGGCTGTCACCTTTGCAGGAGCTGCAATACCGGCAAGTGCAACTGGGGCATAGCTACCCAGCGCGCCGACCTTGTGAAGCGCCTCAATCCTGACATCGCGTATAAGCGCCTTGTGAACCTTGTTCATGCATGGGATCATGAGATCAAGGAAATGATGGGCGGAATGGGTATAAACTCTCTTGAATCACTCCGCGGAAACAGACTTATGCTCCGGGGTATCGGGCTTAACCAGAAGGAACTGGATATTCTCGGCATAATGCACGCAGGTGAGTAATCAACACGAATGGCTCGAAAGGAGAGTTCTTAAAATATGAAGAAAGTATATGTAAACGAGGACTGGTGTCTGGGCTGTCATCTGTGTGAATTCACCTGTGCGGCGGTCAACAGCGGCGCTCCCGATATGATAAAGGCTTTCGCCGGCGGAAAGAAACCGGTGGCGCGTATTCAGATAGAGGAGGGCAGCGCGGTCAATTTCGCAGTACAGTGCCGCCACTGCGAGTTGCACCCCTGCGTCAAGGGCTGTATTGCGGGAGCGCTCTCCGTACAGGACGGAGTGATCGTCTGTGATGAGGAGAAATGCGTTGGATGCTACACCTGCGTGCTGTCCTGTCCCTATGGCGCGATCGTCATTGACGAGGCAGGGCACAAGATACGCAAATGCGACCTCTGCACCCGTAACAGCCAGGGCGAGCCGGCGTGCGTAAAGGCTTGTCCCAACAACGCGATAGTGTTCGAGGAAAGGTGAGGTGACGGATATGAACTATGTAATAATCGGAAATTCCGCCGCGGCAGTCGGCACTATCGAGGGTATCCGCCAGATCGACAAGACCGGAAAGATCACCGTTATCTCTGACGAGAAATACCACACCTATTCCAGACCTCTCATCTCTTACTGGCTGATGGGAAAGGTCACTGACAAGAACATCTACTACCGCAGCCCGGATTTCTACGAGAAGAACGGCGTGGAAACCATGCTGGACTCCCGGGTAACACGGATAGATACTGCGGCGAAGAATGTTGTGCTTTCCGACGGCAACACTGTTCCGTATGACAAGCTGATGGTGGCGACCGGCTCCAAGCCCTTTGTGCCGCCGATGAAAGGAATGGATAAGATAGCCTCCTGCCACACCTTTATGAGCTACGACAGCGTAAAGGCTATCAAGGCAGAGGTAAAGCCCGGCATGAAGGTGCTGATAATCGGCGCAGGTCTTATCGGACTGAAGGCTGCCGAGGCGCTGAATGAGTACAAGGCTGATATCACCGTTGTGGATATGGCAGACCGTATCCTGCCGTCTATCCTGGACGTCCGCGCAGGTTCGATCATGCAGAAGCACATTGAGAGCAAGGGCACAAAGTTCATTCTTGGTACTTCCGTTGACGAGTTCAGCGAGCATTCAGCAAAGCTCAAGAACGGCGCTGCTGTGGACTTTGACATGGTGATAATTGCAGTGGGCGTCCGCCCGAACACCGAGCTGATTTCAGAAGCAGGCGGCAAGGTGGAGCGCGGTATCGTCTGCGACCTCACACAGAAGACCACCCTGGACGACATCTATGCCGCAGGCGACTGCACGGTGAGCCACGACGCTTCCTCCGACACGGACAAGATCCTTGCGCTTCTGCCCAATGCCTATATGCAGGGCGAGGTAGCCGGAAAGAACATGGCAGGCGCTGAGACGATGTACCTTAACGCGATCCCTATGAATGCGATCGGCTTCTTCGGTCTTCACATAATCACCGCAGGAAGCTACGACGGCGAGGAATATGTTGAGGAAAACGGCAATAATTATAAAAAGCTGGTGTTCAAGGACGGACAGCTCAAGGGCTATATCCTTATGGGCGACGTAAAGCGCGCAGGTATCTACACTTCAATGATAAAGGAGCGTATCGACCTTTCTGACGTTGACATGGATATGCTGAAGGACAGACCTCAGATGATGATGTTCGGCAAGGCGCGCCGCGAGGAGAAGCTGGGAGGGATATTCAGATGATCATTGACGCAAATAACATGCAGTACGAAGAGCTGAATAAAATGATCAGGAACTCTGACGAGCAGAAATTCACGCTCGAGAACGTGCTGGGACAGAGATACATCGGCGCCGGTCTCCCCGAGGGAACGGAGATACTTATTAAGGGAACCCCGGGCAACGCTTTGGGAGCCTACCTCAACGGTGCTAAGATCAGCGTTCACGGCAACGCCCAGGACGCTACCGGCGACACGATGAACGACGGCGCGATCATAATCCACGGCAACAGCGGCGATACTACCGGTTACGCAATGCGCTCCGGCGAGATATATGTGCAGGGCAACGCAGGCTATCGTGTGGGCATTCACATGAAGAGCTATCAGGATATGTTCCCGACTATCGTTATCGGCGGCAAGGTGGGCGACTTCCTGGGCGAGTACCAGGCAGGCGGTATCATAGTTGTCCTCGGTATCGGCGTTGAGGGCTGCCCGGTAGGTCACTTCTGCGGCACAGGAATGCACGGCGGTGAGATGTTTATCCGCAGCGATGTTATGCCCAAGGGGCTTCCTGTTCAGGTTTGCTGCGCTGTCGCAACTCCGGAGGAAAAGGAGTCCATAAGGCACTATGTGGAGCGGTTCGTGAAGCATTTCGGCAACGACGCTGATACGCTGCTGAAGTCTAATTTCTTCAAGCTCACTCCGAACTCCGCAAGCCCCTACAAGCAGCTTTACGTCAACAATCTGTAAGCAGTGGAAAGCTGAATTACCGCCGCAAGGGAGGTCACGCACATGAATAAAATATTCATCAACGCAAAGACTGAGATGATATGCGGCAGTATCGCCGCTGCGCTGGAGGAGACCGGTGCCGAGATCACCAGCTGCTTTGATGACGGCGAGGCTTCTGCGGCTGATCTCTCCGGGTATGACATGGTGATAGTATCAACGCCGCTGAGGACGGATTTTGGTCTTAACTGGGTGGCTGAGGCGCGAGGACGTACTGACGCGGTGATAATCGTCATCGCCAAAACGGAGATTGCAGACGAGGTGCAGAGCCGTATCAAATTCACAGGTGCGTATGTGCTTCCGAGACCTTTCACAAAACAGGCGCTGCTCCAGACCGTAAGAATGGCGGAGATGACCCGGGAAAGCCTGCAGCGGCTGGAGCAGGAGAAATCCAGGCTCACCAGGCAGCTTGAGGACACAAAGACGATCGACCGCGCGAAATGCTGTCTGATACAGTACCTGAACCTCACCGAGAACCAGGCGCACAGGCATATACAGAAGCTTGCCATGGACACCCGGAGAACTCAGCGCGAGATCGCCGATGATATTCTTACCACCTACGGTGGAATGACAAATGTGTAGAACGGAATAAAGAAACGAGGAGCGGCAGGCATACCGCTCCTTACGTTTTTGTATAATTCTAGTGAAATGTGTTGACAATATCATTGCGGTGTGCTATAATTGTAATGAAAGGAGTTGATATTATGGCACAGGCAACTGTTAATTTCCGCATGGACGCAGATCTTAAAAAGAACATGGAAAAAACCTGCAAGCGTATGGGAATGAATATGACCACGGCGTTCACTATTTTTGCAACGCAGGTATGCATGGAGCAGAAGATCCCGTTCACCATAAGCGCCGACCCGTTCTATTCCGAGAGCAACCAGAGATATCTCGCAGAAAGCATTAAGCAGCTGGAGGCTGGAAAGACCGTCACTAAAACACTTGAAGAATTAGAGAGAATGGCAGATGAGTAAGATCATTTTCACGGAACTGGGCTGGGAGGACTATGTTTACTGGCAGTCACAGGACAAGAAAACCATAAAGAGGATCAATCTTCTTTTGCAGGATATCCAGCGTAACGGCTACGACGGTATCGGTAAGCCCGAGCCGCTGAAGGGCGACAGATCAGGCTTCTGGAGCAGACGTATCGACGACTCCAACAGGATAGTTTACCGGGTGACAGAGGACGCTGTCGAGATCATTCAGTGCAAGGGACATTACGATGAATAAAAATAAGAGCAGTCCATGGTGGCTGCTCTTGTTTTTTGTAGAAAGTGCGCGTTTTCAGCCGATAGTCCGCGACGCGTCCTCCTCCGGGAGAATATTCCTGACAAGTCCGCAGTGTTGCTCCAGCAGGAAGAACGGCGTATCCTCCGGTGAGCTTATCCGCTGGTTTCCGCTTGCGATACAGCGGTACTCTACTGACCGGTAACGGGTGCGTATCGTCACGATATAGCCGCGCTGGCGTTTGGTGAGGTAGGTTATCGGTTTGTAATCCACGCCCATTATGTCCGGGTAGTAGAATATCTCGGTGTGCTGTCTGTTGTCGATTATGCGGAACTCGCTGTCGTTGGCTTCGTAGCGGCAGGTGACTCCGGTGTGCGCAATGCGGACTATCCACCAGCACACAATGAACCACGCCGCCAGCGCGAACGGAAGCGCCCCGAAGCTGCCGCCGAATGCAAAATACGGGTTTGCCAATAATATGGTTATCGGAACTCCACCCACCGGAAGCAGCAAAAGTCCAAGCACTGTCAGCGGCTTTTCGAACCAGCCTGTGCAGCGGAATTGCCCCCTTGCCAGAAATCCGAAGCGTTCCTCGAAAGCCTCTCTGCCGGTCATAGAAGTCCCTCCTTGTCCTCTCGCAGATGTGCTATCTGTTCGTCAGGGGTCAGAGGAGCCTGCTGTAATATCTCCACACGTTTTTCAAGCAGATAGAACGGAGTGTCCTCCGGTGAAGTGGAGCGGAAATGCCAGAAGAACAGATAGTCGTATTCTATGGTGCGGTATAAGGTGGTTATCGTCACATGAAATCCCCGGGGGATACTGCTGAACAGCTTTATCGGGGAATATTCCACGCTCACTATATCGGCATAGAAAAGGTACTCGGTGTTATTGTGGTTGTCGGTGATCTTGAACTCGTTCTCGTCGGCGAAATATTTATAGGACACTCCGGCGTGTATCGCACCGATTATGAATACGCAAATACCAGCCCAGATGTAACAGGCATCGAACAGCAGTTCGCCGTCCTGTTCGAAACCAACGCCGAGCCTGTTCGCCAGCAGTAACAGAATCCCGTCCACTGCTAAGATGAGCGCCAGGAATATGAAAGTCAGCGGAGTTTCTGTTTTGCAGCGGCAGCGGAATTCTCCTGACCGTGCATAGCTGAACCGCCCTCCCTCCTTGGGAATGATCGCCATAGGTCAGACCTCCTTTTCTGTATTGAATCGCTTGCTTTTCTACATGTTACCACATTTATGCGTAATTGTCAACAGAGCAGTTTTATTGTTCGTTTTTTGATTTGCATTTGACTAATTTTTTTTATAAAACCCGTTGCAATTCGTATGGCAATATGATATAATTACTTTGACTGCAATAGGCTAAGCTGCAGAATACGTCCGTGGGGAAAACGTCCTAAACCAAAACAGGACGCCTGCGAGATAATGAAAGGTAGTGATGTTAGGGTTGGAGAAAAAGGCAGAAGCAGTTCCTGGCGGCGGCAGCTCCAGACTGGCTTTATATGGCTTTAACAACCTCACAAAAACACTTAGCTTCAACATTTACGATGTGTGCTATGCAAAAAGTGAGAGGGAGCAGCGGGATTATATCGCGTATATTGACGAACAGTATAATTCCGAACGGCTTACAAAAATCCTCTGCGACGTGACCGAGAAGATCGGCGCGACTATCCTGAATATCTCAAAACAGGATTACGACCCGCAGGGGGCTTCTGTCAATGTGCTCTTTGCAGAGGGGCATATTGACCCTTCCCATGTTGACGGTTCCTGCAACAAGGGAGCCGGGTTCTTTAACAGGGACGGTATCAGTCCGGATACTGTCCACGCACATCTTGACAAGAGTCATATTACGGTGCACACTTTCCCGGAGTACCACCCGGACAAGGCGATATCGACCTTCCGCGTGGATATCGACGTTGCCACCTGCGGTGAGATATCGCCGCTGAATACGCTGGATTACCTCATCGGGAGCTTTGATTCGGACATAATCACTATCGACTACCGGGTCAGGGGCTTTACAAGAGATGTCACCG
>JALEOL010000068.1 GCA_022766785.1 Oscillospiraceae bacterium
GAACACGACCTCAAATACAAGACCGACAGCGTGGTTTCCGCGGAGCTTGCACAGCAGCTCAAAAACTGCGCCGAAACTATCGCCGACACCGACCGGCAAATGCAGGATATCTACAAGACGCTTCATTCGATTGACTAAAGGGCACCTCTAATACTAATAACCATTTAAATTCAGGAAATCTTTGCAGAAATCCAGCACCGCTATCGTCGTCAAAGAAACTTGACGTACATACAGTACGCCTGCGTTTCTTTTCCTAGATATCGGTACTGTCTTTCCGCAAATCTTTTCCTTCGTTCAAACGGTTATTAGTATAATATGCACCGCATGACGATCGTTGTGCGGTGTTTTTGCTTTTTGTAGCAAATCTGCCATGAAAACCATGACAAAAGCTGTCGGATTTTGTTGAATTCGTGAATTATTTCTCAGCACAAGTTTACAAAAAGTTGATTTTGGGGTGGTAAAATACTAATATAGAGAATGGACAAATGTCTGATGATTTATGGTGGTGATTTTTTTATGAAAACAGGACTTATACTGGAGGGCGGCGCCGTAAGGGGAATATTTACGGCAGGCGTGCTTGACCGCCTTATGGAGAACGGGATCTATTACCCTTATGTCGTGGGAGTGTCCGCCGGCGGCGGTAACGCGATGAGCTATGTGTCCCGGCAGATCGGGCGTACCGCGCGGCAGATAAACGCGCCGAAATCCGAGTCCTATTTCGGGCTGAAGCAGTTCATCGAGGTGCACAGGATCATCAATCTTGACAAGATGGCGTTTGAGTACCCGTACAAGCAGTTCCCGTTTGATTTCGATACATATTTTAAGAGCGGCATTGACGTGGAATACGCCTGCACCTGCTGCGAGACCGGAAAGGCGGAGTTCCTGTCCGAGATGAGCGACGAGCAGCGGCTGCTCACCATAGTCAAGGCGACCTGCTCCGTGCCCATGCTGTGCGACCCGGTGGAGATCGGGGGTAAGCATTACCTTGACGGCAGTATCGCGGACTCCATTCCGATAGAGCACGCGCTTGAAATGGGCTGCGACAAGGTAGTGATAGTGCTCACAAAGCCTGACACCAACGTTGCGCCCACCAATTACGCAAAGTTCCGCAAGGTGATAAACCACATGTACAAGGATTACCCCGGCTTTGTGGAAGCGTGTATGCAGCGCGTGGAGAATTACAACAAGACGGTCGCCCTTATGGATAAGCTCCAGAAAGAGGGAAGGGCGTTCGTTATCCGTCCGCAGATCCCGACGATATCCAAGTTCGAGCAGGACAGCCGAAAGATAATGGAGCTGTACCGTCACGGCTACACGCTGATGGACAAACGGCTGATGGAGCTTGTGGAGTGGAACGAGGGAGTTTCGGCGCAGCATTTCGAGCCTGCACCCGAAGCCGATATTCCTGACGAAACAGATGTGCTGCTTGCTTCCGGCTGACAGAATTCTCATAAAAAACAGGGCGGTTCCGGTGAGAGCCGCCCTTATTATTTTTATCGTGTTGTCAGTCCTTGAAATTCAGCCCGGAGTTTTCCATGATGAGGTTCTCCGGAGTTACGCCGAGAAGCGTCTTTGTTCCGGAGTGGACGGTGATATCGCCGCTGCAGTTGTGCATACTGAGAGTGCCCTCGCAGTCAGCCGAGCCGATCGCCACTGACTCCGCGCCCTCGATGAGGGAGTTGAACGTGCAGTCGTTCATGGTGATCGTTCCGAACTGCTTGTCCGCGCCGATGCCGAGGATCTCCTTTGCCTTGAACTCCGTGGTTATGCGGACGCTCTTCATGCATATCCTGCCGCCGCAGGAATTGAAAGAGCCAATGCCTCCCACCTTGTCGCCGGACATTGTGAAGTCCATGTTGCCGCTGGAAATGCTGATGTTGCAGGGATCGCTGAAGCTGCCTATGCCCAGCGCAGTCCTGGAGTGGTGCTCGATATTCATGCGCGTGCCCTCGATAGCGATGTCCGCCGGCGAAAGCAGGCTGCCGATACCCAGGGTGTGCTTGCCCATCTGCTTGATGTCCAGCTCCTTGCAGCAGACGCGGATATGCGAGCCGCCGTCGTTGCTGCGTCCGCCGATAGCGACGCTTTTTTCGCTGTCAAGGTGGATATAAACTCCCCCGGACATGTCGATCTCGATATTTCCGTATGGCATGGTGCTGCCGGAGCCTATCGCGTAGGTCTGCGTTTCCGCCGAACGGACAGTCAGCGAGCCGCTGCCGGTTATTTTCAGTGTGGATCCTGACGGCACATATATGCCGCCGGTTATGTTCACCTCGCCGATTATGTTCAGCGTCATGGTGCTGTTCTGTCCCACGGTTATCGCGGCGCCGGTGGTATCGTTTTTCAGGGAAATGTCCACCAGATCCAGGCGGCAGTCGCTGTTGTCCTTTATGCGTATCACCATTTCGGAGACGTAGTTGCGGTTTCCTGTGAGGGTGTAGTCCGGCTTGTTGACGATAATATCCGTGTAGTTGTCCAGATCCAGCGCCATGAGCGATATTTCCCGTTCGTCCCCGGTGAAGTAGGTCTTTTTCGGGCGGCGGTTCTCGGTCAGGCGGTTGCAGTTCTGTATCTCCTGGACTATATCCGGGTCTATCTCCATGATAAGATCCGCGGAGGGCTTCGCCGTGTAATAGCCCTGGATAAGGTCAACGCCCATGCCGATAACGGTCTGAAGCTCCTCATAAAGCTCCACGCCCTCGGCAAGCGCCATGAAGTTGTTGTCGTGGGCATAGTCGATGATGTTCTTTGTGAAGTGCTTCTTGCGCTTATCCTTGTGGATATTCATGATAAGGCTGCGGTCTATTTTCACAACGTTCGGCATGAACGTGAGCAGGTTGCTGATGTTGGAATAGCCGGTGCCGTAGTCGTCTATCGCTATCTGGAAGCCGCACCTCTGGCTTCTTTCAAGCAGGGTTTTAAGCTGCCCGGAGCTTGCCTCGGTCTGCTCGGTGAATTCCACCACGATCTTGTTCATGATGCTGCCGTACAGGTGGTGCAGTTTCTCAAAGTCCGGGTCGGGGAGCGTGCACGCCGGAATGCTGTTCACGAACAGCAGCCTGTCGCCCAGCAGGTGCTGGTTTTCCATAGCAAAGCGCATGGTGTTGAACATGGTGCACCTTTCCACGTCCTGAAGCCTGTCCAGCGCCTCGGCGTGGGTGAGTATCGTCAGCGGAGACAGCCGGAATTCCTCTCCCGACCTCATCAGCGCCTCGTATGCGAAAATGCAGCCGGTGTGCGCGTCAACTATCGGCTGGAAGTTGTAAGTGAACAGGTTCTCGTTGAGCAGGCGGATAACGTTAAGGCGCTCCTGCGGATCGAAGCTCTCGGTGGTGACCTCGGCGGTCTTGTGCATCTTGGTGTGGTTGTCCTTTGCCATGGTGCGCTGGTATGCGGCGTCGTAGGGCAGCCTTTCCAGGATAGAGCGGTCTGTTATCGGCGCGGAAACGGACGCGGTGTAGATATTCACGCCGAATTCGCTGTCGTGGCTGTTGAGGTTGTTCATGGTGCTTTGCAGGCGGTTGGGCACGTCGTCGACGGAATCCTTGTCGAGGATACCGGCGATGAAGAACTCGTCGCCGCTCACTCTCACAACGATATCGCTGTCGCCCGCCGCGCTGGACAAAGCAACTCCCAGTGCGGAAAGCACACGGTCGCCCTCGGCATAACCGTAGGTGTCGTTTATGCCCTTCATGTTCTCAACGTCGATAGAGATAATGCGCAGCAGCTTTGACGGGTCGTTGAACCTGCCGCAGCGCTCGGTCATGATACGGGTATAGCCGCGCATGTTGAGCAGACCGGTGAGGGAGTCGCGCACCTGGGACTCGGTAACGGCGTCGTTGTAAAGGATATGGCGGCGCTGCTTTTCCAGGGCGCAGGTGACGCTGCGCAGCCACTTGACATATTCCTTGTTGTAAATACGCCCTGAGTTTCCGTAGGATACAGCGACATAGCCGTAGTTCACGCCCATGAAGTGCAGCGAGGTGAAGATGAACGACGCAGGCGTGTTTCTCTTTTCAAAGATAGCCGGGAGCATGATATCCCTGGGGAACTTGTTCATCAGATCCACTGTGCCCTTGCTGCCCACGCGCTGGAAAGACAGATTTATCTTGTCGGTGAAGCCGGGTTCGGGGACGGCGTTGTGCATGACCTTGTTATTGAAGCACATCCAGAAGCCGGTGAAATCCCCGAGGAAATGCGTGTACCAGTTCACTTTCCAGAGGTAGTCGTAGAAGGTCTCTGCGGCGATCATGTCCTCCAGCATGAAGTTGTAGTAGGACTCCACGCCGTGGCGCTGCATCACGGTCATCTGCGTGGCCGCTTCTCTGCAGAGCGTGCTGAGGTTCAGGCGGTCGCAGCCGCAGGTCATGCCTGTGCGAAGCTCCGCCGGGCGCTCATCGGAAAGCGGAGCGTGCTCTGTTCCCTTTATCTTTGATATGATGTAACTTGTGGCGTTGTGCGCCATCACTGCCGGGTCGCGCTGCGCGGAGGTGATGTTGATGTAGTCCGCACCGTAAGGCTCTTTCTGGCTGAAGCCGGTGAGGATAACGTCGTCGGGGACTTTCACTCCCTTTTCAGCGAGGGCGGAAAGCATCTGCACTGCGGTGAGGTCGGAGCAGCAAACGACAGCGTCCGGCAGACCGTGGGCTATGATATCGTCGGCGATCGCAGAGAAATCCGCGATCCAGTCCTGACCGCGGTGGATACGTTCGTCGGGAATGCTGATACCGTGTTTTTTCATCGACTGGACGAAGTACTGCATAACGGTGTTGTGGAACGCGTCGTCGGGGCCGCCGACAAAGTCCGCGGTCTTTACCCCGTGTTTCTCCGCGAGGTGGGCGATAACGGTATCCACCGCCGGCTGGTAGTTGTAAAGGGCGTGCTCGAAGCCCTCCACCTCGCAGTCGAAAGACACGACAGGCCCCCGGAATTCGTTCCTGATACGTTCTGTCAGCTTGTTTCTGGCGGCTTCGTCGTTTATGCTGGTGGGGAAAATGATTATCCCGTCCAGCAGGTCGAGGTTGATGAGGTCGTATACCGAGTTTTCTGCCGCGTCAAACTCCGGGTTGCCGGACATCATCAGCGACGAAAAAACAGCCGCGTCCATATCCGCCGCAAAAAGCTCTTTCTGGATACACTCCAGCGAGCGGCTGAAAAATATGTACTCCGCTTCAGCGGCAATAACACCGATAAGTGGTCTCTGCTTTTCCAAGTTGTATTTCTCCTTTTAACTATGGACAATATTACATACTAAATACTAAATATAATAATTTATTGTATTATACCACAAGAATGCATGTGCTTGCAACAAGTTGTTAATGTTTTTGTGAGTATTGCCATAAATATTTGGTGAAAATTTCATTTACACGGACACATGCTTGCGCATTTATTCACAAACGCCCCGTTATATGTCCCGTAAAACCCGAATTCCCGGGGGCGGAAAGAATAAAAGCAGATAAATTTTGTGCAAAATGCCATGCATATATCGTTTGCATTTTCCGGCGATCTGGTGTATAATAAAAACGATTATTATGCGGACAAAGTCCGTACAGGGGAGAAAACAAAACATGAATGGATTACTACTGATCTCAGATGCTGCGCAGACCGCCGAACAGGCTGTCCAGGGCAGCGGACCCGGTTTCTTTGACGGATTTCTCGATGTCGTCAAACAGGTGAACGACGCGATAAGCGGCGTGGTATGGGGCTGGCCGGCTCTGATACTGCTGCTGTTTGTCGGAGTGCTGATGACGGTGCTGACGAAGTTCTTTCAGGTATCGCACATCGGCAGGTGGATAAAGTTCACCATCGGCGCTATCTTCCGTGACAAAAAGGTCACGAAGCACACCAGCGACAAGTCGATATCCCAGTTCCAGAGCCTTTGCACGGCGCTTGCCGCAACGGTGGGGACCGGAAACATCGCCGGCGTTGCCTCTGCGATAGTCACCGGCGGACCGGGCGCGGTGTTCTGGATGTGGATAATGGCGTTCTTCGGAATGATGACGAACTTCTCCGAAAACGTCCTCGGCATACTCTACCGCGTGAAGAACAAGAACGGCGAGTGGAGCGGCGGCGCGATGTACTACCTGAAGCACGGTCTTGGCGGAAAGAAGCACTGCAGGACCCTGGGCGCTGTGCTGGCGGTGCTGTTCTGCGTATTCTGTCTGCTTGCGTCGTTCGGTATCGGAAACATGACGCAGATAAACACGATCTCCACCAACATGAACAGCACCTTTGGTATCCCCGGCTGGATAACGGGTATCGTGCTGATGATAGTTGCGGCGCTGGTAGTCATCGGCGGAATAAAGCGCATTGCCGCCGTTGCCGAGAAGGTAGTTCCGGTAATGGTGCTGCTGTATCTGCTTGGAACTATCGTGATCTGCTTTATGCACATCGACCAGTTCGGCGCGGTGTTCACTGCGATCTTCAGGAGCGCGTTCGGACTTGAGGCGGCTGTGGGCGGCGTTGTCGGACACGGCGTAAAGATGGCGGTACAGATGGGCATGAAGCGTGGCGTGTTCTCCAACGAGGCAGGTCTTGGTTCGTCCGTAATGGTACATTCCAGTTCAAACGTCAAGGAGCCTGTTCAGCAGGGCATGTGGGGTATCTTTGAGGTATTCGCTGACACTATCGTTGTATGCACGCTGACTGCGTTCACCGTTCTTTCCTCCGGGCTTATTGATCTGGAGACCGGGCTTCTTGCCGACAGCAGCATAACCGAGACCGGTTCACTGGTGGGCATGGCGTTCGAGCAGAACTTCGGCGTGATCGGGCGTGATTTCGTTGCGATAGCGCTGCTGCTGTTCGCGTTCTCCACCGCGCTTGGCTGGAGCCACTACGGCACAAAGGCGTTCGAGTACCTGTTCGGCACAAAGGCAACGCTGATCTACAAGGTGGTGTTCGTTCTGGCTATCTTCGGCGGCGCTGTCATGGGCGAGAACCTCGCGTGGGAGCTTTCCGACACCTTCAACGGCATGATGATGATCCCGAACCTGATAGGCGTTCTGGTGCTGTCGCCGATGGTGTTCAAGTGTACGAAGAACTACATAGACCGTCATGTGCGGCATATTGACGTGGAGCCTATGCTGTCGATCCATGAGGAGATACAGCGGGAGCAGGCTCTGGCGCTTGAGGCGGAGCGAAAGGAGCTTGTCAAGGCAGGGATAGATACTGATTATGCTGAGTAAGCAGGAAGAATAATATACAAAACGACCGGGGCTGTGGTTTGCAGTTCCGGTCTTGTTTGTGAAAAATGTTGGGGAGGGGTTGCTCCTCTCGGAAAAAATAGATTTATCATATAGACAGTGGCTGTTTGGCGCTTTTTAAATAAAATGTTTTCGCACGGGACTGAGGGGAAACCCTTCGGGAGAAAGGGGGGAACCAGCGTTTGGCGCACAAAAGCTTCTTGAAATAGGAGATAAAGTATCATTTTGCGCCAAACAGGAATCACGGCAAAAATCGGCATTTCCCCCCTTTCCCCCTACGGTTTTCCCCTCAGACTCACCTTCCAGGTTGCCCTTTATTGTGCGACATCGTGTCGCACTCTGGGGCAACTTCGCAAACGTCCTGTTTGCGCCCTCTCCCCTTTTCCCCCTTTTGCCGATTTTTCGCGGATAAAAAGTGAATGGTGCATATACCAGTGAAACGTTGCGCTGCCGACGGCATACAGTCCCATTCTTATCGGGTGGGTTGTTCTCCGAGCATTCCGGGCTTTTTGGGGCTTCGCCCCTTGCCCCCGTTTGGGATAGGGTTTCTTAAAAAATTATCGGGGCTGCATATTGCAGTCCCGGTATTTTTCGTGTTGTTATGTGAAACAGCCTGGCTCAGTTTTTGCTGTTGTGTCCGCTGGTGTGGCTGGCGGAGCATTTCTTACAGGCTCCGCAGCTTCCGCAGTCGCCGCCGCAGGAATGTCTGCCGGATCTCCTGTCACGGACGAGCTTTACCACAACCAGAGCCACGACCGCAAGCAGGATAGCACCCACCAGCAGGCTGCCCCAGTTCTCCTGAATAAATCCTGTCATGATGAACCTTTCCCGTACTGTCAGTCGGTATTCTTTGTAAGAGCGCGGTTTCTGTCTGCCGGTCTGAACAGCAGGTAGACGAGCCAGATAAGTATCACGGCGGCGAATACCAGGCTGATTATATTGCAGACCGCGCCGCTTCCTGCGGTGAGCAGAGTTCCGCTGAACAGATTGCCCAGTTGGTTTACGATAAGGGATATCGCGTAGGCGAAGCCGCACTCATACCCGATAGCGAACCAGAACCATTTCCTGCTGTTCATTTCGCGGCGGATAGCGCTGATCGCGGCGAAGCAGGGCGCACACAGCAGGTTGAATATCAGGAAGGACATCGCGCTGCTTGCAGTGAACGCTCCGGCGATAGAGCCGTATACATCCCCCGAACCGCCGTAGAGCACGCCCAGTGTGCCGACAATGTTTTCCTTTGCGACAAGACCGGTGATAGAAGCGACTGCGGTCTGCCACTGACCCCAGCCGAGGGGCGCGAACAGCCAGCAGATCGCTCCGCCGATTATCGCCAGAACAGAGCAGTTCATCTCGCTTTCGTCAAGCATACGGAACGTTCCGTCCACCACGCCGAAGTAAGAAGTAAACCACACCAGTATCGTGGAGAGCATGATGACTGTGCCTGCCTTTTTGATGAAAGACCAGCCCCTGTCCCACATGGAGCGCAGCACGCTGCTGACGGTGGGGAAATGGTAGGCAGGAAGCTCCATAACGAACGGAGAGGGGTCGCCGGAGAACATCTTGGTTTTTTTCAGGATCACGCCGGAGGTGAGTATCGCGGCGATACCGATGAAGTACGCTCCGGTGGACACCCACGGGGAGTTATGGAACACAGCGCCTGCTATCATGGAGATGAACGGCACCTTTGCGCCGCAGGGGATAAATGTTGTGGTCATGATAGTCATGCGGCGGTCGCGGACGTTCTCAATGGTACGGGAAGCCATAATGCCGGGAACGCCGCAGCCGGTGCCGATAAGTATCGGGATAAAGGACTTGCCCGAAAGCCCGAACTTCCGGAACAGCCTGTCCAGCACGAACGCGACCCTTGACATATAGCCGCAGGACTCGAGGAACGCCAGGAACAGGAACAGCACCAGCAGCTGCGGCAGAAATCCCAGCACCGAGCCAACGCCGGTGAGAATGCCGTTTACGATAAGCCCCTTGAGCCAGTCCACGCAGTTTACCGAATCCAGCGCCCCGGTGACAAGCCCCGGAATTCCCGGAACGAACTTTCCGTAGTCCGCAGGGTCAGGCTGGTCAAAGCCGTTCACCGCGAAGTAGCGGACGGCGCCCTTATAGGAGGTGCCCAGGACTTTTTCCTCGTCCACGCCGGCGGGGATATCTCCTGCGTATACCAGCACGGTGTGAGTCCGGAGCGTATCCTCGTCCTGTATCTCATAGGGAACGCAGACCTCTGTGGGGACGTTCCTGCCAAGCTCTGCAAGGGTTTTCTGCTCATCGAACCCGGGTGCGTCCGCGTCCGGGGCTGCGCCGAATGCGTCCAGTGCGGCATAGGCGTCGTTGTATTCATCGCAAGCCTGGGTGTATTCCGCCCTGCCTATTCCCAGCAGATACCAGCCGTCCCCGAACACGCCGTCGTTCACCCACCCGGAGGCGTTTGCGCCGACAGTCACCATTGAGACGAAGTAAACCAGGAACATCACCAGCGCGAACACCGGCAGCCCCAGAAAGCGGTTGGTGACGATACGGTCGATCCTGTCGGAGGTGGAAAGACCGTCCTTGTTTTTCCGCACAAGGCATTTTTTGATAATTGCTGTTATGTAGACATAGCGGTCGTTTGTGATTATTGAGTCGGATTCGTCGTCAAGCTCTGCTTCAGCCGCCCGGATATCGTTTTCGATGTGCGCCATTTTTTTCTCGGGTATCTTCATGAGTTCGAGGATCTTTTCGTCGCGCTCGAATATCTTTATGGCGTACCAGCGCTGCTGCGAGTCGGGCAGGTCGTGGAGCACCGCTTCCTCGATATGTGCGATGGCGTGCTCTACTGCGCCGCTGAAAATGTGCTGCGGTATCACTGCTTTTCCGGCTTCGGCGGCGCGGATAGCTTTTTCCACAGCCTCATTAACGCCGGTGCCTTTCAGTGCGGATATCTCGCATATCTCGCAGCCAAGCTCTTTGGCGAGCAGTTCGGTGTTTATCTTGTCGCCGTTCTTTTCTACGACGTCCATCATGTTTATTGCAGCCACCACGGGAATTCCAAGCTCGATGAGCTGCGTGGTGAGGTACAGGTTGCGTTCCAGGTTGGTGCCGTCGATTATGTTCAGGATCGCTTCGGGGCGTTCTCCCACGAGGTAGTTTCTCGCGACAACTTCCTCCATAGTGTATGGTGAAAGCGAATATATCCCCGGCAGATCGGTGATGATCACGTCCTTTCTGCCCTTTAGCTTTCCCTCTTTCTTTTCAACCGTAACGCCGGGCCAGTTCCCCACATACTGATTGGAACCCGTCAGCGCGTTGAAAAGCGTTGTCTTGCCGCAGTTGGGATTACCTGCGAGCGCTATCCTGATCTCCATTCCTGACTGTCTCCTCTCTTTTTTCAGCCTTAGAATAAACTAACTTCCCCGTAACACCTGCTTAGCCGCCACGGTAGCCGTGTTAAAGCCGTCGGCAGCACAGCCGGTAGTTCGTCAGATCTCTATCATTTCCGCGTCAGCCTTGCGAAGCGACAGCTCATAGCCTCTCACCCTGATCTCTATCGGGTCTCCCAGCGGAGCCAGCTTGCGCACAAATATCTCAACGCCCTTTGTTATACCCATGTCCATTATCCTGCGCCGTAACGCTCCCTCGCCGTTTATCTTCTTAACGGTGACGGTATCGCCGACCTTAGCGTCCTTTAGTGTAGCCATATTGTCTCCTCCTCGCACATTTATATGCAGCGACTTGTCCTGCCATACCTCTGTTTCTCTGTTATGGTTATGACAGCGCAAGCAAGTGTTAGTTCCGGCTAATATGCTTGCAGTACGAAAAAGTTAGATTTTTCTAACCCGGTTATATGATACTACTTTCTGCCGGTTTTGTCAAGATTTTTTCCCATGCCGCGCTGCACTGTGTTTTATTTTTGTGATTAATACAGTTAGCCAAATCAAACCCGGTTTTGTTTTTGTGCGATTTGCACAATTGCACCGCCGCACATTTCCGTGATATGTCAATTCCTGTTCCGTCGGTTGACATTTCGGCTGTTTGGGGTTATAATAAAGTCACCTGTGTAAAATTGCGATACGACCCGTTACATTCAGATGTATGATAAGGTGAGAAAATGAATAAATATTACAAGAAACTCGAGCTGGACAAGATACTCGAGCTGCTGGCGGAGCAGACCTGCAGCGACTCCTGCCGGGAAAAGGCGCTGAAGCTCTCGCCGTCCTTCGACGAGGGGGAGATACGCCGGGAACTGCAAAAGACAAATGACGCGTTCACCCTCTCCGCAAAATTCGGCACGCCGCGCTTCCGCAGGATAAAGGACGTTTCCTTTTCGCTGAAAAGGTGCAGCAGCGGCTCCGCATTGTCGTTCAGGGAACTGCTGGACGTTGCTGATATCCTCCGGGAGACCGGTATGCTGTGCGACTGGTTCAGCCAGTGCGAGAGCGTGGAAAGCTCCCTGTCGGAGTATTTCCGCAATCTTTACCCGATAAAAGACCTGGAGCAGCGCATATCCGAGAGCATAATCTCCGAGGAGGAGATGTCCGACGCCGCAAGCCCGGAGCTTGCTTCTATAAGAAAGCGGATAGTAAGGCAGGGAATGAATATCCGCGAGCAGCTGGACAAGCTCATAAGAAGCCGCAGCACGCAGAAATTCCTCCAGGAAGCGATAGTCACCATGCGTGACGGGCGGTATGTAGTCCCGGTGCGCAGCGAATACAAGAACGAGGTGCCCGGTCTTGTTCACGACACCTCCGCCACCGGGCAGACTTTCTTTGTCGAGCCGATGAGCGTTGTTGAGGCGAACAACGAGATACGGGTGCTGAAGTCCCGGGAGCAGGCGGAGATAGAGCGCATAACCCGGGAGCTTTCCGCGCGCGTGGGCGAAAACGCCGAGAGCATAGCGAACAACTTCCGCGTGGCGCAGATACTGGAGCTGTATTTTGCAAAGGCGAACCTCGGCGCAAAAATGCGAGGCGTTGCGGCGAATATCGTATCCGAGCCGAGGGTGGCTCTGCGGCAGGCGCGGCACCCCCTCATCGACCAGAACGCCGTTGTGCCGATCTCCGTGGAGCTTGGCGGCGCGTATTCCAGCCTGATGATAACAGGCCCCAACACCGGCGGTAAGACGGTTGCGATAAAGACGATAGGTCTGCTGACGCTGATGACCATGTGCGGACTGATGATACCTGCCTCGGACGGTACAGAGGTGGGCATATTCAGCGGTATCTACGTTGATATCGGCGACGAGCAGAGCATCGAGCAGAGCCTGTCCACGTTCTCGTCGCACATGGTGAACGTGGTGAAGATACTGTCAAAGGCGGACGAGCGCAGCCTTGTGCTTATCGACGAGCTTGGCAGCGGCACCGACCCTGTTGAGGGCGCTGCGCTTGCGGTGTCGATACTCAGTACGCTTCGGGAGCAGGGCGCAAAGGTCGCCGCCACCACTCATTATCAGGAGGTCAAGATGTACGCCCTCCAGACCGAGGGTGTGGAGAACGCCTCCAGCGAATTCGACGTGAACACCCTGAAACCCACCTACCGGCTTATCGTGGGCGTTCCGGGCAAATCCAACGCGTTCGCTATTTCCCGGCGGCTTGGTATGCCGGAGGGCGTGATAAACCGCGCAAAGGATCTTGTCAGCACCGAGAACCAGCGTTTTGAGCAGGTGGTGGACGCTCTTGAAAAGTCGCGCCAGGAACTGGAAACGCTGAAAGAAAGCGCCGCAATATCCGAGCGCAACGCGAAGATGACCGAGAGCGAATTAAAGCAGAAGCTGTCCGAGCTGGAGCAGCAGAAGGAAAAGGAGCTTGAAAGCGCACGTCAGAGGGCTTTGTCTATCGTAGAGGAAACGCGGTTCCGCTCCAATCAGCTGTTAAACGAGCTGGAGGAGCTTAAAAAGGCAAAGGACAAGGAGGCTCTGCGGCAGGGGCTGAGCAGCGCAAAGAGCCGCACGAACAGCACGCTCAACAAGATGCAGGACGACGCAAATCCCGTTGTACAGCGGAAGACCGAGGACTATGTACTTCCGCGCCCGTTAAAGGCAGGGGACACGGTAATGCTCGCCGACACGAAGAAAGAGGGCGTGCTGATGACCGTGCCGAACATGTCCGGCGTGTGCTATGTGCAGGTCGGTATGATGAAGATAAAGACCAGCCAGAAGAACCTGCGGCTTATCGAGAACAAGAAAAAGCAGCCGCCGCAGAAGTCCGTGGGCGGCAGCGTGAAGAAGCAGGTAACATCGAACATGAGCCGCCGCGGAGGAATGGAGCTGGATATCCGCGGAATGATGAGCGACGAGGGCGTGCTGGAGGTGGAGCGTTTCATCGACAGTGCGCAGCTAAGCGGAATAAGCAGCGTTGTGATAATCCACGGCAAGGGCACAGGAGCGCTGCGTGCGGCGGTTCAGCAGTCCCTCAAGACCAACCCGGCGGTGAAAAGCTACCGTCAGGGGGATTACGGTGAGGGCGAGGCAGGCGTTACCGTGGTGGAGCTGAAATGACCCTTGGGACAATGGGATATTGTGGAGGTATGAATGAGACTGTATGACGACCAGGGCGTGTCACATCTGTTTCTGGCAAAGCGGGAGAACAACCCCTGCCGGGCGCATATTATAATGAACACCCGTCAGGCGAAGCATTTCCCCTCAGATCCGGTGAAGTCGCTGGAGCTGTTCGGGGAGCTTGCGAGAAAGGCGGCGCAGGACGGCAGGGCGGAGCGCTCCACGGTCGTGATAGCTTTCGCCGAAACTGCCACGGCAATAGGCGCAGTGGTGGCAGGAGCGTTCCACGACTGCTTTTTCGTGACCACCACCCGGGAGCCGCTTCCCGACTGGGCGACCGCTATTTCGTTTGAGGAGAGCCACAGCCACGCAAAGCGGCACTATCTTTGCGTGCGTGACGAGGACGTTTTCCGCAGGGCGGCACAGATAATTCTGGTGGACGATGAATACACCACCGGAAGCACCGCTGTGAAGCTCATAAGGGCGCTGGACGGCTGCCTTGCGCCGGATTGCCGTATCTATGCGGCGGCGCTGGCGGCTTCTGCGGAAAGCATTGAGAATTTCCGTGACGCAGGTATCACCCCGATAACCCTCGCTGATACCGGGAATATCACCAACACCGCCGAGCCGGAGCGAGTTTCCCCCGACCTTTCGCCAAAGGACAGAAACCCGGACATGGTGCTGCGAAAAAATTCTGTTCTCGACCCCCGGCTTGGAGTGAACGCAGACAGCTATCTTGCGGAATGCCGTCGGTTCTGTACGCAGCTTTCGGAGGAATTTCCGGGGGACGAAACGCAGACTGTTGAGATAGTCGGCACGGAGGAATTCTGCTATCCGCCGCTGCTGCTTGGAAAGCTGCTCTCTGAAAAATACGGCAGGGTGGTGGTGCACTGCTCCACCAGAAGCCCCATGCTGCCGTGTGAGAGCGACAGGGACGGCTTTTCGCTCCCGGGTCAGGGGGAATACCCGGTGGTGAACAGGACCCCGGGGTACAGCCCCTACGACCCGGAGCGCAGGGTGTTTCTCTATAACACGGAGAAATGCGCCCTCAGCATAGTCATGACCGACGCGGAGTTCTCCCCCGACAACGCGGCGCAGCGGCTGTGCGGAGCAGTGAGGGGAGAGAGTACCGCTGTGGTATTCTGGCGCGGAAAGACAGTCCCTACAAGCTACCCCCGGGAGGACGTGCGGCTGCTGCTGACGGACATCACCGGGAAATTACCCCCCATGCCGCCGGAGGAGCGTGAGCGGCTTATCCAGAGCGGAAAGCATTACAGCGAGCTGCTGCCCCAGGAATACGAGCCGCAGCCGGAGTACTTTGCGGAGTACGAGAACGGGCTGAAGCTCTGGGCAAAGGCGAACGCGGACGCTGTGCGGACTGTCGCCGAGGCGATATGGGCGGAAAAGGGCAGGGGCGCTGTGCTGGTGTCCCTGGCGCGTGCCGGAACTCCTGCCGGGGTGCTGATAAAGCGGTATATCCGCAGAAAGTACGGAGTATCGCTGCCGCACTATTCCATTTCGATAATCGTGGGAAAGGGCATAGACCGCCGTGCAATGGAGTATATCCTGGCGCGGCATTCCGCAGACGGAATACAGTTCATTGACGGCTGGACGGGAAAGGGCACGATAGCCCGTACCCTGCGGCAGGCGCTGGAGGAATTTCCGCTCTATGAATACGGCATAGGCAGGGACAGGCTTGACAGGCTGAGCGATATCGCGGTGCTTGCCGACCCTGCCGGGATATGCAGGTTGTGCGGCACTCACGACGACCTGTTTATTCCCTGCGCCTGCCTTAACAGCGTGGTTTCCGGGCTTTTCAGCAGGACTGTGCTTAATGGGCTGATACGTCCGGAGGACTTCCACGGGGCGGTGTATTTTGGCGAGTTCCGGGGGATAGACCGCACCAACGCCTATATCGCCGCCATTGAGCAGGAAATGACTTTCGGGCATGCCGTACTTCCACAGCGTGTGAACGGCGGCGGACTTGCAGAGACCCGGGAGATAGCGGCGCAGTTCGGCGTGGAGGACATAAAGCTTGTGAAGCCCGGCATAGGCGAGGCGACCAGGGTGCTGCTGCGGCGCGTTCCCAGGCTTATTCTGCTGAGGGATAAGGAAAGTCCGCTGACGAAGCACCTTGTGGAGCTTGCGGCGGAAAAGAACGTTGAGGTGCGCGAGTATCCGCTGCGGAATTACCACGCCTGCGGAATAATCAGGGTGATGAGCGATGTCTGAACGCACCGTGGTTTTCACCGACCTTGACGGCACGCTGATATTTTCCGCCGGGAAGAAACGCCTGGGGGATATCCTGTGCGAAATAAAGGACGGACGTGAAATATCCTGCATCACGCCGCGCCAGGCTGAGCTTCTGCCGGGGCTTGAAATTATCCCGGTGACGACCCGGAGCGTGGAGCAGTACCGCAGGATAAATATCCCCGGATTTACCCCGGAATACGCCCTTGCGGACAACGGCGGCACGCTGCTGGTGAGAGGAATACCCGACCCGGAATGGACGCGTGGTTCTCTTGCGCTGGTGGAGGAGTGCGAAGCGGAGCTTGCCGCCTGCCGCCGGGTGCTGGAGCAGGACGCTTTCCGCAGCTTTGAGATAAGAATGGTGGACGGGCTGTTCCTGTTCACAAAGTCGGACGAACCGCAAAGCACCCTTGAAGCGCTCCGGAAAGCCGCCGGGGAGCGGGTGCTGTGCTATGCTGTCGGGGCGAAAGTATATGCGCTTCCGGCGAAGCTGTGCAAGGGAAGTGCGGCAAAGCGGCTTGCGGAGCGAATAGCCCCGGGCTGCCGGATAGTGTGCGCCGGGGACAGCGCTATGGATATTCCGCTGCTCAACATCGCGGATACGGCGGTATTCCCGGAGGATATGCAGAAATATGCGATAACGGCAAAGGAAAGGGTAACGGCGCCCCGGGAGCGGTTCCCGGAGTTCGTGACGGAGTATTTCAGCAGAGTTTCTCTGTAATTTCAGGGTTTATTAGGGAACCTCTAAAAACCGGGACACGAGCAGATTTTCGTCAATGACTTGTATCAGATGCTAGGCGTCAAACCGCAGTCATACTGTATGTATTTCAAGGTTTGACAACGCAGCAGATGATACAAGTCATAGAAAAGCTGCCGTGAAGGAGGTTTTTAGAGGTGACCATTAGTAAAAAGGAAATCGAAAAATGACGCTTATTTTCATAGACCACAAATTCCAGTATGAACTGGAAAGGCTGTTCAGGAACTTCTTTCCGCCTATGGCGTTAAAGTTATCCCGGGACAGGGCGGACGCTGTGGGGGACTACTGCCTGACCGAGCGCAGCGAATTTCCCGGCGGCGTGAGCCTTTCTGTGGAGCTGGTCTGCGCAGGGAAGCGCTATTCCATGAGCCGCACTCTGCCCGGGGAGACCCCGGATAAGGAGCAGGAGCGCGAGATGTCGGTGCTGCTGTACAAGGCGCTGAGGGAATACACCGGGCACGACCTGCCCTGGGGGATACTGACCGGGGTTCGTCCGGTGAAGGTGCTGTCGAAGCTCACCGACGAGCAGGCGCTCCAGTCGCTGCTGGTAAGCCCCCGGAAGTTAGCCGTGGCGCGCAGGATAGAGCAGGTGCAAAAGCCGCTGGAACTCTCTATACCGGCAAATTCGTTCAGCCTGTATGTGTCGGTACCCTTTTGTCCGACGAGGTGCAGCTATTGCAGTTTTGTGTCGCATTCTGTAAACCAGGCGGCGGCGCGGCTGGACGAGTACCTGGGGCGCGTTACCGTGGAGATGAAGCAGCTTGCGACTATCTCGCGGCATCTGGGGTTATTGCCGGACACGATATATTTCGGGGGAGGAACGCCAACGGTGCTTTCCGCACAGCAGCTGAAGCGGCTGTTTGCGGCGCTGGAATACTTCGACCTTTCCCGTGTGCGCGAATTCACGGTGGAAGCCGGCAGACCGGACACGATAACCCCGGAAAAGCTGGCGGCGATAAAGGAAGCCGGCGCCGGGCGCGTCAGCGTAAATCCCCAGACGATGAACGACAGCGTGCTTAAAACTATCGGCAGGGCGCACACCAGCGCCGAAACGGAGCAGGCGTTCCTTATGGCGAGGGAAGCAGGGTTCAGTGTGATAAACATGGATCTTATCGCCGGACTTCCCGGGGAGGATTTTGACAGCTTTGCGGCGAGCCTTGACGCGGTGTGCGGACTTTCTCCGGAGAACATCACGGTGCACAGCCTGTCGCTTAAACGTGCGGCGGCGCTGTTCCGGGAGGGCGTGGACAGCGCGGAGGGGCAGGCGGAGCGAATGGTGGACTACGCCCACAGAAAGCTGGCGGAGAGCGGCTATGTTCCGTATTATCTTTACCGCCAGAAAAACACCGCGGACAACCAGGAGAACACAGGCTATGCGAAGCCGGGCACTGAAAGCCTGTACAACACCTACATCATGGAGGAGCTTCAGACGATATTCGCGGTGGGCGCCGGGGCTACCACAAAGCTGGTTGACCGCAGCACCGGCAGGATACAGCGTATCACAAATCACAAATACCCATATGAGTATTTGGATAGATTTAACGATATCCTGGAGAACAAAAGGCAGATTTTTGGCTTTTTTGTATAATTTCCCGTTATACCCACTGAAATACGTTGACAAAATCGCATTTTTGGTATATCATAAAGATATGCTGAAAGATGATATTGCGCAAAAAGCGCGTGTCATAGATATATACCGTTATCCGGGGTATGTGGCACTCCGGGGGCGGACATATTTCAGGAGGTAACATCATGGATTCTACAGAAAAGGCATTTGGCGTGCTCAGCTATATCGGGCCGCTGTTCATCATTACGCTCATCGTTGGCAACAGTCAGTTCACAAGGTTCCACGCTAACCAGGGACTTATCCTGTTCATCATTGATGCAGTGATAGGCGCGGCATGCGGTATTCTGGGGATAATCCCGTTCATCGGCGGTATCCTTGCCGGCATCATCGGCGGAGTAGTCGGTCTGGTAATGCTGCTGGCGGCTATCTACGGCATCGTTGGCGCGGCTCAGGGCGAGATGAAAGAGATCCCGATCCTCGGCAGCATCACTATCATCAAGTGATCCGGTTACATTGTTACATTAAATTCACCCCGGTCTGCGCGATCGGGGTGTTTTTCTGTATAAATTGATGTTGTATAATAAAGGTTGACACAAAGACTAAGGCAACACCGTATAATTACCGGCTATCGCCTTTGCCGTCCGCTTGCTTGCATATTTTTAGTTTGGCGCAAAATATCACATAATGCGTTAACGATCATGTTTCATTTTGCGCCAGACTAACGACAGACCAGCCCGCCTGCG
>JALEOL010000089.1 GCA_022766785.1 Oscillospiraceae bacterium
ATAGCTGGCTATTCAGCTGCGATGATCACACGCATATTGCCTGCGATACAGAGAACGCTGAAATTACAGCGACCGCGCCTGGTACGCTCGTGTTTACAGGAGAACTGCCCGAATACGGCAAAACTGCGATGATCTCGGAACAGGACGGTACATTCAGGTTATACTGCCACCTCGGGGAATATCTGGCAAAACCCGGTGATGTAATTGACGAGGGGGAAGCGTTTGCCGAAGCCGGCTGTCCGGGGGGTTCAGATCAGCTTGTAATTGCACAGCAGGTAGCAGATATCTATATCCGGGCATATATCCTTAGCTATTACGGAAACATTCAGAACGAGGATATCGGGGCGATATTGTCAGACAGCGGTGTGAACAGCGGATTTGACAAGGAAGCGGCGCAGGCTTTGCGCGAGAGCGGCGTATTGCCCCTTGACACATTGACGCTCACCGACAGGAACACACAGGTGGGGTGGCAGTCCGGGCAGTATTTCTGGAACGACTTTTTCAGCGAGGAGATGAGTAATGGCGTTCCGGTGGAGGTGCATTCCTACCAGACAGGAACGGTGATAAAGGTGTCCGAGGGCTGGAATGACGGACTGGGGGACTATATCATCATCGACCACGGCGCAGGTCTTGCAACGGTGTACGGTCATCTGGGCGAGATCAGAGTTTCAGAGGGGCAGACCGTAGAGCGCAGCGAAGTGATAGCCATGACCGGCAGCACAGGATATACGGGGAAATATGGTAATATCCTGCATTTTGAGATAAGAGAGAACGGCACAGCAATGGTGGAGATAAGCGTCAGTGCAAATTACGATGAGGGGCAGTATCTTCAGCCGGAAAAGAAATTTATTTGGCCGGTGGGCGGCGAGGACGGAGGAGTGATAAGCGAACCGATGTACGGATACGGTGGGTATTACGGTCATAACGGAATAGATATCGCGGCACTGGCAGGAACCGAGGTGTTTGCCGCCGGAAGCGGCAGGGCCGTTAAGGCTGAATGGTATGAAGGCTACGGGAAATGCGTGATGATAGATCACGGTGACGGACTAGTGACCCTCTATGGGCACCTGGGTGAGATAAATGTCACGGAGGGTCAGGATGTAACTGTGGGTGACATTATCGGAGGCGTTGGACACACTGGTCAGACGACAACCTGTATACTCCATTTTGAGGTTCGGCTCAACGATGAGCAGGTCGATCCGACACCGTATCTGCCGTGGCATAAAGTGGTTGACATTTCCGGCTGATAATGCTTGATTAAGAGCAACACGGCATTATATGGAGCGTGGGGGGGAACGGCAGTTTCCCCCCACGGTGCTTATGATTACCACGAATTTCGATCTTCCCGGAAAATGTATTTTTTTGTTGCACTTTTCCCTACAATGTGCTATAATAACGGTGTATGATAGATTTTTCGGCAAGTGAAAGGAGATTGATATGGAAAAAGTACAGTGGAAGCCGGGAACGCTGCTGGCACCCGTGCCGGCGGTTCTGGTATCCTGCGGCAATATGGAGAAGCCGACAGCGCTCACCATCGCGTGGACGGGAATAATCTGCTCCGACCCGGCAAAGACCTACATTTCAGTAAGACCGGAGAGAAATTCATATAATATCATCAGGGAAAGCGGCGAGTTCGTTATAAATATGATGCCGTCAACGCTGGTGAGGTCTGTGGATTACTGCGGCATAAAGTCCGGTAAGAACGAGGATAAGCTCGCCAAAATGAAGCTCACCCCCATGGAGAGCAATACGGTATCCGCTCCGCAGATAGCCCAGGCTTCTATATCTATCGAGTGTAAGGTCACTGAGGTGCTGCCCCAGGGGAGCCACGATATGTTCATCGCCGAGATAACCTCGGTAGATATCGACAAGGAGCTTATCGACGAAAAGGGCAAGCTGCACATTGAAAAGGCAGGGCTTATGACCTACGCCCACGGCACATATTTTGCGCTGGGCAAGAAGATCGGGACTTTCGGCTTTTCGGTAAAGCCCAAGCGCACCAGGAACTCCGGCAAAAAGCAAAAGGGTAAGAAAAAATGATGCACATAGGCAACGAATGGGACGCGCTTCTGGCAGACGAGATACGAAAGGATTATTACCTGCGGCTGCGTGAATTCCTGAAGCAGGAGTATACCACGCGCCGCATTTATCCGCCTATGCAGGATATATTCAACGCGCTGCGGCATACTTCATACAGCGATGTCCGCGCTGTGATACTCGGGCAGGATCCGTACCACGGCGCAGGGCAGGCTCACGGAATGTGCTTTTCGGTGAAAAAGGGCACTCCGCCGCCGCCTTCGCTCCAGAATATCTTCAAGGAGATAAAGGCAGAGCTTGGCTACGAACCGCCGCAGCATGGCGAGCTTACCGCCTGGGCTGACAGCGGCGTGCTGCTGCTGAACACGGTGCTCACCGTCCGCGAGGGTCAGGCGAACAGCCACCGCGGAATGGGCTGGGAGCAGTTCACCGACAGGATAATACAGCTGCTCAACGACCGTGAACAACCGATAGTGTTCCTGCTGTGGGGCGGAAATGCACGTTCCAAGGCGAGACTTGTCACAAATCCTCAGCATCTGGTGCTTCAGTGCGCTCACCCAAGTCCCTTGTCCGCGTATAACGGATTTTTCGGCTGCGGACACTTCATCAAGACCAACGAGTTTCTGGTTCAGCACGGTATGCAGCCGATAAACTGGAAGCTCGACTGATACGGAGGCATGCGATGTATTCCGACGACGAGCTTTTTGACGTACTCACCCCCGGGGGAGAACCCACCGAGCGGAAAAAGCGCCGGGGCGATATCCACCGCGACGGCGACTGGCACGCCAGCGTGCATATCTGGATAGCAAGGCGCAGGCTTGGGGGAATGGAGTTCCTGCTGCAAAAGCGTGCCGAGGACAAGGACAGCTTTCCGGGCTGCTGGGACGCGGCTTCCACCGGGCATATCGACGCAGGGGAGGACCCCATTTCCGCAGCGATAAGGGAGCTGGGCGAGGAGGTAGGCGTTAAGGCGCGCCCGTCCGAGCTGGTTCTGCTTTGCCGCAGGCAGGTGAGCGAGGACAACGTTTTTCACGGGAAGCGATTTCTGAATAACGAGATAAAGTGGGTGTTCCTGTTCAAGGGAGCGCTGTCTGACGCTGATTTCCACTTTGAGAAAGCGGAGATATCCGAGGTGGACTGGCACAGCGCCGCCGACATGAAAGACGCACTGGAGCATGGCGACCCGAGATACTGCATCGACCTTGGAGAATTCCGCGAGGTATTGCGCTGCGCAGAAGATATTCTGCCGTAATACGAATGATAGGAACTGTGCACATAGGCGGCGCGTTCCGTTTTTATGACGCAGGTCAGAAAGGAGAAAATATGCCATTCATCAACACAAAGTATTCACAGGACATCACCCCGGAGCAGGAGGTAAGCCTTAAAACCGCGCTGGGCGAGGCAGTGAAGCTCATCGGCAAGACCGAGAGCTGGCTCATGGTGGGATTTGAGCCGAACGTCAGCCTTTATTTTCAGGGAGAGAAGCCGGAAAAGACCGCGTTCGTGGAGGTCAGCCTTTACGGCAGCGCTTCTCCCTCCGACTG
>JALEOL010000098.1 GCA_022766785.1 Oscillospiraceae bacterium
CATGATACTGGCGTATTTCGGCAGCCATGTTCCGCTTGAAAAGCTGCGCATCGAGACGGGAGTATCCCGTGACGGCTGCAACGCCGGTAATATCATGAAAGCGGCAAAGCGCATGGGTCTTGAATGCCACGGCTACCGCAAAGAGCCGGAGGCGCTGAGAAAGCTCACTCCACCTTGTATAATACACTGGAATTTCAATCACTTTGTCGTGCTGGAGGGCTTTAAGGGCGGACACGCGTATCTTAACGACCCGGCGTGCGGCAGACGTAGGATCACCATGCAGGAGCTTGACGAGGGCTTCACCGGCGTGGTGCTGACCTTCAGGGTAACTCCGGATTTCCAAAAGTGCAGGTCGCACAGCGGCACATTCAGCTTTCTTCGCGAGCGGCTGAAAGGAAGCGGCGGCGCTGTCGCAAAGATGATCTTCACCGGGCTGCTGCTGGTGTTCCCCGGGGTGGTGCTCCCGGTGCTGTCCCAGGTGTTCATGGACGAGGTGGTAGTCGGCGGCGATATGTCGTGGTTCCGGGGGATAATGCTGTTCATGGCGGCTGCGGTGCTGATGCAGGCGCTGCTCACCTTTTACCGGGGGGCGCTGCTGCAAAGGCTGCGCAGCAAGATGATCATGCTTTCGGGTTATAAGTTCCTGTCAAAGCTGCTGCGGCTGCCTATCGGGTTTTTCGACCAGCGTTACGTCGGCGACCTTACCGGCAGGGCGGATAATAACATCAGCGTGTGCGATTTCCTTGCAGGAGATCTCGCGGACGCTGCGCTGAATATATTCTCGGCGGTGTTCTTTCTGGTACTTCTGTGCGTATACAGTCCGCTGCTGACCGCCATTGCATGCACTGCCGCGGTGATAAACCTCGTTATTGCGAAGCTCGGCGCCGACAGCATCTCAAAAACTGTCATGAAGCAGCGCCAGGACGGCGGCAGGCTTGCCGGAGCGGTCTGCGCCGGTCTCAGCATAACCGGAACTCTCAAGGCTTCCGGCGCTGAGAATGAATATACCGGCAGGATACTCGGCTACAGCGCAAAGGAAGCCGTGACCGGGCAGCAGCTCAACCGGCTCCAGCAGATGCTTTCCGTAATTCCGGGAGTGGTGTGTCAGCTTTCTTCGGTGGGAGTTCTGCTGGCAGGTGCTGTGCTTGTCATCAGGGGAGAGTTCACGGTGGGAATGCTGTTGGCGTTCAACAGCCTGTATGCCTCGTTCAGCGAGCCGGTGAACCAGCTTGTGGGCATGGTGCAGAAGATACAGACAGTCCGCGCGGATATCAGCCGCGTGCAGGATATCAACAACTACGGCGCTGATCCCAAATTCAGCAATACCGCAGTGCAGAAGAACACCTCAAAGCTGGAGGGCAGGGTGGAGCTTCGGGATATCTCTTTCGGCTACAGCAGGCTTGAGAAGCCGCTGGTGCAGGGGCTGAGCTTCTCGCTGGCAAGCGGCGGCTCGGTGGCATTCGTGGGGCCATCCGGGTGCGGAAAATCCACGGTATCAAAGGTCATCAGCGGACTTTATCAGCCCTGGAGCGGCGAGGTGCTGTTTGACGGCGTGCCGCTGGGGGAGCTTCCCCCCGAGGTGGTGAACGCCAGCGTATCCACAGTAAGCCAGAACATCACGCTTTTCTCCGGCACGATACGGGACAACATCACCATGTGGAACGACAATATCCTTGAAAAGGACATGATCGCAGCGGCAAAGGACGCCTGCATACATGACTTCATCGTATCCCGTCCCGGGGCGTATGATCACCGGCTGACGGAGGGTGCTGCTAACCTTTCCGGCGGACAGCGCCAGCGGCTGGAGATCGCCCGGGCGCTGGTGACAAATCCGTCTGTGCTTATCATGGACGAGGCGACCAGCGCCCTCGACCCCATAGTAGAAGAGCAGATAATCAACAACATCAAGCGCCGTGGTTGTACCTGCGTGATCGTGGCGCACAGGCTCAGCGCTATCCGCGACTGCGACCAGCTCATCGTAATGGATCACGGCAGGGAGATACAGCGCGGAACGCATGAGCAGCTTGTGGAACAGGACGGTTTCTACCGCAGCTTTATCAGCAGCAATTGAGGAGGGCGTACATGAAACAGGAAAATGACATTCTGTATCTGCGCGGCTCCGACTCGCTGCTGACGGAGGATCCGGAGAACGCATACAAGGTGACGGACGGCGTGGCGCTCGTTTATGTGGTGAGGGTAACAAATGGAGCCGCCGGCAGGCGTTCGCTGGTGTGCGAGGCTCATGCCGGGGATTTTATCCCGTCGCTTTGCTTTCGGGACGAGCTTTACAACAACTGGCGGTTCTGCATATCTGCTCTGGGAGCGGCGCAGCTGAGGGTCATACCCGGGGGCTGCACCTCTGTGCTAAAGAGAAGATTTGCGGAAGCGGCAGGGGTCAGGCACTTAGAGCGCGAGGGATTTGAGAACGGCTTTGCCGACCTTTACGAGCGGAGCACCGTATCCGAGGACGCGTATCTCCACAAGACCCTACAGGACAGGCAGGGCACGGTGCGGCAGAACATGTCGCTTATCTACCGCAGCTTTTCCGGGGATAAGCAGGCGGATATGTCCGGAATGTCGGACGATCTGCTTTACCGCGCGGCGGCGTTCGCCTGTGCAGAATGCGGTATCCAGCCCGCGCCGCAGGAGAAGATCATCGAGTGCTGCGGCAGGGAGTACGGCATAGCCGACATTGCCAGAGTATCGCACTTCGCCTGCCGCGAGGTGATACTTGAGGAGAAGTGGTACCGGCGCGACATGGGCGTGCTGATCGTGTTCATAGATGGAAAACCCATGGTCTGCGTTCCCAGGGGCGCCTGCTCATACAACATCTATTCCATGGAGGACGGCTCCTGCAGAAAGCTCACGGCTTCGATAGCAGCCGGGGTAGAGCCGAAAGCGGTGACGGTCTGCCGTCCTTTCAGTGAGGAAAGCATGACCCTGCGCGGTCTTGCGAAATGGTGTCTTGGCTCCGTCAGGGTGCGGGATATCGTCCGGCTGGCGGTAATGGCGGTGCTGGGAGCGCTTATCGGGGTGCTCACTCCTGCGCTCAATCAGATGATATTTGACGAGCTTGTGCCGCTTGGAGATATCCCGGCGGTGGTTCAGATATGCGCGCTTGTGGGGAGTTTCCTGCTGGCAAATATCCTGTTTTCCGCCGTTAAAGGAATGTCGTCGTTCAGGTTTTCCAGCCGGATACGGTTCGAGTGCCAGAATGCGGCATACGACCGGCTGTTCAGCCTGCCGGAGTCGTTTCTGAGGAAATACGAGAGCGCCGACCTCGCTCAGAGGGCAATGGGAGTCGGTGAGGCGGTGAGCGTTGCCGCTTCCGAGGCTGCCGGTTCGGTGGTCGTGGCGATAAGCCTTGCTGCGTACTTCGTCAAAATGGCGCAGTTTTCTCCGGGACTTGCCGGGATATCTCTGCTGATGACGGTGGTATATGCAGGCGTTGTGCTGCTTATCTTCGGGCTTTCTCTGAAATACGAAAGAGATACCGCCAGACTGAACGGCGAGGCGGCGTCAAAGCTGTACCAGATAATCTCGGGTATTGCGAAGATACGCATCGCAGGCGTGGAGGAACGCGCCCTGCACGAGTACCTCAGACCGTTCTCGCAGCTTCGCAGGAGCGCACAGAAAAGCGAACGGCTCGCCCTTGTCGGCAGGACTGTCGGCGTTGCGGCGGACAGCCTGTTCCTTATCGTATTGTACATAGCGGCGGCAAAGAGCGGCATGGAGCTGACCGCAGGCGCGTTTATGGGGTTTATTTCGGCGTTCGGTGCGTTTTCGGCGGCGGCAATGCAGCTGACGGACAGCGCGGTGGGCGTGATAAGCCTGAGACCCCTGCTGGCAAGGATAGAGCCGATACTCTCTGCGAAGCCGGAGCTTAATTCCGGCATGGAGACGCCCGGGGAGCTTTCCGGAGGAATAGAGATAAGCAGCGTTGCTTTCAGGTACGACGACAATTCCCCGAACGTGCTGGACGGTATCTCGCTGAATATCAGACCCGGTGAGTATATCGGGGTAGTCGGGGCTTCCGGCTGCGGAAAGTCAACGCTGATGAAGCTGATGCTGGGATTTGAGACCCCGGTGAGCGGCAAGATATACTATGACGGCAAGGACATCGAGAGCCTTGACAAGCGTGAGCTGCGGAAGAAATTCGGCGTAGTCCTCCAGGACGGAAAGCTCATCTCCGGCAGTATCTTCGAAAACATCACGATAACGGCTCCCCGTGCGACGGTGGAGGAAGTGAACGAGGCTGTCGCCGCCGTTGGGCTGAAGGAGGATATCGACCAGATGCCGATGGGGCTTCACACAGTTCTCAGCGAGGACTGCGGCACGATATCCGGCGGACAGCAGCAGCGTATTCTTATTGCCAGGGCAATAATCTCAAAGCCGTCGATACTTTTCTTTGACGAAGCGACCAGTGCGCTGGACAACATCACCCAGGGCATGGTGTGCAGCTCTTTGGAAAAGCTCAACGCGACAAGGATAGTGATAGCGCACCGCCTGAGCACGATAATGAAGTGCGACAGGATAATCGTCCTGGACGGCGGAAGAATAGCGGAGCAGGGCACGTTTGACGAGCTTATGGCTGCCGGAGGGCTTTTCAGCAGGCTGGCTTCCAGACAGATGTGATCAGTGTGTAACATTCAGAACGCTTGTGTGTATATACATGTGCATGGGAAAACTGCACCGTAACGGAAGGAGTAAATATCATGAAAATTCTGAAAAAGAACAACGATCAGAATATTGAACAGCTCATGAAAGAGGTCGCAGATTACGACGAGTTCATGAGGGAAGTCACCGGCGGCGTTGACGAGGAGCTTTCCGAGGACGACCTCACCATGGTGACCGCGGCAGGAAACACCAGCATGAGCTATGAGCAGTTTGCCACGAAGTACCTCGGGAAGAAGTGAGCGGAGGTGCGTCTGTGAGCAGTATGGTGATAAAGGACGGGGCGCTGATAATCTCCTCCGGGGATCAGCGGCTGACGTTGAGGGAAATGCCGGAAAACGGCGTAATGAATATTGCCGTTGAGGGGGACATCACCACCGAGACGGCATTGTGCTTCGGGGACGAGCTTCTGACGGCGGTGACTGTCAGCAAGGGACTTGTCATTGATCTCAGCGGCGTGGGGTTTATTTCCAACGCCGGCTTCAAGGCGCTTCTGAATACACAGAAGGCGATAGACGGGATCAAGGGACATTCCCTCAGCCTGCGCGGCGTGTCGTCTGCGCTGATGAGTTCGTTCGAGGAGATCGGATTTGACGGGTTATTCGATATTGAGCAGTGACGGGGTGGATCTCATGGGTAATGTAACGGAATACAACGGCAGCGAGAAGTATATTTTCGTCAGCTACAGCCACAAGGACAAGAACCTTGTGCAGCCGATAATCTCAGCGTTGGCGTCGCAGGGATATCGCGTGTGGTTCGACAGCGGAATACATGCCGGCACGGAATGGCCGGAGGTGATTGCCGAACATCTTGAGAAATGCAGCGCTTTTATCGCGTGCGTTTCCGGGAATTCCATGCAGTCGCACAACTGCCGCAGCGAGCTGAATTTCGCGATACTAAAGGGCAAGCCGTTCATCGGCGTTATTCTTGAGAGAGTCCAGCTGACCCCGGGCATGGAGATGCAGATGTCAACGTTTCAGTCGCTGTATTATTACAACTTTGCGACATTCGGCGAGTTCTTCGATCGTCTCACAGAGTCGCCCTTCCTGGAGCAGTGCAGAGGGGCTGTTCCGGTGTGCGCTCCGGTAAAAAGCCGGCAGTCGGCAGGAAAGGCAGTCCGGAACGTAAATGCGAATATTTCCGCTGCTCCCGGAGATCCTGCTCAGGCTTCACAGACGGTAAAGAGGCTCTGCTGCTCTATCACACGGCTAAAGACCGGAGAGGTGATACCGATAGACAGGGCGGAATTCCCTATTGGCAGGAAAAAGGAGCTTTGCAGCTATGTCGTGACCAACAACCCTGCGATAAGCCGCGTCCACGCGATACTTAGGTTTGACGGAAATTCGGTGAGCGTCAGCGATAACGGTTCGCTGAATTCCACCTCGGTAAACGGCAGGGAACTGCCAAAGGGCGGCACTGCGGTATTGAAAAACGGCGACGTATTCGCGGTAGCCGACGAGGGATTCAGGCTTCGCATGGAGATCCGAGAATTTCCGGTGAAATGATGTAACGTTATTCATACTTCCGGGTATATACTTACGAGAGCGAAAGCTCCGGCGCTTATCCGGCAGGCGCAAACAAGGTTTGGTTGTTTATATTCTGTCATTAACTGCTTATAGCCGGAAAAACTGAACCAGCGGTGTAACGCCGCTGGTTCTTTCTATTTGGGCAAAAAAGTGGTCAGGTGATCTCATATTCAAGCTGGATATCGCACGGCTCCTCCTTTGCCGCCCGGGAGAAGAACTCCTGAGCCGGTACGCAGCCCAGGGCTTTGTATGCCGCCTGGCTCTCTTTTGAGGATTGAGCCGAGATGAATATCTTCTCCGCGCCGGTCTTGCGGACATACGGCAGCGAAGCCGTGAACAGTTTCCTGCCGACCCCCTTACCTCTGTACGGCTCGGAAACATGGAACATATCCAGCTCGATGTAATTTCCGCGGCTGCCGCACAGCTCATTGCCGAAAAAAGTCCAGCCGATAAGCGTGTTCCCGTCAAACGCCCCCAGCCCGATGTACCTCCGGCGGAGGTTGTTCAGCATTCTTCCGGCGATCTCCCGGCGAAGTCCCAGATCCCAGTCCTCGGTGAAGCAGGCAGGCTCCAGCCGCAGCGTTCCGCCGTTGTTTACCCAGCGCTCCGTCACCGTCTGGCGGCGTATGAAGCTGTCCAGGGAGAGCTCGCTGAAATTATCGGGGGTGAGGATCTGTATCGTTATTTCGTTCATAGTTCACCTCGCAGTGTTTCGTCTAATACGCGGTATGCTTTGTCAAGACTGCGCGGCAGTTCCAGCACCACCGATTTCACCGGCAGCTCTTTCAGGAACGAAAGCTCCCTGCGCTGGCGCTCCTCAAGGGCTGAGATATACCCCTCAAATCCTGACAGACCGTGTGCTCTGCCATATCCGCCGCTGCAGTGATAATCAGTCACGGCGCTTAGCCATTCCTCGCCGCGTTCCGGGAGTGCCGCGCGTATCTGCCCGGCGGCGTCTGTGCTTTTCAGGTAAATTACAACTGGCTCCAGTGGTCGTATGATATCGCAGATCTCTTTGATATATTCCAGCGACTTTTCCGGCGGAAAATCAAAGCGCATCATGGTTTCGCACATCGGGTTCTGCAAAAGAACGCAGTTGAAAACATACGCCTCGTCCCCGGCATTCTCCGCAAAGCTGTGCCATTTACGCAGCATCACGGGGCGCTCGGTCTCCCAGTCAAGAGCGTCATAGATCTTGTATCGGAGCGCTTTGCTCTGAATTTCCCCGGGAAGCCTGCTAAGCTTTACGACAATACCGCCGGGCTGGGGTTCTGCGAATTCCTCCATAACCCGGCGTTCCTCGGGCGTGAAATCGGCGCTGTCCGGAATGAACGCGCTGAATTCGTAGTCCGCCGGGTGATCTGCGCTGCCCTCATCGAACAACTTTCCGCCGGTAAGCTTTGCTATGTACGCGGCGGCGGTGCTTTTCCCAGAGCAGGGAAGTCCCTCGACAATATACAGTTTGGTGCTCAAAACATCATCTCCTTATCTTTTTCTTCATGCCTGCGCCCAAAACGCCGCCTGACCTGTCGGTGAAGCCGCATTTCCTGTAAAATCCCTCTTTCCAGGCTGCGCTCATCAGCTCCGCCCATGCAGTCCAGCCGGGGGCGAGCTGCCGTGTTATGTAGTCCTCGACCGCCGCCATGAGTTGCCTGCCCAGTCCCTTTCCCTGGAACTCCGGCGACACGATCACGTCCTTTATAAAGAATGTCATTGCGCCGTCGCCGATTATCCTCGCCATTGCTGCGGCCTTACCGCCAATGCGCAGCGTGAATACCGCCAGGCTGTTCTGCAATGCGGCGGCTGCCTGTTCCTCGCAGGGGGCGCTCCAGGATACCGATCTGAAAAGGTCGATGAATTCCCCGGCAGTAAGCGTGTTGGTTTCTGCTGTGATATCCATTATTTTCCCTCCAGTGACTGAATACCTGCGATGAGGATCTCCAGCGAGATCTCGAAGCTCTCGTCAATGCTCGCGGAGTGCCCGAACGCACCGTTGTTCACCAGCAGCGCAAATCCCTCCAGAAATCCGCGCATGGTACGCAGGATATGCTCGGAGTTCTGTCGTGAGATCCCTGCGCTCTCCATGAACCGATAGAAGAACCCGAACAGCTCCTCAGTGGCGTTCATGCTTTCGCTGTCGGTGTATTTGTTGTACCACAGCATAGCGTTGAACACACCGGGGTGCTCAACTGAAAACCGGTAGAAAGTCCGGCACATCGCCCGGAACGCGTCCCACCCTCCGACGCCCACAGCGGAGCGTATCAGCTGCTGCTCCAGCTCTTTCCAGCCAAAGATCATCAGCTCGTGCTTTAGTTCGGCGAGACCGGCGATGTGGTTGTACAGCGACGGCGGCTGGACGCCAAGCTCCTGCGCCAGATTTTTCATGGTGATCGCATCAAGCCCGTCACGGTCTGCAATACTCGCAGCCACCGTGAGGATCGCGGTTTTGTCAACTCCCTTTGCCATGATTTCCCCTCCTAATCATGGTAATATTATAACTAATCAGATTAGTTTTGTCAAGTACTTTTTCCTGATTTAAGGCAATACCGCACAAAGATTGTGCACGTATTGCGCAGTCAGATTTTTCGTCAGATTGTACAACGAGGACGACGCAAGGCTGTCGCCTTGCTAGGACGAATTGTGCAATATGACGGAAAAGATGCAAGCAAGACGTGTGCAAAATCCAGGAAATGGTCTTTGTGCGGTGTTGCCTTAAAACAAAAAATGGAGAGCAAAGCCCTCCATTCAGTTTATTCATCAGAGATTTTCGTCGATCCATTTCTTCCTTGAGTACAGGAACTTTGTGAAGTATTGCAACTGCTCGGTGAAAGAGGTCACGTCCTTCATTGCTTCGGGCTGGAATCCGTTTGGTATCGCCAGAGTTCTCCATACCTCGAAATTCTTGTCGGCGGAGGTCGCGATGAGCGGCTTGTAGTAATTGATAGTGTCCAGCGCAGTGGTGAGCATGGTATCCTTTACCTCGTCCCAGCGTGCGCGTACCTTTGCCCGGAAGTCGTCGTCGGTCATGAGGTAGTTGTACCAGGTAATGCCGATGTAGCTGCCGCTTTCCTCGCTGCCGACAGTCGCCCAGTCATTGTACTTTGGATTGTCCCTGTACATGTTGCCGAATGCAAGGTCGAAATCCCACACCGGCCCCATTTCCAGCCGTCCCAGCTTGGGCTTTGTGATGAAGCAGCTTCTGTTGAAGCAGGAGTCGAGGTTATAGCTGAATTCGTGCACCAAGAACCAGTCCACGAAGCTGTCTGTATCAATGTATTTATCGTAGTCGGTGAGCGTGGTTATCGCCTTGTCGGCACGGCAGACGTAGTTGTAGATGAAGTCAAAATGCTCCTGCGTCCAGTTGTAGTCGGAATTGGGGTCGATCTCGGTGTCCGGGCTTTTTATCTTGATGTTGATACCGCAGCCGGAGGGCAGGTCGAAGTAATTCCAGCCTTTCTGGTCTGTGTTGGGGTCGGCACCGCCGATTTCCAGCAGATACCCGGTCTCCACATTGGCAAGGCTGTCGTCGATGGCAAGCCTGGAGGACTTCACCTCAAGCTGCTCGCACATCGTGTAAACGCCCTGATAGATACCGTTCATGTAGACGTTCACGGGAATAGCGTGGGGTACGAAACGGAATGAATCAAAAGTCCGCGCCACCTCAAAGGCAACGGTGTTTCTCAGCAGTGATTCATCGGCGTAATTTGCCAGGAGCCCCCAGCGCTTAGCCTCGGTCATGCCCAGCAGCGACTTCTTTTCGTCCAGCTTGATCTTGTAGGGGCGCTTTGCCCATTCCCAGGTGGAATGTCCGCGTCCACGGATCTCGCCGGTGAGTACCTCTGTGCTTTCGAATTTGCCGTCTGTCATTCCGGCGTCGATCTGCATGGTGCAGGAAACATATTCGTCCCTGGATATCGCCTCGGGATCATCTGTTGATATAAAGACCGCCGGGATCTTGGAGTCTGTACTTTCACCAAAGGCGCCCGGGATCTGTTTTGACAATATGGTAGTGCTCCCCGAGGAGGGGGTGTAGTTTGACGGAGTATAGGTGTCTGTGATCGGGACAACAGTCCGTGGTTCATCAGCGGAGCTGTCCGTCGAGGAGACGCCGGAATTATCACCGGAGCAGCCCGTTATCAGCAGTATCCCTGCCAGCGCTGCGGATAAAATGCACTTTATCTTCAAAGCAGATCGCACCTCCAGCACGACAAAATTCGTATACCTTAATTATATACTATCACCAATTATTTGTCAATGAGATTTCGGATATTTGGATATTTGCACTAAATCACATACCCTGTTCTGTATATTATTTCACCCAAAAAACAACGGGGCTGTTCTCTGTCTGCGTCTGACGGAGGATAGCCCCTGATGTTATTCCTTTACCCTGCTGCCGCACAGCAGTACAAGCCCGTTGTCCGAATAAACCGCGGCGGTGTATCCGTCCGGGTCGTCATAAAGTGTTCTCACGCTGCGCGATCTGCCCATTTCGGAGAACTCGCTCACCACGGAAACTCCGTCGAACCAGCTGTATGCCGCTCCGCAGCACTCGGCTCCATTCACAACCATGGTGTTTGTTCCGCAGAATTGCAGGCTTTTAAGCTCCGAAACAGTGAGCGTTTTTGAGAACGAGTCCGCCTGGACTGCACTGCCGTCCTCCAGGTGATACAGCGTCAGCGATATCCCAGCCTGGGATACGCCGGTGCACAGGGCGTATTCTCCGTTCACTGCACCGTTTGCGGCGGTCAGCGACAGCGGCTTCGGGGAGGACGGGTCGGACAGGTCAACAGCCATTGTGATCTTCTCACCGTCGCTCAGCAGAAGAGTATCTCCGTTAAATCTCATTGAGGTTAACTCTCCTGCGGTGAACGCGCTGACAACATTCAGCTCCCGGTCGCGGACAAAGACCGGGATCCCGTTTTCGGACTTCCCCGCAGCTGCCGAAAGTCCGTTTCCTGCCGCAGCAGCCACGACCTCGCCGATATTCTCACTTACCAGTTCCGAGCTGCCGTCAAGCCCCACCAGAAGCGATCCCCCGTCCTGCCGCAGCACCGCCGTGAAGAACTCAGCGCCACAATACACGGGGTCTCCCAGCACCGCCAGGCGTTCCGTGACCTCGCCGGACAGGGAATACTCCGCGTTTACCGCGTAGCCGCAGCCCTGCGCCGTTCCTGTTACCGCAGTTTCGCCCGGCTGGAACACGTTCTGCTCCCCGGAAACAGAAGTCCAGGGCATGTACGCAGCAGCGTCGTCGATAGTGAAGCTCTCGCTGAAAGCCGGCGTGTACACGCTGCCGAGCCGTACCTTTTCTCCGTCAAAGAAAACATCTGTGAGCCTGCCGCACTGCTCCGAGAGCCATTCCAGACCATTCTCGCCTATTCCTGCAGCGCCGCAGCTGTCGTCCCCCGTGAACACCGCAGTGATGCCGCTTTCCGTCCGGAAAACTTTGAGGAACACCGCACCCTCAGGCGGCTCTATCTGCGCCGTTATCTCCGCAGTATCGCCGATTATTCCGTGAACCGTCACGCAGTCCGGTTCTGCTGTCCAGACGGTGTTCCCTGAGGAAAAGCAGCCCAGCTGACCGCCGCTGTCGATAAGAAGCTCCCCGAACACCTGTACGTCCGGTGTGAGGGACTGAACGTTCCCACCGCCGATCCTGTCCCCGGTGTAGGCTTTGTATATCTCTGAAAAGATCCCTGCGTTATCCTCCGCGAAGCGCAGACTTACATCGGGCTGCTCCGGCGCGGTAAACCCGAGCATTCCCACTCCGATATCCGCAGCGCAGACCAACGCAGCGCCGATCACACACGCGATCAGTGAGCCGCGCCTGCCCCGTGGGTCGTCCTGCGGCGGTTCGCTTATCTCCTCGTCCGGAAGTTCCTCGTCATCGGTGGGTTTAAGCTGCACAGCCGTGCGGATATCTCGTTCCTCGCCGTCCGGGAGGTCGTGCTTTCCGATCGGCTTCACTCCGGCATATTCCCGGAATTCTTGCTCGTTTTTCTTTTTCTGCTTTGCGGTGCGGGGGAGAGGCTTTTCCGGCTCGGCTGGGGGTTCGGGCTTTTTCTGACGGGCGGTCAGCGGCTCCGGAGCCGGTTCGGGCTGCTCCTCGTCCGGCTGTTCTTCTTCCAGTTCAAGGCGCATGGTTATGGTGCGCTCCCACAGCTGCCGCGCAACGTACAGCATACGGGTGTAGTCCTTTGGCGTAAGCCCGGAGCCGTCCAGCGTCACGATAAGCGACTGCAGGTTCATGTCCGGGTGCTGCTCGATCTTCTCCACTGCGTCCGCCGGAGCGCCGCAGCCTTTCAGCAGATACAGGAAATCCGCCGAGCCTATCCCGAGGGAACGCAGCCGGTTAAGGAACGTGAATGCGTCCAGCTCCGGCATTTCTGCGTATTCGTCAAGCAGGCATGCGGAAATATTCTGCGGAAGCAGGCATTCCGGAACGACGCGTTCCATCATAAGCTCGCGTATCTGCGAGACTGTCATAGCATTCACACTCCTTTCCTGTGGGATAGGTTCAGTCCAGCTCGAACCCGGCGATCACTCTCTCCAGCTTTTTCTTCACGGTGGCGGAGGACAGCCCGGTATAAGCAGCGATCTCGTCCGGCTGGAATCTGCCGCCGATATACATGCTGCCGATAAGTCTTTCGGTATCGTCCAGACGGCTGAATTCTGCCATTACGTCAAATCCTCCGCTATCCGGCAGGGGATCGCGCTCCTGCGCCGCATACTCCCTGAATTTTGAACGGATACGCGCGCACAGCGTTTTCATCATGAATGCACGGAACGCTTCCTCACTGTGCAGCTTTCCTATTGCTGACATGCAGTCGCGCACGGTGGCGGTCACGGCTTCCACCGCGGCAGACTCGTCCGAAAGAGAATAGCAGGCGGTGTAGTACATTTCACGGTACAGCGTCTCGTAAAGCCGTGCAAATGCCTTTGTGCCGCCGTTTGCCGCAAGCTCGGAAAGCTCCTTGTATTCGTGTTTTTCCATAGTACTTCACCGCCCGGAAAATTATTCTTCGCTGTTTACTATCGCGATCCCAAGCTCCCTGAGCTGCTCCTCGCTGACATAAGAGGGAGCCTCGCTCATCAGCTCGCTTGCGTTCTGTACCTTCGGGAACGCAGTAACGTCCCTGAGACTGTCGCAGCCGCACATCAGCATCGCAAGTCTGTCCAGACCGATGCCTGCGCCGCCGTGGGGAGGTGCGCCGTACTTGTATGCGTCCACAAGGAAGCCGAACTTCGCGTTGATCTCCTCATCGGTCATGCCGAGCATTTCAAACATGTGCTGCTGAAGCTCGGGGTCGGTGATCCTGATAGAGCCGCTGGAAAGCTCGATCCCGTTGAGCACAAGGTCGTAGCACTTTGCACGGACTTTCGCCTTATCGGTATCGAGGTAGGGAATGCACTCGTCAAGCGGCATTGTGAACGGGTGGTGCATAGCGAGCCACTCGCCGCTTTCCTCGTCGTATTCGAAGAACGGGAACTCCACGATCCACAGGAAGTTCCACCCCTCGGGAATGATGTCCAGCTGCTTTGCGATCTTCAGACGGAGAGCGCCCAGCACAGGCAGAGTCACCTTGTCCTTGTCCGCAACGATCAGCGCAACGTCGCCCTTTTCGCAGCCGAGAGCGCTGAGGATCGCTTCAAGCTCTCCCTCGCCCATGAACTTGGCAAAGGAGCAGTTGGGAGCGTCGTCCACCCAGCGGATATACGCAAGCCCCTTTGCGCCGATACCGCGCACGAACTCAGTCTGCTTGTCGATCTCTTTTCTGGTGAGCTTTGCGGCTGCGCCCTTTGCAACGATACCGCGGACAGAGCCGCCGTTTGCGATCGCTTCCCTGAATACGGAGAAGCCGCAGTCCTTAACGACGTCGGAGATGTTGGTGATCTCCATGCCGAAGCGCGTATCCGGCTTGTCCGAGCCGTAGCGGTTCATCGCCTCGTCGTAGGTAAGACGGGGGAGGGGAGTGGGGATATCCACATTCAGCACGGTCTTGTAGAGGTACTTTACAAATCCCTCAAGACATTCCAGAATATCGTCTACATCAACAAAGGACATTTCAAGGTCGATCTGGGTGAATTCCGGCTGGCGGTCTGCACGAAGATCCTCGTCGCGGAAGCAGCGTGCCAGCTGGATATATCTGTCCATGCCTGCGATCATCAGCAGCTGCTTGTACATCTGGGGAGACTGGGGCAGGGCGTAGAACTTGCCGTTGTGGATACGGGAGGGGACGATGTAGTCACGGGCGCCCTCGGGGGTGGACTTTATCATCATCGGGGTCTCGATCTCGGTGAAGCCGTTGGCGTAGAAGTATTCACGCGCCGCCTTAGCTATCTCGTGGCGCAGGATGAGATTGCGCTGGAGCGGTTCACGGCGCAGGTCGAGGTAGCGGTACTTCAGGCGAAGCTCCTCGTTTGTCTTGGTGTTGCTGACTATCTCAAACGGAGGGGTCTGCGCCTTTGAAAGGATACGCAGCTCCGTTACCATGATCTCAACGCCGCCGGTCTTTATCTCGGTGTTGACGCTCTCGCGGGCGCGGACAGTGCCCTTTGCCATAAGGACGTATTCCGAGCGGACGCTCTCCGCCTTCTCAAAAACGCTCTTGTCGGTGGTCTCGTCGAACACCAGCTGAACGATCCCGGACTTGTCCCTGAGATCTATAAAAATAAGGCTGCCCTTGTCACGGACTCTCTGTGTAAAGCCTCCAACGACTACCTCGCCCATTTCCAGGGTTACTTCGCCGCATAAGCAAGTCCTTTTCAGACCCTGCATAGTGTCTGCCATAAGTTTGTTCCTTCTTTCTTTGTTTTCGGAAAAATCCGCATTATTATTTATTATAGCATTATTTCCGCTGTTTTTCAAGTAGAAAACGATAAAATGTTGAAAATATGCGAAAAAACCGCCGGGCTGCCCCGGCGGAAATTATTCGGAAAAGGCAAAGTACCACGAAGTTTATCTGTTCCAGTACTTCCGGTCAAGGCTTCGGAAGCTTATCGCCTGAGCGATATGGGGCTTGCGGATATCCTCGCTCCCGGCAAGGTCTGCGCAGGTTCGCGCAACTTTCAGTATCCTGTCATATGCCCGGGCGGACAGACCCAGCTTGTCGAAAGCGGCTTTGAGCATATCCTCCGCGTCAGGTGTGAGCCGGCACACCTCGCCGATGATGTCCGAGGTGATACCGCTGTTGCTCTTTATCATAGTCCCGGCGAAGCGCTTTTTCTGGATATCCACTGCTTTCTGCACACGTTCTGCAATGGCTGCGGAGCTTTCCTGCGGTATCCGTCGGCTGAGGTCGCTGTATTCCACCGGCTTGACCTCGATCTGGATATCTATGCGGTCTAACACGGGCTGGCTTATGCGATTAAGGTACGCTGTGACTTTCTGCGGGGAGCAGGTGCACTTTTTCACCGGGCTGCCGAAATTGCCGCAGGGGCAGGGGTTCATTGCAGCCACAAGCATTACGTCGCAGGGGTAGCTCACCGAACCGCTTGCACGTGAGATAACGATATCGCCGTTCTCCAGCGGCTGTCGCAGCGCTTCCAGAACGCGTCGGTCAAATTCCGGAAGCTCGTCCAGGAACAGCACCCCGTTGTGCGCAAGGCTTATCTCCCCGGGGCGCGGAATGCTCCCTCCCCCCACAAGCCCCACCGCGGACGCAGTATGACTGACCGCGCGGAACGGCCTTTCGGTGATGAGCGGCTCCGAAGGGTTTATCTCCCCGGCAACGGAATATATCTGGGTGGTCTCGATGCTTTCCGCGAAGGTGATCTCCGGCATTATCGAGGGTATCCGCTTTGCGAGCATGGATTTGCCCGACCCGGGAGGCCCCAGCATGAGCAGATTGTGCGAGCCGGCAGCCGCGACCTCTATTGCGGATTTCGCCTGAGCCTGCCCCATTACGTCCGCAAAATCCGCGATGTGCTGCGCTTTGTTCCGCTTCGGTATGTATTTTTCCTCCGGGGAAAGCCCGGTGCCGTGCTTCAGGAACTCGATCATCTGGGTGATGTGCTCCGCGCCGTAGACCGTTATCCCGTCGGCAACGCTGGCTTCCTTGGCGTTGGCTTTAGGCAGGAATACGCGCTTTATGCCGTTCTGCGCGGCGGTGAGCACCATTGAGAGCGCTCCGTTCACCGGGGCAAGCTCGCCGTTAAGGGACAGCTCCCCGATGAAAACGCTGTCCGAGAGATCGCAGGAGATTATGCCGCCCAGCTTCATCAGCGCGGTGATTATCGGCAGGTCGAACATCGAGCCTATCTTGCGCACGCTTGCCGGGGCGAGGTTCACGGTGACGCGCCCGTTCAGCAGCTTGAGATCAAGCTGTCCCAGCACCGCGCGGATACGCGCCTTGCTTTCCTGCACGGCGATATCGGGCATTCCCACGATGTCGAACGTGGGCTGTCCCGGGGAAATACTCGCCTGAACCGTCACCATGAACGCATTTAAGCCGAACAGACCTGCGCTGTTTACCTGACTGAACATAGATCGCTCCTTATCCGGGATAAGCCGACGTTATCCCAGTTTGTGTAAATTTATCCCACCCTGCGCAGAGTCCGCAGAAACCGGACGTGAAAAAGCCTGTTTCGGTGGTGTTCCAATACTATTTTACATAAAGCGGCGCTTTTTGTCAATACATGGCGAAAAATGCCGATACGATTTTTTCAGATAATCGTCACAAAAAGCACTGCTAATTATTTCATTTCCGCTTGCAAAATTTTTTTGTATGTGCTATAATTAAAGTATGTGTATAAAAGCATGTCCGCTTTTGTTTTTTCAGAAAGGATTTGATCGATTGAAGCGTGTAGGACTTGACATAGGTTCAACCACAGTAAAGGCTGCGGTTCTCGGGGAAAACGACGAGCTGCTGTACAGCCAGTACAGGCGGCATTTTTCCGATATCCGCAAGACGGTATATGATATTATCGGGGAGGTCGGGGAGAATTTCAGCGGCGAGCGCGTGCTTATCGCTGTCACAGGCTCCGGCGGTATCTCCGTTTCAAAGTGGCTGGGTATCCCCTTCGTGCAGGAGGTCGCAGCAGGCACGAACGCGATAAAGCAGCTCATTCCACGGACCGACGTTGCGATAGAGCTTGGCGGCGAGGACGCAAAGATAACCTACCTCACCGGCGGACTGGAGCAGAGAATGAACGGCACCTGCGCCGGCGGTACGGGAGCGTTCATCGACCAGATGGCGGCGCTGCTGAACACCGATATCGGCGGTCTTAACGAGCTTGCGAAGTCCCATACCACTATCTACCCGATAGCCTCCAGGTGCGGCGTATTCGCAAAAAGCGATATCCAGCCGCTGCTGAACGACGGCGCAAAGCGGTCTGATGTTGCCGCGTCCGTTTTCCAGTCGGTGGTGAACCAGACGATAAGCGGACTTGCCTGCGGAAAGCCTATCCGCGGTAACGTGGCGTTCCTGGGCGGGCCGCTGCACTACCTGTCCGAGCTTCGCGCGAGGTTTATCGAGACCCTCGGGCTTAAAGACGACCAGATAATCTTCCCGGAGAACGCAAACCTGTTCGTTGCGATGGGCTGCGCATTTTCAGATGAGACAGCCGAGTGCGACCTTGACGCGCTTGTGAAGAAAGCTGGCAGCTTAGAGACTGCCCAGATGAGAGAAGTTGAGCGCCTTGCGCCGCTGTTCAGCAGCGAGAGCGAACTGGAGGAATTCAAGGAGCGCCACGCAAAGGCGGTGATCCCCGTTGCGGAGCTTTCGAAGCACCACGGCGCGTGCTATCTCGGCATAGACGCCGGTTCCACCACCACAAAGGCAGTGCTGCTGAATAAGGACGCGGAGATACTTTATTCCCACTACAACGGCAACGGCGGCGATCCGCTGAAGTCGGTCATCGGCATTCTGAAAGAGATATACAGCATTCTGCCGGAGGACGCCTACATAGCAAAGGCATGCGCCACCGGCTACGGCGAGCACCTGATAAAGGCGGCTCTCGGCGCGGATTACGGCGAGATCGAGACCATGGCGCACTATAAGGCGGCTGATAAAATTCTGCCGGGCGCGGAGTTCATTCTGGATATCGGCGGTCAGGACATGAAGTGTATGCGCGTCAAGAACGGCGAGATCGAGAGCATTCTGCTCAACGAGGCTTGCTCCAGCGGCTGCGGCTCGTTCATCGAGAACTTTGCGAATGCGCTGGGACTGTCCTCCTCCGCTTTCGCGCAGCTGGGACTTACCTCGGAGCACCCCGTTGACCTCGGCTCACGCTGCACGGTGTTCATGAATTCCCGTGTAAAGCAGGCGCAGAAGGAGGGCGCGACCGTTGCGGATATCTCGGCAGGTCTGTCCTATTCTGTTGTAAAGAACGCGCTGTTCAAGGTAATAAAGCTGCGTGACACCTCCACCATGGGCGATAAGATCATCGTGCAGGGCGGCACGTTCATGAACAACTCGGTGCTGCGCGCGTTTGAGCTTATCTGCGGAAAGAACGTTGTCCGTCCGGACAAGGCAGGGCTTATGGGAGCCTACGGAAGCGCGCTCATCTCTATCGAACGCGACGACGGAAAGGGGAGCACCATTGCGCCGCCGGATAAGCTGGAGGGCTTCACGGTGCAGAAAACCACCGCGCGCTGCGGAAAGTGCTCCAACAACTGCCTGCTCACTATAACGAAATTCCCGGACGGCAAGCGCTACATAAGCAACAACCGCTGCGAGCGCGGCGCAGGCAACGTTTCCACCACGGAGAAGCTGCCGAACCTGTTCGACTACAAATACCACCTGCTGTTCGACCGCGAGTGCCTGCCGGAGAGCACCGCAAAGCGCGGCGTGGTGGGACTTCCGAGGGTGCTCGGCATGTACGAGAATTACCCGTTCTGGCATAAGCTGTTCACGGAACTGGGTTACTCCGTGAAGCTGTCGCCGAAGTCCTCCCGTGAGATATACGACCGGGGCATTGAAACCATGCCGTCCGAGTCGGTGTGCTACCCGGCGAAGCTGGCGCACGGACATATCCAGGCGCTTATCGACGAGGGCGTGAAGTTCATCTTCTACCCCGCGATGCCGTATGAAATGA
>JALEOL010000106.1 GCA_022766785.1 Oscillospiraceae bacterium
TGGAGCGGATTACGAGGCTCGAACTCGCTACCTCCACCTTGGCAAGGTGGCGCTCTACCAGATGAGCTAAATCCGCATAATGGCGACCTGGATGGGACTCGAACCCACGACCTCCGCCGTGACAGGGCGGCGTTCTAACCAACTGAACTACCAGGCCAATGGGAAGCGACCACTGGGTCTGAAATGTCAAGAGAGAAAGTGGTGGAAGTTATAGGGCTCGAACCTATGACCCTCTGCTTGTAAGGCAGATGCTCTCCCAGCTGAGCTAAACTTCCACATTCTCTTTCGCGCCCGGGCTTTCGTTTCTCTGTGTCCTCTCCCTGACGACTATTGTATTATACACCATTTTGTCCGGATTGTCAATAGCTTTTTTAAAAAAATTCAAAATTTTTTTAAAAAATTTTCTCAAACCAAAGAAAACCGGAAAGACAAAAGGGCGAAGAACGATCTCCGCCCTGATTTGTTTACTGGGCACCTCTAAAAACCATAGTGCCTCAGATGCGCAGTCAGTTTTTTCGTCAGATTGTACAAATTGAGCGCAGGCGGGCTGTCGCCCGTCAAGCGAAATTTGTGCAATATGGCGAAAAATATGCAAGCAGATGAGGTGCTAAGGCGATAGCCGGTGGTTTTTAGAGGTGCCCTAATGTAATTTGAATTAATCTGTTGCTCTCACCGAGAACTGGTACACAGTAGTAAACCTGTACGTCTGCCCTGCCTTGTAAACGCAGCTCGGAAACTGCGGCTGATGGGGAGTGTCGGGAGAATACTGGCTCTCCAGACAAAGCCCGGCGTACTTATTATACTTTGCGCCGCCCTTGCCGTACTCACCGTTCAGCCCAATGCCGATGTAGAACTGTATCGCAGGCTTGTCGGTCTTAACGGTCATCACCCTGCCGCTCTCCGGCTCGTAGACTTCAGCCGCGGTGCGCATTACACCCGGCTCGCCGAGAATGAAGTTGTGATCGTAGCCGTTCGGGAGCATGCCGTTGTCCATGTCCCTGCGCACCGGCTTCGGGGTCTTGAAATCGAACGCCGTTCCGGTCACGAACGCCAGCTTTCCGGTGGGTATCAGCAGCTCGTTCACCGGGGTGTACTGATTGGAATTAATCTGCACCACATGGTCTTTGATGTCGCCGCAGCCTGCGCCCTTCAGGTTAAAGTAGCTGTGGTTGGTGAGATTGATCACGGTGTCCGCGTCGGATACTGCGGTGTAGTCCAGCACAAGTGCGTTGTCGTTCGTCAGGGTGAATTTCACGGTTATTTTCAGTGTGCCGGGGTAATTCTCCTCCCCGTCCGGGCTTATGTAGCCGAAGGTCACGGAAGGCTCCTCGCCGCCGTCCATTGCCTCGACAGTCCACACGCGCTTGTTATACCCGAAGAAGCCGCCGTGCAGGTGGTTCACCTTGTTGTCGTTCGGGGAGAGCTTGTAGCTCTTGCCGGAAACGGTGATCTCAGCGCCGCCGATGCGGTTCGCGTATCTTCCGACTGTCGCGCCGTGGGAGGAATTTCCGTCAACGTACTCCTGCAGCGTGTCGTAGCCCAGCACCACGTCTGCGTTATTTCCATTCCTGTCCGGCACCTCAAGCCCTACTACGGCAGCGCCGAAATTGGTCAGCCTTGCCACCGCGCCATTGCTGTTGGTGAGCGTCAGCAGCCAGCACTTGTAACCTCTGAAAAAGCCGAATTCTGTCTGTGAAATACTCATGAGTTCTCCTCCGGTCAATTAATATTTGTCATCATCAAGAACTATCGTCCTGGAACGCGGTCCTGCGGCTGCCGCAGGTGCAGGCTCTGGTTTCTTTTCAGCCGGCTTCTTGTCAAGCGGTTTAGGTTCCGGCTTCTTTTCTGCCGACCTGGGTTCCGGTTTCTTTTCTACCGGTTTTGCTTCCGGTTTTTCTTTGGGAAGATAGCCGGTCTTTTGCTGTGGCTTCGGGGCTTTCCTGACGTCAGCGGAAGTCTCTTTCTTCACAGCAGGAGCCGGGGTCACGGGTGCGGAAGGCTTGCTCGTGTTATCCGGGGACGGGGCGTTGTTTTTCGCCTGTCTCTCTGCGGCGCGCTTTTCAGCCTGTTTTTTCTTCACAGCTTCCTCGTCCGGCAGCCTGAATCTCTGCACAAGCTCAAGCAGCACCTTCGCCTGACCGGAAAGCTCCTCTGCGGAAGCCGCGCACTCGGAGGAAGAACCGCTCGTCATCTGCACTGACGAGGAGATCTGATCCATTCCCACAAGTATCTGCTTTACGCTGTCCGCCTGAACTCTGGAAGCGTCCGCGATCTGGTCGATCACCCTTGCGGTGTCGTCTGTCTCTGCAACGATCTTGTCAAGCATGAGCGCGGTCTCATTCGCCATGACTGTGCCGTTCTCAACAGCGGAGAGCGCTGTCTTGATGAGAGCCGTGGTGTTCTTTGCAGCCTCGGCGGTCTTGGAGGCAAGCTCGCCGACCTCCCCGGCAACGACAGCGAAGCCCTTTCCTGCCTCGCCCGCGCGCGCCGCCTCAATGGAAGCGTTAAGGGACAGGATATTCGTCTGGAAAGAAATATCCTCGATAGCCTTTATGATATTGGCAATCTTGGAAGATGTCTCGTTTATCTGCTCCATTGCGCGCAGCATGTCGGACATCTTTGCGCTGCCCTCGTCAACTATCGCGCGGCAGTCGTCGGAGAGCACCTTTGCCTTTTCTGCACTGTCAGCGTTGGCGGTGATGTTGGAGGATATCTCAACGACCGACGCATTCAGCTCCTCCATAGTGGCAGCCTGCTCCGCAGCAGACTCGGACAGGGTGGTGGAGTTCACGCTCATTACGCCGGAGCCCTCCGCTACCATTCTGCTGGAAGCCTCAATCTGCCTGATAACTCCGCTGGTGCTGTCCACGATACCGTCCAGCGCGGTCTTTATCGGGGCGTAATCGCCGATATACTCTGTATGAGTTTCCACGGTGAGATCCTCGTCGGCGATCTTTGCGGCAACATGACTGATGTCGCTGATGATGTTCCTGGAGTGTTCCGCCATTGCGTTTACCGCTTCCGCGAGGGTCTGAAGCTCATTTCCGGTATTCACGCTGACAGGTTCTCCGGAGAGGTCGCCGTCCGCCATGCTGAGTATCTTCTTGTTGATAGCCTCCACCGGACCGATAATGCTCTTGACTATCCTGCGGATAACAAAAGCGCCGCCGCCGAAGCTTATCACGAAAGCGATCAGCAGAATGCGCATCGCCACCGCGGAATTACTGCTGAATTCAGCCGCGTCGCAGCTTGTGATGACCGTGAAATCTGTGCCGTCGATAGCGTCGTCGTAAACAATGCGGTCAGAGCCGTTGAGCTTTGCTCTGCGGACTTTGTTTTCGCCTGCGTAGGGGGCTATCTGATCCTGGGACAGCGTTCCGTTCACGCTCGCCACCATTCTTCCGTCAGAGGTGACGATGTAGTACTCGGCGCTGTCGGACGCTCCGGTATCTGACAGGATCTTGTCTATCCAGTCCGTTCCGATGGCGATATATGCGGTGCCCTTGGCATACTCGCCGGTTATAACTATGTACCCGTCGGTGCTGAGGGCTATTCCGGGAGAGGTTTCCGCCCGGGTGTTGATATCAACGATAGAGCTGTCCGCCGCCTTGATCTTATCTGTCTGGGCGGTGGTTCCGTCAAGCGAAGACACAAGGCTGGAATAATGCCCAAGCGTGACGCTGACAAGGTTTGAAGCGGAAGCGACCCGTTCAGTCATGGCGCTCTGCATGTCGGTCTGGCTCTGATTTACAAGACAAACCACGCCGGTAATGCCTGCGGACAGTATTCCATACACAAGCACTGCCATGATAGAGATGAACATCCTCGTGCCGAGCTTCTTTTTCTTTCTCATAACAAGACCTCACTTCAGGTGAAATAAACGGCGCATACCGTATTTATTTTATTGTAGCACATTTTTTCGTCTGTGTCAACAGATTTTACCTCATAAATTATAAATATAGTGTGCATTTTGCACATATTCAACGTCACAGCTGCGTATTTATGGAACACTCCGCACCGGCTCCGTCTCTTATGTCGAAAGCGAGCCGTGTGCCGCTGCGTTCCCTGCGGTTTCAGGATATTTTTCCAAAGAATTCCTGCGTCTACATATTCTCGTCCAGAAAGTTCAGTATATCCTCCATGACCTCGTCACGGTTAAGCTCGAAAAGCAGCTCGTGGCGCGCCCCGGGATAGATGTGGATATTCACCCTGCACCCGTGCTCCAGGTACTTCATGCACGCCGCCCTGACGCCGTTTCCGTACTCCCCCACGGGATCCATAGAGCCGGACATGAACAGCATCGGCAGGTCGGTGGGGGTGTTCTCGATAACGCAGTAGGAGTTCGCGCACATCAGCGCGTTCAGCAGATCGCGGAAGCCGGCTACCGTAAAAGTGAAATTGCACAGTGGGTCGGCGTTGAACCTGTCCACGTTACTGTCCACCCGGGAAAGCCAGTCGTTGGGAGTGCGCCGGTCGCGGCAGCGGAGATTGAACAGCCCGAACGCCAGCTTCCTGCTTATTTCCGGGCGGAACCGGCTGTCCTTTGTCCGGCAGAGTATCTCCAGCAAACGCCGCAGCGGCGCGGAACCGGTAACTCCCCCGGCAGTGCCCATGATAACAGCGCCGTTCCACCTGTCCTCATACCTTGACAGGTATATCCTCGCGATAAAGCTGCCCATGCTGTGACCCAGCAGGAAATGCGGTATCCCGGGGAGCTTCTTTTCCATAATGACCTTCATGCGGTGAAGATCCTTTGCCATGTACATAAATCCGCCGCTCTCGCCGAAATAGCCCAGCATGTCCGGGTCGGAAACGGACGCGCCGTGACCGATGTGGTCGTTTCCCACAAGCGCTATCCCGTTATCGCACAGAAACTCCGCAAACGGGCGGTATCGGCGTATATACTCGCACATGCCATGGGACAGCTGAAGCGCCGCCCTCGGCTTCTCCGGAAGATACATATAATACCGGCAGCGGCAAAGCCCTGATGTGCTCGGAAATGTTCCGGTGATAATTCTCATAAGAACCTCCTGCGCGGTACCGCATTACTCGGGAACAACCGCTTCAAGGCGATAGATAGGCTGTCCCAGCTCGGTGAACCGCTTTTCATACTCCGTCATAATATTCCCCTCAAAGCCGCTGTTATGCAGGTCAAGGGAAACGTTCTTCATCGCGAAGCCGTTGTGCGAGAAGTGCTCGATCGAAAACTCGAACAGGCGCCGGTTATCGGTTTTCTGGTGGATCTCAGCGCCGGGCTTCATCACCGCCTTGTAAATGTTCAGGAAACGAGTATGGGTAAGGCGGTGCCGTGCGTAGGTCTCCTTCGGGAACGGGCAGCTGAAATTCAGGTACAGCCGCTCCACGGAATGGGGTCTGAACAAGTGCTCGAGATATTCCGCCTGACCCAGACAGAAGCGTACATTCTTTATTTCGCTGTTCATCAGAGCCTCCGCGCCGGTGACGAGAACGTTAGGTGTCTTTTCCACCGCAACGTAATTGATGTCGGGATTTCTCCGTGCAAGTTCCAGGATAAAGCTGCCCTTGCCGCAGCCCACCTCCAGGTGCAGTGGGTTATTATTGCCGAACACCCTCATGCTGTCGAAGAACATGCTGTCGTCCAGTGGGTCGTTCGCGTGCTCGTTCTGGTTCTGCATTGTTATCATCACCGGTTCGCAGGCGAGCAGCCGCTCCTCCAGGTGCTTTTTCTTTCTCATTCTCATTCGGTATACCTCAACACAATAACCGCCGTGCAGCAGCTCCGCACGGCGGCATTTTAGCATGAGGTCACCTCTAAAAACCATAGTGCCTCAGATGCGCAGTCAGTTCAGCGCAATATATCACATTTCACTTATAGCTGAAGTAGCATTTTGCGCTGAACTGGTTTTT
>JALEOL010000112.1 GCA_022766785.1 Oscillospiraceae bacterium
AGCCCAGGGATTTCGCTAGCATTGACGACCTGCTGAACGTCCCGGGTATCGGCGAGAAGATACTGGAGGGAATTCGCCCGTATGTCACCGTCGGCTCGGCTGCCGTTTCACAAAACGAGGTTACTACCGCCGAACGCACCGCTGCCGAACCCGTACAAAGCGGCAAAGTGAACATCAACACCGCCACCGCCGAGCAGCTCACCGCCCTTGACGGTATCGGCGAAAGCAAGGCGAACGCGATAATACAGTACCGCGAGCAGCACGGGGATTTCAAAAGCCCAGACGATCTGCTGAACGTCAAAGGTATCGGAGAAAAGACCCTCAGCAATATCCGCCAGGACATAACACTATAAAAAAATCCCGTCAGGACAATTCCGCCCCGACGGGATATCTTATTATGGTTTACCACCAGTAAGCCGCAGACACTTCATCAACAGCGTCTGAAAGCCCCTTTGAAATGTCCGCCCAGGACTCTCCGTACATAGCGGTCGCATTCAGCGAGTTGTACGCGAGATCCGAAAGATACGAATTAAATCCATTGACATTCTCGGCCACAAAGGTGAAGTTCGCCGGGTCGCGCATTTCTCTCCACAGGTCGTACTGCTGCTCGTCCCAGGTCATCTGCCACTTTCTCATGCCCTCGTACCTGCCGCTGGAATATACCACCGTATCAGGGGAAACACAGCTCTTTTTCACATTCTCCTGCACCGTCTTGTCCGTCTCATAATCCCTGAAAAGGTTTATGAAATCCGCAGCGCCGCTGACGTTCCGCGCACCCATGGGTATCAGAAAACCGAAGGTCTCATAGCCCTGGTAATAGTTGTCCGCCTGGCTGTCCCTCGGCATGGGAACAAATGCAAAATCTGACAGCGTGTCAAAGATGTCGTTTTCAACGCCCACCTGGTTCTGCACTTCCTCGGTTGCGGCGATGTAAGTCCACTCCGGCTCCATGACAAGGAACAGTATCTTGTCGCTCGTCTTTGCGAATACCTGCGGAGATACCCAGTCGCCGTACTGGAAGTCATAGGACAGACCGGAAAAGCGCAGGTCGTCAAAGAACTGCATAGCCCTGTTCACATTGGGGCTCATAGCATTGTTTACCGCCTTTCCGCCGGATATTCCGACTATCGGCGTACCGGTGGTGAGTATCAGCGAGTTTATGCCGTAGGACGTGGTGTAGAAACCGATGTTGTCGTCGCTCTTTGCGCAGAATTTCTCCATCATGCTGCGCCAGGTATCCCATGTCCAGTCGCCGTTTCTGTACAGCTCATACGGGTCGGGCAGACCGTTCTCCTCGATCGTCTTTTTGTTGTAGTTCAGCGCCATTGAGGTGGTTATCGTGTGGGGAACGTAATAGTGCTTTCCGTTCCATTCATAGCTGTCGGCTAAGGTCTTCATGTCCTTCCACAGCGGCGATTTCAGGTCGATAACCTCGTCCAGCGGCTGGAACATGTTCTTGCTGACATTGCCGGGATACAGCATTGCGTCCCTTGTCACAATGTCGGGAGAGTCGTCCGAAGCGATAAGAACGCCGAGCTTCTCGTAATACGCCGCGCCGGACGCTGTGAAGATATACTCTATCTTACCGCCGTACAGCTCCGACTGGAACACACTGCACTGCTCCTTGCCCTTATAATCCACCGAAATGTCGTAGAAGCCCAGGTACTTTACAGTGCCTGCGTTTCCGCTGGGCTTGTAATTTGTCGGGACGAACTCGTCGGTGTTGTCCGAGGGCTTCACCGGATCGGTCACCTGGGGTGTGCCGGACTTGTCCAGCTTCACGATGTCAGACCATGCGCCGTATATCTTCTTTCCGCTCACCTTTTTATAGGAGCGCACCCGGAAGCTGTAGCTGTTCTTCGCCGTGTCCAGCTTGGTGGTAGACCAGCTTGTTTTGCTGGTGGTGACTAAGGTCTTGAATGCGCCGCCGTTCGTGGAACAGCCAATGATATATCCACCGGCGCCCTTTGCCTTTGCCCAGCTGAGGGTTATCTTTCCGCTGTCGGACTTCACATTGAGCGAGGGCGTGCCGGGGACGATCTTAAAGGTCAGCTTCTTCGTGCCGGTGTACTTCCCCTTGCCCTTGAGGGTGATCGTCGCAGTGCCGACGTTCTTGTTGTTCTTATAGGTCAGGGTGTAGTCCGTGCCTTTTTTCAGCGTCTTTCCGTTGTACTTCACAACCAGCGTGGGCTTCAGCGCCTTTCCGGTGTAGGTCTGGTCGGCGATCTTGCCGATAGTGAGCTTGGATACGCTTACCTTTGAAGCGGAATACTCCTGCTCCACGGCAACGGTGATCTCTCCCTGCTCCGAAGCCGAAACAGGAGCCGCGAACGCCGCCGCAAGCACCACTGACACAGCCACTGCCGTGAATTTCCTGATAATGTTCATTCTACCACTCCTTTTCATAATATGGAATTTTGCTATCATTATTTTAGCACTAAAACATGGTGCTTGTCAAGGGCTTTTTTTGCATTTCACATTAAACTCGCCCACCGCCCTCGCTTATAAAAATAGTGGGAGAGACAAGCCCCTCCCACAATATAATGCCGTTATTACACAGAGGAAAGCTCCTCTAAAACTCACAGCTTATCGCTGGAGCTGAACATGAAAAGCGTATAGACCACCGGCATGGCAAGAATGATGATATCCCCGAAAAAGTTGAACTTTCCGCCTGCAATGCTGCAGAACAGCGATATCACCGACAGCACCGACATCAGCCCGCCTGCGATGAGCGCCGGGCGTACAGCTTTCATTCCGCCGCCGTTAAGCGCGTGAAGTCCGAACACGAACATCGCCCCGAAGCCCAGCACAACGATCAGCATACTCAGCAGATTGCCAAGATACCCCATGATACCGCCGTTGTTCATCATGGAGAACATAGCGTACCGGAAGAAATAGCTCTGACCGCCGAAGATCACTTTAATATTCAGCACCAGCGTGATCACCGCCATTATGCCGCTCAGCCAGGAAATGACCCTGATAGTTTTTTTCATAGCCTGCCCCTTTACAAAGCCCCGAGAGCGCGCCTGCCGATGTCCCTGCGGAAGTGCGCGTTTTCAAAGGTTATGCTGTCCACTGCCTTGTACGCCTTGTCGAGCGCGGAACGCAGGTCGTCACCCGTCGCAGTAACGCCCAGAACTCTGCCCCCGGCGGTGTAGTACTTCCCGTTCTCCAGCTTCGTCCCGGCGTGGTAGACATAAGCCAGGGGGGACTGCCCCTTTTCGTCCAGACCGGATATCTCCTTGCCGGTAACGTACTTCTCGGGATAGCCGCCGCTCGCGATGACAACGCAGGCGCAGGACCTGTCGCTCCACTTTATGTCCAGCGCGTCCAGCTTCTCCTCCCAGACTGCTTCCATGATGTCCACAAGGTCGGTTTCAAGAAGCGGAAGCACCACCTGAGTTTCCGGGTCGCCGAAGCGGCAGTTGTACTCCACCACCTTTGCGCCGTTCGGGGTGAGCATAAGCCCGAAGTACAGACACCCCTTGAACGGACGTCCCTCAGCCTGCATTGCGGCTATAGTGGGCTTGAATATCTTCTCCATGCACTCCGCCTTGAATGCGTCGGTATAGCACGGGTTGGGGGCTATAGTGCCCATTCCGCCGGTGTTCAGCCCCTCGTCATTGTCGTTGGCGCGCTTGTGATCCATTGAGGAGATCATAGGCTTCACGGTCTTTCCGTCAGTGAACGCAAGCACAGTCACCTCCGGGCCGGTCATGAACTCCTCGATAACGATCTCGCTGCCGGATTTTCCGAACTTCCCGTCAAGCAGCATGGAATTCACCGCCGCTTTTGCTTCCTCAAAATCCTTTGCGATGATAACGCCCTTGCCCAGCGCCAGACCGTCGCACTTGATGACCGCAGGGTAGCTGTTCTGCTGTCTGATGTACTCTATCGCCTTTTCAGCGTCGGTAAATGTCTCGTACCCGGCGGTGGGTATGCCGTACTTCTTCATCAGCGCCTTGGAGAACACCTTGCTGCCCTCAAGTATCGCCGCATTCGCTTTCGGGCCAAAGGTCCTGAAGCCTGCCTCGTTGAGCTTATCCACCATGCCCATTACCAGAGGGTCGTCCGGTGCGACGAACACATAGTCGGGGTTCAGTTTTTTCGCCAGCTCCAGAATGCCGTCAAGGTCGGTCGCCTTTACCGGGAAGCACTCCGCCAGCGCTGAGATACCGCCGTTGCCCGGGGCTGCAAAGATCTTGTCCACACGGGGGGACTTTGAAAGTGCCGTGATTATCGCGTGCTCGCGTCCGCCGCCGCCTACTACCAGAATATTCATAACATTAACGTCCTTTCAGAAAAATTCTACTGTTTTATTGTAGCATAATTTTCAACGTTTTTCAAGATATTTTGCAAATTTATGAATCCCCCCGTACCCTGTGACCTCCGGAAGAAATCTGCTTTAATCATTTGTGAATATTCAACAATTTCTATTTCTGTTTTTGCTGAATTTTGGCGAATATTATAAAAACCCCTTGAATAATTCCCACAAATATGTTATTATAGTATCATGAAGGAAATCCGGATATATGGCACTTTCTTATTGGAAATATCTGTATTCCAGGGACATGCTGACCAGAGCGAAGCATATCCGGTCGGCATTCCACGATCAAACAGCAAAGGGGAGGAGTTTTATGACAGTATTCAACGGTAAAGGCGTTTACGGCGCGATCGCGTCCGGCTGTGTGTGCGTACTGAAAAAGCCCCCCCTGCGTGCTGAAAGGCGAAGGGTGGAGGACTCCGCCGGTGAGATACACCGGTTCGAGACCGCACGGGCAGACGCCCTGGAGCAGCTCCAGGAACTGTACGAGATGTACATCGACCAGATCGGCGAGCCTAACGCGCAGATATTCAATATCCATATGATGATGCTGGAGGACGAGGAATTCTGCGGCTCTATCACCGGCATGATCGAAAGCGGCAGCGTCAACGCGGAATACGCGGTGGAGCAGACCTCCGAGGTATTCGCGAAAATGCTGGAGTCCATGGACAACGAGTACATGAGAGCGCGCTCTGCGGATATCCGGGACGTGTCCCAGCGGCTCATCTCCATTCTGTCCGGAACTCCCAGGGATATGAGCGATGTGCCGGAGAACGCGATAGTCTGCGCCGACGACCTCACCCCCAGCGAAGCGGCGGCGCTTGAACAGCGGAACATCGCCGGGTTCGTGACCGCGTTCGGCTCACCCATATCCCACACCGCAATACTCGCCCACAGCATGGATATCCCTGCCGTGATCGGAGCAGGAGAGGATCTTCTCGCAAAGGCAAAGGACGGCGAGGAGGTGATCGTGGACGGCTTTGCCGGGCAGGTGATACTAAGCCCCGACAAGAACGTGAAGCGCCGCCTGGACGCGAAACGCCGCACACGCTCCGCCGCAGGAAGCGAAGCAGAAACGCGCACCCTCGACGGAAAGCGTATCCTGCTGTTTGCGAGCGACACCACACAGTCGCCGGACTTCGCCGACGGAGTTGCGGTGCTTGACTGCCGCGAGCTTGACGGCGAGGAGGAGCAGTTCGAAATGTACCGCGGTATAGCCGAGATCGCCGAATACCGCAAGGCGGTGATAAGGCTGGCGGCGATAAGCCCCTGCGACCCCGACCGCTACGAAAAATACCACACACAGATAAGGGCGGCGCTGAGGGCAAGCTCCCACGGCAGCGCAAGTATCCTGTTCCCGATGATCACCAGCATTACCGAGGCTCGGAAGATACTCGCCGCCTGCGACGAGGTGAAAAACCAGCTGATCTCCGAGGGGTTCGACTGCTCGGAGGACTCCCGTATCGGCTTCATGATAGAGACCCCTGCCGCGGCGATAATCTGCGATATCCTGGCGCCGATATCCGATACACTGATGATAGACAGCGACCGGCTTTCAAGGCTGGTGCTGGCGCGCAGCGAGGGCAGCGTCTTTTCGGAGGAATTTGCCGAGGGTCAGCGCGCTGCGGTCATGCGGCTCATCAATTTCTGCGCGCGAAACGCCGTGAAGAACGGTGCGAGGATAGGCATCTGCGGCTCGCTGGCTGCGGACTGCTCCCTCACGGAGGAGTTCCTCAAAATGGGCATCGACAAGATCTGCGCCCCGGCTTATCTGCTGGGGGATATACGCGACATCGTGGTGAACACGGATCTTTCTGCCGGGTAATTCTATGGCAGTTCCGGGCGTGCATGCGCTGTGCGCCCGGCGCTGCTGTGTTATAAGGTTCTGGGTAAATTACACAACCAAATCCGGGATATAGACTTTACAATAGTGAGATATCACAAATTTTGTACATTAATGCAACCTGTTTCAAGGAAGCATTGTTTTATTTACAGAGGGCAGGACAATGCCCTGAAAGTGAGGTAATGATTATGAAGAAAAGCATTTCAGCAGTTGCCGCGTTTGCTGCAGCAGTTATGATCTCCTTTTCGGCTTCCGCTGCCGATATCCCCATGAAAAGGCTCGGAAAGACCGCCGAATACGCCAGCTCCACCGCAGTGAGCACCGCAGAGCTGCTCACCAGCCGTTCAGTCAAGAACACCCTCGTGATAAAGCCACGGGAAGCGTTCATCGTACCTGCCGGAAAGAAGCTGGTGCTCAAAGCCGGCTGCAAGGTGCAGGGCACGCTTTATATCCAGCAGGGCGGCATTCTGTCAGTATCCGGCGGCAAGCTGGATATCTCAGGCTCGGTGATAAACGACGGCACCATATCTATTGGCAGCAAAGCCAAGCTGGACGTCAGAAAGGACGCTATGCTGTACACCTCCGCAGACGGCTCGTTCAAATCAAACTCAAATTATATCTCCGTTGATCTGGGCGCAAATGTCGCCTGCCTGGGCAGCAGCTCTATCAAGGGCGGCAGCTCTGCAAATGTCACCAAGCTCGTTCCGACCCCGGTTTCCGGAAAAGTGATCACAACGGACACCGGTAATGTTGTGATCAGCTCCGAAACCATATCCGTTAAAACTGCGCTTTCCATGATAAACGTGGACTACTCCACCGCGGCTGAAGTACCCGCCGGATACGTTCCCGAAACAACAGTGCTGGAAATGGAGAACGGCGGCAGCATTGAGGTGTCGTTCGTTCACGGAGAGATAGCGCAGATAGGTAATGCTCCCATGCGCTATATCCTCAGAACCGCCGAACTCAAGGATCCCGTGACCGACTACAGCGAAAAGCTTGCCGCGGCATGGGAGAAAAAGTGGCAGTCTATAAGCAAGGACGGCATGGCAACGCCGAAGGTGTCTGTTTTCACCTATGAGATGAGCGACGGCAGCTGGTTCGTTGCGATGATCTATCCCTCATACCAGAATGACCGGGCGGTGTTCTACCGTCTCGCCGGGGGTAAGGTGACAGAGCTTGCCGAAAGCAGCTGCGGTCTTGATCTCACTGTGCTGAAGAAAGGCTCCGAGTATATCCTGCGCAGCACCAGCACGCATTCGTTCATTTCCGGCACGAACGGCGCCACCAGTCTGAGCGTCATCGACGACTACTACAAGATCGGCAAGACCGGAATGACGCTTCTCGGCAGCTTTGAGCGGCACATTCACGGCGATGAGATAACCTACACCGGAGTGCTCACAAACGGAGACTACGCAAATGCGTCCTTCAGTGAATACAACGGTCTTCAGGAGGATATAACCAGAGGTTCTGTGGTTGCCTGCCAAGCGGATTTCGACAACACCGGCGATCTCAGCAGCGACTACTACCTGGAGTTCACCAAGAGAGGAAGCGACCTCGCAGGCTATATCGCCGACAGGCTGTACACTCCCGAGAGAGAAAACGTTGTGTATTATGGCTGACTTGACAGGCAATAGTTACTGTGGTATAATGAACACAGGGCGTTCTGGTCTGAACTGACCGATAAATTATTAGGGCAGCGCCGTATCTTTGCGGTGCTGCTTTTTTTGTACAGTCAGGTATTTCATATCATCAGCCGCGCTCTTTTCGGTCAGGAAAAAGGAGTTATTATATGAGAAAAGTAACAGTTGCCGCAATACAGATGTCCGTGCCGGATTCGCCGGAAAAGTCCATTGAGAAAGCCGACAGCCTTGTCAGAAAAGCCGCCGCGCAGGGTGCCAACGTGATACTTCTGCCGGAGCTTTTCGAGAACTGGTACTTCTGCCAGGAGCGCCGCTACGACAGCTACCGTCTGGCGCTGCCGGTGGGTGAAAACCCTGCGGTGCGGCACTTCCGGGGCGTTGCGGCGGAGCTTGGCGCGGTCATTCCGGTGAGCTTCTACGAACGGGACGGGAACGTGCTTTACAACAGCATTGCCATGATCGACGCGGACGGCTCGGTATTGGGCGTTTACCGCAAGACACATATCCCGGACGATCACTTTTACCAGGAGAAATTCTACTTCACCCCCGGCGGCACGGGCTTTAAGGTATGGGACACCCGTTTCGGCAAAATCGGCGTTGGTATCTGCTGGGATCAGTGGTTCCCCGAGGCGGCACGCTGCATGGCGCTGGAGGGCGCGGAGTTTCTGCTCTACCCCACTGCGATAGGCTCCGAGCCGGTGCTTGAATGCGACAGCATGCCCCACTGGCAGCGCTGCATGCAGGGGCACGCGGCGGCGAACCTCGTCCCGGTGATCGCGGCTAACCGCACAGGCACAGAAACAGTCTCCCCCGACAGCGACAACCAGAACCAGTCCTCAGCGCTTACCTTTTACGGCAGCAGCTTCATCGCCGACAACACCGGCGCTCTCGCCGAATGCGCCGACCGTACCTCGGATATGGTGCTCGTCCACAGCTTTGACCTGGACGAGCTGCGCGACATGCGGCTGAGCTGGGGAGTGTTCCGGGACAGGCGACCGGAAATGTACGGAAAGATCACCGAGAGGTAACATATGAGAGTGCTTGATACAACGCCGCGGCAGGACGGCTTTTACATGCCTGCGGAATTCTCGCCGCACTACGGGTGTATCCTGATATTCCCGGAACGGTCGGACTCCTGGCAGTACGGCGCATATGCCGCCAGAAAGGCGTTCGCAGAAGTCTGCACCGCTATCTCCAAGAGCGAGAAAGTCACCGTCTGCGCCAGCGCAAGGCAGTACGAGAACGCGCGCCGAATGCTCCCCCCTCATATCCGCGTGGTGGAGATGAGCAGCAACGACAGCTGGGCGAGGGACTACGCGCCGACCTTCGTCACAAACGGCTCGGAGATACGCGGCGTGAACTGGAGCTTCAACGCCTGGGGCGGACTTGTGGACGGGCTGTACTTTCCGTGGGATCTCGACGACAGAATGGCGAGAAAGCTCTGCGACCTGTACGACAAGGACATGTACGACGCTTCCGGCTTCGTGCTGGAGGGCGGCTCGATACACTCCGACGGCGAGGGCACGATACTCACCACAAAGGCGTGCCTGCTGAGCGCCGGCAGGAACCCCGGGCTTACCCAACAGCAGATCGAGGAAAAGCTGTGCGAATACCTCGGCGCGAAAAAAGTCGTCTGGCTGGAGCGCGGAATTTTCAACGACGAGACCAACGAGCATGTTGACAATATCTGCGCGTTTGTGAAGCCCGGCGAGGTAGTGCTTGCGTGGACTGACGATACCTCCGATCCGCAGTATGAGCTGTCGCGCTCCTGCCTGGAGATACTGGAAAGCTCCACCGACGCCCGGGGACGCAGGATAAAGGTGCACAAGCTGCGCCTGCCAAAGCCCGTGACTATCACCGCCGAGGAATGCGACGGGCTTGACACCATGGATTTTCAGCCCACAAGAACACCGGGAGAGCGCCTTGCGGCAAGCTATGTGAACTTCTACATCTCAAACGGCGCGGTGGTGATGCCGGCTTTCGGCGACCCTGCGGACGAGCCTGCGCGCCGGACTTTGCAGGAGCTTTTCCCGGACAGAGAGGTGATCCCGGTCTACGCCAGGGATATACTCATCGGCGGCGGCAATATCCACTGCATAACCCAGCAGATACCTTCGTTTAAACAAGAGGAATGATCGGGAGGGTACATATGAAAAGGTTTGCGCTGATCCCACTGATGACCGCTGCGATACTGCTTTCCGGCTGTCAGGCTACGCCGGAGACAAGTACTGCCGGGGTCGCTTCCTCCACAGCAGCTACTTTCCAGACCCATGCGGCGGAGGTCGCTCCGCCCCCGGTGCTGGACTGCGGAATAGAGCGCTTCACGCTGGAGGAATACCCCTGCACCACCGACAATCTCCGCATTGACGGCAAAGACCCGTGGCTGTTCGACTTCCGGTACAGCGCGGCGTGCGGCTTCGGAAAGGACGGCACCTACCGGGAAGCCGAGATGTACTACGGACTTCGGGGAGATATCTCCAGCAGAAAGCTCACCTACCGGTTCTACGACAACTCCGGCAGCGGTATCAATGTCAGGAGCGCACAGCTCATCAACGACAATTCCGTCCGGGATATCGTGATAAAGGAAAAGGCGGTGGATCTTGACACCTCCGGGCTTGACGACGGGCTATACTATATCCGTGCGGAGCTTTCCGACGGTTCGCAGGCGACTCTCGCTTTCTACACCGGCGGCGGAAAGACCATGTTCTGCTCCACCGGAACGGACAAAGCGGCGATAAAGGATCACTACGACCGCCGCAAAAGGCTGTACGATCTTATCGGGCTGTTCGAGGTAAAGCCGGGAAACAGTTACGACACAATGCGGCTGACCTATCCGCGGTACCCGTATGACGAGAGCTTCCGCTGCGACACAGACCTTTGGATAGACCTTTCCTCCGAGATAACCCAGCCGGACTGGTCGGACGGCAGAAAGCTGCTCGCGATGTACGACTGGATGACGGATAATCTCGCCTACGACACCTACATGGCGGACGTGCTGGACAACCGCCGGGAGAACTACTACTCCGACTGGAGCGGGACCTACAGCCTGTACAGCACCCATGTGGGCGTTTGCTGGGATTTTGCGAATGTGCTTATCACCATGTGCCGTGCGCAGAAGATACCGGCGATCAGCATTGAAAACGACGGCGCAAGCCACATGTGGGTCGCGGTGTACATCGACGACGAATGGATCGAGATAGACCCCACCGCCGACGTCAGGAACACGGTGGACGGCGAGGACATGACGGTCATCACACCGGGGGATTTTTCGGAGCGGTACGCAGGATATTACACGCTCAATCCCAACAGCTATTACGCCACAGAGATGCTGACGCTGAACGACAAGCTGTGGACAGCCGAGAGGGACTCCTCCGGCTTCTGCCTGAGACGCCCGAGGATAGAATACACCACCGACTCCACCGGAAAGATAGTTATGATATTTCTCGATGAATAAGAAAAGGGGCTGCAAACGAATTGCAGCCCCACAGTATGTCGAAAACCTATTTTGATCAATGAACAACGGAACTAAGAATAATTCGGAATTCGGAATGCGGAATTCGGAATTATTGTTACCGCTTCGCGGTAGATATGATTGTATGCGAAGTCAAATGCTGCCCAGTAATAGATTTCAGCTTTGCTATTATGCAGTTTCTTTTATCCTGCATACAATCCTGATTCGTCCCCGAAGGGGACACATTCAATTCCGAATTCCGCATACCGAATTAAATGAAGTTCCGAATTTATCTAAATTCCAATCTCTTGGGATCATACAAATACAAAAAATATTGAGGGGCTGCCAGAACAACCCCTCTTGTTATTTACTTCTGATTTTCCTCGAACCACTTCGCCGCCATCATCGGTGAAAGCACGAAATCCAGAACCTCCTGAGCGCCGTCGTAAACAGTGCCGGAGCCGGTCTCCTCGCTGCTGCCTGCCTCGCAGATATCGTAAGTCACCTGCGGACGGTACTTTATACGGCAGTACAGGAACTCCGGAGGAATGTAGTCTATCTGGGAAACCTCCTCCAGCCACAGGAACGGCGACATTCCGCCTATGGATACATCGTCGATCATCCAGCCGCCTGCCGCGTAGGAGTCGTTCGCGCAGAGGTACAGAGAGAACCTGAACTTCTGCTCCTTGCCCTCCTCGTTCAGCAGACCGATCGAGAAGTCTTTCAGGATAAAGCTGTTGATCATGCCGGACTCATATCCGCAGCACGGGCAGGAAGCGCCGTAGCCGTACAGCTTCGCGTTGATATCCCGTGCAAAATAGTTCTTGTAAAGCCTCGGATCCTTTATTCCTGCAATGCGCCTTACCTCGCCGCGCAGGAACTCGAACTCCCGGTGCTGTATCGTGGGGATCGGCTTGTAGTAATACGGGATCTGATCCACCAGGACCTGGTTCGGCTCCTCTGCACTGGAGTACAGCGCTGCGATCGCCACTCCGGTCTTTCCGGTGAGAATGAACTCGATGAACTTCGCGAACTGCGGCTTGTTCAGCCCGTCGCGCAGAACCACATACTTTGCGGTCTTGGCTTCCAGGTCGCCGGGAATACCGTCAGCCGGGTCGATAATGCGGAGTATCTTGTCGTTTTCGTCCAACAGGGCTATCCTGCTGAGCGCAAGATCGCAGGTGTAGATCTTCGCGATCTTTTCAGCCACCTTATCCGCACTGCCAAGCGAGGGCAGAACGGTGAGTATCTCCTCCGCGTCGTAGTCGTACCTGCCGGGGTTATACGGGAAATCGAACACACGCCCGTTGAACATTCCGCTCTCGATGAGCATGTATACGTCGCCGACGATCTCCAGCAGATCGGTGTTGCTGATGTTCGGCGGTATCATGAACTGCTTTCCGTATGCGGAGAAGCGGTAGCGCTTGTTGATATCCAGCGCCAGCGTGACCTCACCGCCCTGGCTCTTGATCTCGCGCAGGAACGTCATCGTGTCCTTACCATTGGTGAACGAGTTCACAAGCAGGGTGATGACCTGGTTGTAGATCTGGTGGCTCTCGAACCGCATCTCGTGGTTCTGGATAACGTCCATCGCTTTTTTGAGGTTGCCTATCTGTATCTTGGAGATCTCGAAATGTATCTCGCTTCCCCCCGACGTGATGACGAACTGGAAGTACTTCATGTCGATGCGGTAGCTTTCGCCAAACATTTCATCGATCACCCGGAACGCTTCATCAAGCGCGTCCTCATTTGCAACTGCGCCGTTTACGATACAGTTTTTGAGCTTCAGGCTGATGATGTTCATGAAGCCCTCAGACAGACCGTAATCCTTGACCTTGGGGTTCCTGTCGGAGCACATCAGGTAATCCTTACCGTCCTGGCGGAACGAGTAGGCATACTCCACGCCCTTTTCGTTGGTCTCCTGGCGGTACCAGTCGTACTTCGCCACGAATACGCGGTCGCCGTCCTCGCCGTACCACTCCTGCATCTGCTCCAGCTCTGACAGAAGCGCCTGCCCTGCCTCGCCGCTGTCGTGGGACTCGATGTCGGTATCGGCTCTCTCGGTGAAATAGCCGCGCTCACGCAGATCTGTAAATGACACAGGCTCCTCGCGGTCGGGGAACTTCACCGAAATGCTCTCACAGAACTTCTCGCGCAGCCCCTTTACCAGAGAGCTTGATGTAATGTAATTATAGAAGAACTCAAATACATACTGTGACGGGCGCAGCATATAGCGCTCGGGAGCGTCAGGCCGGCTGGTGAGCTGCAGAACGAACAGCTTGCGGTACTCGTCCACGATGTCCAGGATATCCTCCTCGATCTCGGTGGAGACCTCCTCGATGCAGTCGTGGCGTATGCCGGCGCGGTTATTTGTGATGTATCTGTTGGGCACGCTGACGAAGAACGCCGACAGCTGCTCCTGCAGGAACGCCTGCCTGCTCGCCTTTACAAGACCTGTAAGCTCAAAGGTGGAGAAGTAGTTGTACTTGCTCATCAGCACCTTTGCGGCTTCGCGCTTTGCCCCGGAAATAGCGAACGGAATGAGGTAAACGAATCCGTTCTCCTCCATGTGGATAAAGTCTGCAACGGACTTGCCGTTCTCGCTGAAGCGGATCTTCGGCAGGTCGTTCTCGTCCCGGCGGTGCTCCTGGATCTTATATACCACTTCGGGCTTGCCGAAGGAGATAACGGCGATATTGAACGTCCTGGAGGGAGTTTCCTGCTCGTCGGACGCCTTCAAATGCTTCTTTCTGATGAATGCGAAGCACAGATCCACCATGTTCATATAGTCGCCCTTTTCGGACGTCATGGTGACGAGATTGTGGTGCAGCTTCTTCTGATCTTCCTCGTCCAGCGCGAACACGATCTCGGTGTGCTTGAACTGCGGCGCGGTAAGCTCCAGCTCGCGCACCTTGAGCGTGCCTCCGTCGTTCACCACGCGCAGAGAGTAGTTGTTGGAGCGCATCTTGAACCAGTCAACGTTCGCGAATACGCTCTTTGCGCCCAGACCGAACCTGCCCTCGCGCTCCTTGTTCCCGTCGTTTCTGCCGACGGAAAGATAGTAAAACACCTGCTCCAGTGAAAAACCGGTCTCGTTGTAGGTCAGCTTTACCTGACCCTCGTCGAGAAACTCGATCATCACCTTGATGTCGCTTTCTTCATAATCGCAGCCGAAAACGTTCTGCAGCAGCTCTCTAATGATGGACTCCCTGGGGTAGTCGTTCACCATTCCAGCGACATTTATTGCGCTTCTTCCGGTGTACATGCTGTTGAAGTAATCCTTGAACGGCGTACTGTCAACCTCGCCGGAATAGAGCATCATCTGTAGCTTTTGCAGAACCTCGTTCATGCCCTCCTTGTCGCCGGCTGTGTGGCGCTCAAAGAAGTCGCCAAGGAGCTTTTCGACCTGCTCGTTGTTTTCGCTCATAATTACGCCCCGTTTCTCCGCACTTTATTACGCCCCCTGCCCCGTGCGGTACGGCAGAGAAAAAGATAATTACCTGTCGCCATGGCGGTCAAATGCCGTCGTTGTATATCCTGATGAAATCCCTGAACGAACGAACGCTGTCCTGCTCACGCACACGGTAGCGCCATACGCCGTACAGCACCGGGTACTGAATGCAGTCGTTGAGGGACTGTATATCATTCTTTAACATCAGATGATAGTTCGCGCCGCTGTGAAGCTCGTCTATCCTCTTGTGCGCCTCAGAAAGTCCTGCCACAGCCTCCTCGCCGAAGGGCTGGGAAGCCGGGGCTGCGTCAAGGCTTGCCGCGGTCTTTTCCAGTATCTCCCCGGAAACGGCATTCAGCACGCCGTCGCTCACATAGCAAAGCCCGGTGAGCTTGTCAACAGCCGCCGCGATATCCTCCTTTGAGGAGTCCTTGTTCACGCCATAGAACCTGCACACCTTATCCAGCAGCTTTCCGGAGAATTCCGCCAGCTGCTTTGCATTGCCTATCTTCCCGGCGCCCACAAGCTCGTACTCGCCCTTGAACTTCTTTATAAGGTCGTAGCAGTTGTCAACGTCGCTGGAATAGCTCTGGGTATATTTGAGGTCGGCGATAAGCTCCGCGATGAAGTCCGCTTTCTCTGCGGCGTCAAGCAGAACGCTCCTCGCCGGTATCTCTCCGCAGAATGCGTCGGGAAGCGCGGCGTACAGCACCTTGCTCATCATTCTCATGTCGAACAGCCCGTTGCCGTCCCTGAATATCACAAAATGCCGCTGGCTCTCGCGGTTCACCCCGTGGCGCGTCATGCGGCGCTCCAGCAGCACCGGCGAACCCGGCAGCTCGTAATTTATCACATAATTAATGCGGTCAAGACCCTCGCCGACTGCCCCGATATCGTCCATGGAAATGACTATCTTCGGATAGGTCGTGCTGTCATCGACCCGGAGCTTTCTGAGGATATCCCGGTTGCTGAACAGCTCTCCCCTTGCGGTCTTGATAAGATTTGCGGAATATACCGCGGTAAGCACCTTTCTGAGGTACTCCACGGTGTTCTTGTCGCAGCAGTAAACTATCGCACGGTCGCCCTCCCCGGACATCACCCGGTCGGTGAGCTTCAGGAACTCGTCCAGCTTCTTGTCCGTGCCGCGCAGCTCCGCCACGTCGGACGGGGTGTAAGCCGGCTTTTTGAGGGTCTCTTTAAACTCCTCAACGTCGTATTCCTCAAAGACCGCTCCACCGAACTTATAGCTCGGCAGACCGGATCTAAGGTCCATTCTGCGGCGCGCTCCGGAAAGGAAGCCGCTGTCCAACGAGTAATCCACGAACTCCACGCTGCGCTTCAGCTCGCCTGTGTAGATACGCTTATCTCCTGCTTCCAGCACCGGAGAATCGCTGCTGAGAGGAAGCTGATCCACACCGAACGCGAGATCTCCTGCCGCCTCGTGCTGCTCCTCGTCAGAAAGCAGCCCCCTGACAAGGGAAGTCAGCGCGGTCTTGTCCTCGGGCGTTTTCGCCGGGAACTGGGTCATCACCAGCAGGCGCTCCGTTTTCCATGGGATATTGTCCTGCAGGCGCTTGTAATCCGGAACATCAGTATTCTGTTCGTCGTCGATAATTATAAGATCCCACTTGAAATCAGCAGGCACCTTTGCTTTCAGCCCGTTGGGGCTTTCGAGCGCGTCAGACGGCATGAGGAAAAGATTAGAGCCGCCCTCGGAGAAGAAAACTATCTCATTCGCAGCGCCGGAGACCACCTTGAAATCCGCGCCTATCCCGGTCATGAGTATCCTGTACCAGCCGTACAGCACATGCCTGGACGAAACGAGCAGGATATTCGGTGTTTCCTTTTCAGCGAGAACATCATATATGCAGATGCCTGCCTTGGTCAGCTTTTCGGAGCCGAATTCGCAGCACATCAGCGAAAAGCCGAATTTACGCAGCTTTTCCGCAGGCGCAAGATTGACCGCCGACAGCTCCATGCCGCCGAGAGGTATCCATTTCACACTGTTGCCACTCACCTAGCACACCCCCGTAATTTCTTTCTATCCACTCCCCCAGCCGGGAGCGGAAGTCATAACCGGCAGAAAAAGGAGATAGCCGCCGGGTACAACTAACCATATAAACATTATACTACAAAAATCTGAATATTACAAGCCGTTAAAAGCCACTCCCGGTAAAAAATACAACGGCGCTTTTTTGGTTATTTTGCACAAAAGAAAAGGCGGATAATGCACTTTACTTTTCGGCTGAGAAATGGTAAAATGAAATTACAGGCTGAATAAGCCGTATAACAGGGCGCCACGCCCGGACACAGGAAGGATATCACCATGACCGAACAGGAAATCAGAGAAGCGATATGCGAAGTGGGACACAAGCTGTGGCAGCTTGGATTTGTTGCCGCAAACGACGGAAACATCTCCGCAAGGCTTCCCGATGGAAATTTCATCACCACCCCCACCGGCACCAGCAAGGCGATGCTGAAGCCCGGAATGCTCATCAAAATGAACGCCAACAACGAAGTGGTAGAGCCGGCTCAGCTCCCCGGCTACAATCCCACAAGCGAGTTCAAGGTACATCTGCGCTGCTACGAGGCGCGCCCGGAGGTCAACGCCGTGGTGCACGCTCACCCTCCCACAGCTACCGGATTTGCGATAGCCCATATCCCTCTTGACGACTACACCATGCCCGAGGCGATAATCTTCCTGGGCAGCGTGCCGATAGCTCCCTATGACACACCCGGCTCGGTGGGCGTTGCGGACAGCATAGTTCCCTACCTTGAGAACCACGACACTATCCTCATGGAGAACCACGGCGCGCTGACTGTCGGCGTGGATATCACCCAGGCATACTACCGCATGGAGACGCTGGAGCACTTCGCAAAGGTAAGCCTTGTGGCGCGTCAGCTGGGCGGTGCCAAAGACCTGCCCATGGACAAGATCCAGGAGTGCTGCGAGATCGGGAAAAGCTTCCCTATCAGGCACCCGGGTTACAGAAAGTATCACTGAGCAAATTCCGGCAGTATCATTGGGGGAACTATGTCAAAGACCGTATTAGTATTCGATTTCGGTGCGTCCAGCGCACGCGCCATGCTCTGCCGGTGTAAGGACGGCGGCTTTGAGCTGGAGGAGATACACCGCTTCCCGAACGTCCCCGTCACTGAGGACGGACACCTCCGGTGGGATATCGACGAGCTTTGGGAGCAGATGAAGACAGCGATCAGCTTCGGCGTGTTCAACGGCGGATTTGACGCGATAAGCATTGACACCTGGGGCGTGGATTTCGGGCTTATCGGACAGGACGGAGATCTGCTTGAAAAGCCGGTGCACTACCGCGACAGCCGCACCGACGGCATGCTGGAAGATGTGTGCGCGCGTATCCCGGCACAGGCGCTTTTCATGCAGAGCGGTATACAGCCGATGAACATCAACACGCTGTTCCAGCTGCACTACCTTGTCACCCACGAAAAGAACACGATATTCCGCGCGGAAAAGCTGCTGATGATGCCTGACCTTTTCGCCTACTTCCTCACCGGGGAATGCCGCAGCGAATTCACCGAGGCGACCACCACGCAGCTCATCGACCAGAAGTCCCGGGGGTGGAACCTCCAGCTGATCGAAACCCTGGGGATACCGAAGCGCATTTTCGCTCCGCTGATACAGCCCGGGGAGCGCTACGGCGAACTCAAACAGGAGCTTGCGGACGAATTCCGCATAGAGCCTGTGCCGGTGTTCGCATGTGCGTCCCACGACACGGCGTCCGCGGTAATGGCGGTGCCGACTGAGGAGGAGCATTTCGCGTTCCTGAGCTGTGGAACATGGACGCTGTTCGGCACCGAACTGCGCAGACCGCTCGTGACGGAAAAAGCATTCCAGATGGGGCTTACCAACGAGGGCGGAAGCGGCGGCACCACTACCCTGCTGAAAAACATCATGGGACTGTGGCTCATTCAGGAGACGCGGCGGTGGTACAACTCCACGCAGTGCGCCGGGTACAGCTTCGCCGACCTTGAGAACATGGCGAGGGAAGCAGAGCCTTTCATCAGCTTCATCGACCCCAACGCCCCGGACTTTGCCGCGCCGGACGACATGCCGCTGAAAATCCAGGAATTCTGCCGCAAGACATCGCAGCCGGTGCCGCAGACCCCCGGTCAGATAATGCGCTGTATCTACCAGAGCCTTGCGTGCGAATTTGCGCTGACGCTGACGGAGATCTCGGAGCTCACCGGGTATGACTACAAGGTGATAAACATGATCGGCGGCGGCACAAAGGACGCTCTGCTGTGCCAGCTCACCGCGGACGCCGCAGGTATCCCGGCTGTCGCAGGCCCGACGGAAGCCACGGCGCTCGGCAACGCCATATCAACGCTGATCGCGCTCGGCGAGATAAGCGACATTTCCGCCGCAAGAAAGATGATAATCAGCTCCGGACTGACAAAGGAATACACGCCGGGAAATCACGGAATATGGTCAGAGCCGACCGAGAAATACAGGAAGATCCGCGGTTTGCACAACAGCGACTGATGACTGCCGCTTTTGGCAGAAACCTATTCGGAATAATAAATGGGCGGAGCGCGTTCTCCGCCTTTGTTTTGTCAGGTTTTCCAGCACAGATGTGATAAACCGTACACAGTGCTGTATCAGCAGTTCGCACAGCATTTTCGTGCACCCCCGTATACACGAACTCCCAACTCCTAACTCCTAACTCCCAACTCCCCGCGATAAAAATACAAAATTCGCATATTTCTCTTGACAACGGCGCTATTGTTTGGTATAATCAATGTGTATGATATTTTGATATACTGAAATCAATACGCTGTAACGACCCGGCGTATGAAAGGAATGTTCCACGCTTTGAGTACCGTTCGAATGACTGTAGCAAAGGCTATGACAGAGTGCCTTGCCGCCGAGGGTATAACCACGGTTTTCGGCTATCCCGGCGCTGCTATCTGCCCTTTTTATGATGAATTAGAAAAAACCGATATACGCCATATCCTCGTCCGCCACGAGGTCAACGGCGGCCATGCCGCAAGCGGCTACGCCAGAATTACCGGAAAACCTGCCGTTGCGATAGCGACCAGCGGCCCCGGCGCACTGAACCTTATAACCGCTATCGCCACCGCGTACATGGACTCCATTCCAATGGTGGTGATAACCGGTCAGGTCAACTCCGACCAGATAGGCAGAGATGTCTTTCAGGAAGCCGACATCACCGGCTCCGCTGAACCCTTTGTGAAGCACAGCTACCTGTTAAAGCGCCCCGAGGACACCCCGGAGGTGTTCAAGAGGGCGTTCTACATTGCAGGCACCGGGCGCAGAGGTCCTGTGCTGATAGATATCCCGTTTGATGTGCAGAAGGCTGAGATAGACTTTGAATACCCCGAGACCGTTGATATCCGAAGCTACCGCCCCAGCAGCACCGGAAACGGCAACCAGATAAAGCGCGCAGCGGCGGCTATCGCAAATTCAAAGAAGCCGCTTATCCTCGCAGGCGGCGGTCTTTTCACCGGAAACGCCGCAGAGCTGATGAACAAATTCGCAAAGCAGACCGGTATCCCGGTGGTTTCCACAATGATGGGTCTCGGGGCTATGCCAACCAACGATCCGCAGTTCTTCGGAATGCTTGGAATGCACGGCTGCAAGGCGGCTAACAACGCGGTGAACTCCTGCGATACCCTTATCCTGCTCGGCGCAAGAGTAGGCGACAGAGCGATCGCCGCAATGAAACAGCGCGACGACCTCACCGTTATTCATGTAGATATCGACCCTGCCGAGATCGGGAAAAACCTTGACGTTGATATCCCGATCGTTGGCGATCTGACGCTGGTTCTTGAACAGCTTCTTGACGTGGTTAAGGGCGGCGCCGATCTCACCGACTGGAAAAAGGTGCTGGACAGCTACCGTGAGGACAAGCCTGCCGAGCCTGCCCCTGCCGGTTACGTCAATCCCAAGCTCTTTATCCGGACCCTCGACAAGTATCTGCCGGACAACGCAGTGGTAGTCGCTGACGTTGGACAGAATCAGTTCTGGACTGCCCGGAATATCACGATAAACGGCGGCCGTTTCCTGTCCTCCGGCGGCATGGGTACTATGGGCTATTCCCTCCCGGCGGCGATTGGCGCAAAGCTCGCCGACCCGTCACGAGAGGTCATTGCAGTGTGCGGCGACGGTTCGTTCCAGATGCAGATGATGGAGCTTGCCACCGCAGTTCAGCATGACGTGCCGGTAAAGGTCATTGTCATGCGCAACAACTACCTCGGCATGGTGCGTGAGCTTCAGGAAAGAGCCTACGACAACCGGCTGACCGCAGTTTCGCTGGACGGAAGCCCCTGCTTCACAAAGCTGGCGGACGCTTACGGCATCGCAAACGAGCTGGTGGACAGTCCCGATAAAATGGACGCTGCGATACAGCGCATGATATCCTCCGACAAACCCTACCTCATCGAAGTGGCGGTCGAGGAACACGAAAAGACTATTCTCTGACGGGGGTGCAGGCATGAAGCATACAATTTCAGTTCTGGTCGAAAACCATGCCGGCGTGCTCGCGAGAGTAGCCGGACTGTTCGCCCGGAGAGGCTTCAATATCGACAGCCTTGCGGTTGGCGTGACAGATGATGAGAATGTTTCCAGAATTACGATAGTCGCGGACGGCAGCGCATATACCCTTGAACAGATCGAAAAGCAGCTCAACAAGCTTATCGACGTTATCAAGGTAAAGACGCTCCACAACGACACGGCGGTAACTCGCGAGCTTGTGCTGATAAAGGTCAGCTGCACAGCAAAGCAGCGCTCCGAGCTTATCAATATCGCCGAAATAGCAAAGGGGAAGATCTCGGACATCTCCACGAACTCCATGACGATCGAGCTGTCCGACACCAAGCAGAACCTCGACACCTACGAGGAGCTGCTGCGACCCTACGGCATAAAGGAAGTAGTCCGCACCGGCACTATTGCCATGCAAAAGGGCGAAGCCGCCGTCAGGGTGTAAGCACGACCACCGGGCTGTGTTCACATTTTTAATGTATAACCTCGCTCAAAAGGCGTCGTATATTATTCTTCAAAAGGAGATACAAAACAATGGCAAAGATTTATTATCAGGAAGATTGCAATCTGTCCCTGCTGGACGGCAAGACTGTCGCTATCATCGGCTACGGCAGCCAGGGTCACGCTCATGCTCTTAACCTCAAGGAGAGCGGCGTAAATGTTATCATCGGTCTGTACGAGGGCTCCAAGAGCTGGAAGAAGGCTGAGGACGCAGGCTTCAAGGTTTACACCGCTGCCGAGGCTTCCAAGCTCGCCGACATCATCATGATCCTCATCAACGATGAGAGACAGGCTGACCTCTATAAGCAGAGCATCGCGCCGAACCTCACCGCAGGCAAGACCCTTGCTTTCGCACACGGCTTCAATATCCACTTCGGTCAGATCGTTCCCCCGGCTGACGTTGACGTAATCATGATCGCTCCCAAGGGTCCGGGTCACACCGTTCGTTCCGAGTATCAGATCGGCAGAGGTGTTCCCTGCCTTATCGCAGTTCATCAGGACGCTACCGGCAGAGCGCTGGACACCGGTCTTGCTTATGCAGCTGGTATCGGCGGTTCAAGAGCAGGCGTACTTACCACCACATTCCAGTGCGAGACTGAGACCGACCTGTTCGGCGAGCAGTGCGTACTCTGCGGCGGTGTAACTGCCCTGATGAAGGCTGGTTTTGAGACTCTGGTTGAAGCTGGCTACGACCCCCAGAACGCTTACTTCGAGTGCATTCACGAGATGAAGCTGATCGTTGACCTTATCTACAAGGGCGGCTTCAAGATGATGAGATACTCTATCTCCGACACCGCTGAGTACGGCGACTACGAGATCGGCAAGAGGATCATCACCGAGGACACCAAGAAGGAAATGAAGAAGGTTCTGCACGAAATTCAGGACGGTACATTCGCACGCAACTGGATCACCGAGAACAAGATGGGCAGAGCGCACTTCAACGCTTGCCGCCGCATCGAGAGCGAGCACCAGCTTGAAAAGGTAGGCGCAGAGCTTCGCAAGCTGTACAGCTGGACTGACGATATCGACGTAGCTTCCGGCACAGGCGCTGCTGCTCCTGCAAATAAGGCTCCTGCAAAGAAGGCTGCTGCAACCAAGAAGGCTGCTCCCAAGACCTCTGCAAGAAAGACCACTAAGAAGTAATTTCCACAACAACTAATACCCAGAGCTGCTTATGATAATTCACAGGCAGCTCTTTTTATGGTGTGGGGCACTGACAGGCGGGATATATCGCATTATTTGTCTATTATGCACATTGCTTTTTTATTGGGTATCTGTTATAATTATTTTGTAACGTATTGGCTTGACGTGGGTATACATATATGAAAAATTTAATGGCGAAAGCCTGAAATACAACGGAGGAAACATCTATGAAAAAGAAACTTACACTTGCTTTGGCAACTGTTATGGCGGTATCTTCGCTGACTGCTTGCAACAATCAGCCGCGTACTGAATCAGATATCCGCGCGGAAATAGCGAAACTGGAGTCGGAGCTGAATAATGCTTCGGGTAATTCCGACAACGCCGAGGACACATCAACAAGCACTGCTAGCAATGCTCCAAGCAGCGTAAATCCCTATTTTGATTACGGCGAGTACATACACGCCGACCCGGACAGAGACCCCCCGGTGGTTTCCGTACCCGAGCAGGAATATCAATACCCAGATATGTTCGATGTACTGCCGTATATTGATGAAACACCTGTAAGCAAGTTTGAGTACAAATACAATATTTCTCTTCGTGGCATGGAGATTACAAGCTACAAAGGACAATCACCTAAAATCAGAGTTCCAGAAACCATTGAGGGGGAGCCTGTTGTTATGGTTGATTTGGGCGAATTCAGAGAAGCAACTCATCTCTATCTGCCGGATACTGTTGAACAAGTTGAAGGATACTGCGGTTTTCTTGAATACACCAATATTCCCAGTGCATTTGATTGGTCAAAATCGGAGTATGATTGGTATTTCGAAGATTATAATTGGAATTTGAAATCCATTTATTTTAATTATGGTTTGAATAAAATAGGTTATAAAGCCTTATTTGCTTCCAAAACATTTGAACTAATTGAAAAAATATATATACCAGACAGCGTGATTGAAATAGGAGAATACGCACTTCAAGGCTGTCCGAATGCGGAGTTTGTTTATAAAGACAAAACCTACTCCTATAATGAACTTTCAACTTTGAGAGATGACATCAACTATACAGATGGAATAAAAATAGTTAATTCAGTACTCCAAAGTGTGAAAGAAGATTACATTGGTGATTTAATTATCCCGGACGGTGTGACCGAAATTGGAACTTCAGCCTTCTCTCACTGTTCTGGGCTGACCAGCGTTTCAATTCCCGACAGCGTGACTGAAATCGGGAGTGATGCTTTCAGAGACTGCACCGGGCTGACCAGCATTACAATTCCAGACAGTGTAACTAAAATCGGAATTTATGCTTTCAGTGGTTGCACTAGTCTGACAAACGTTGCAATACCAAACGGAATATCGGAAATAATAAATTGGACTTTTATGGATTGCCGCGAACTGACTAGCATTACAATTCCAAACAGCGTGACATACATAGGATTTTGTGCTTTTGCGGAATGCGAAAGACTGACCAGCATTTCAATTCCAGACAGCGTGACATACATAGGCGATCTTGCTTTCGTGGACTGTTCTAGGCTGACCAACGTCATAATTCCTGACAGTGTAACTGAAATCGGATATAGGGCTTTCGCTGACTGCGAAAACATCAAAGCCACCTACAAATGCAAAACCTACACCTACGACCAGATAAAAGATCTATATGACGCTATCAATGGGTGAACCGTAAAACCCAAAGCCGCCCCCACCCGGGCGGCACTTTATTATGCCCAAAAACAAAAAGTGCAGACCCCGCAAGGAATCTGCACTTAATTTCTGTATTAAAGGAAGCTATCAGCCCTTTGCCATCTGAGCAACCTCTGCTGCGAAGTCGTCCTGCTTCTTCTCGATACCCTCGCCGCGCTCGTAGCGAACGAAAGCGTCTACCTTGATCTCAGCGCCGGCAGCCTTAGCCTCGGACTCAACGTACTTAGCGATAGTCATGGAATCGTCCTTGAAGTACTTCTGA
>JALEOL010000009.1 GCA_022766785.1 Oscillospiraceae bacterium
TTCTTATCCACGGGTCGAGCAGTATCAGCCCGTCATTGGAATCACGTCCGAGGTAGAAGCCGCCGCTGTCCGTAAAGCTCCCGCTGGCAAACGGAAATCCGCCGATTATGTCGCCGACAAGGTACTGCCGGGCGTTTTCTTAGCGGATCTCCGGAATCTGCGGATAGGTCGGGGAAAGGTGCTGGTAGGATTCTTTCTGCTGGTTCGCCATAATGCGTATCTTACAGCCTATGACGTTCGCGGTATTTTCAACGCGGGTGCAGCGGTTGTTGAAATCCTTCTCGTCCCTGGACAGCACCATGATGGTGATATCCCACACGCCTATGCTTTCGTTTCCGCTGTCCATGCGCTGGAGGGCGGTTTCCTGACTGAGCGCGGCTTTCTCGCACCTCATGCGCTCTTTCGGGTCTTTTGTGCTTGCCGCCTGCCCTCGGAACATTCGGATTTTCCGCGACAGGTCGTTTATCGCTTCGGCGTTGTTCCGGGGTTCGTAATTTATCGTGACTATCGTTCCGGGAATGTTCGTCAGCTTCGACAGCCAGCCGTATTCCACCTCGGTCGGGAGCATGAAAATGCCGTAGATCCGGCAGTAATTCTCGCCAAGCCGGAGCTTGTTCATTCCGAATTCAATCCCGACCGGGGTAATGCTTGCCTGCAAAGCCGCATTAGCCGGAGCCTGAATTTCGGGTTTCTTTTTGATGACCTTAGTCATAATTCTCCTTTCCCTTATCCCGCCAGAAGCGCTATCGCTTCGTCAATATTCGTGCTTTCAACGTGAACATAAGCCGGATTATTCACCAGGTTGCAGAGCCGGACTATCCCGCTTCGGTCGATAAGCTCCGCACCGATTCCGCATTCGCTGAGCTTTTTCGCTATCTCCTGCGCCCCGGCAGTTATACTGCGCTCGTCAGCTTTGGAAACAGCGTCCCATATTGCCATGTAGTACACACGCTCCGTGGTTTCGCCGGAAACGACCATGTTCGCAAGGTACCGCGCGTCGGACAGCAGGAGCTTTTTTCTGCCGCCGATCGCCTGTTCCGCAACTGTATCTTTCCGAGCATTTCGGATATTTTCTCCTGCGGACCTGTGAATGCGAGTATATTTGTTACATGGTTTGGCATTGTATTTCCTTTCTACGGCTTTGTCGGCGCGATGTGCCAGTCGTCATAAACGTTGCCATTAATGAATATCTGGTCTGTGAGCCTTACCGAAAGCTGACCAGCCGGACACCACACGTCGAAAACCTCAACATAGACGGTGTAGTTTTTCCTGTCCGGGAACCAGATCGGCGTGAAATGCACCCGGTCATTGTAGGTCGAATATTTATTCTTCCTGAAAACAAAACTGCCGCCCGATTTTTCAAGCAGGCGGTTGTAAAGTGTGGTGCTGTGGCGGTTGTAGTTGAACTCCGGAAACAGCACGTTTGCGGTCTGGCTTCCGGTGCAGTACTGCGTATCTCCGGTGAGATGGGCGTCAACGCTTATCTGTATTCCATAGCCGGATTTCATGGTGTATTTCCCACTGGATTCGCTGTACGATGCGGTCTTGCAATAATCCGACGGGGATATCGCGGCTTCTGCCGACATGGATACCGAGTAGGTCACTTTTTCAAGCTGGATATCCGAGGTCGAGATATACACGGCTCCGGTATAAAAAGAGCCTATCGTTCTTGTTGCGGTTGCGCTTGGGTAATACCGATTATCCACGCCCCATGTGTATAGGGTCACATCCTGGTTTTCAGTTTCTGCTCCCCAGTACGGTGTTTGGCTGGAGGGGTCGGTCATACCGCCGGTTATGATTTTTACCCTGCGCCTGTCGTAATCGGAATTCTGCGACCAGCCTGCGCCTATCGACCAGGTGTACCAGCTAAGTTCCTGAACGCTGTCGCCGGAAACATATCCGGAAATACGCTCCTGCACCGAGGACTGCGAATATACTTTCTGCCATGACGGTTTGGTATCCGAAACCAGCGGGTCCGGCGGCGTGGATTCCTTGACCTTTGCGATATCCGCATTGATGGTCAGCTTGTCGCACTGGTTTCCGTCCTCGTCAAGAAGAAGCAGGGTGTCGCGCCTGGATTCCAGCGTAATTACAACGGACTGCTCGCGGTTCGGAGTATGCCACTTTATCCAGCCCATAGTTTCCTCGCCGCCTGCCGGACAGGTTATTTCAACCGTGCCGGATTTCAGGGTAGAGCCGGACGTGGATCTGATTTTGTATGCGACCGTTCCCTTGAACGAACTGCCGAGGTTGATTTCATCGCCGTGCTTGTATGAACCGAGCAGTTTATACGGCGAAACATACGGCATATTCCCGTCCTCGTCCGGAACATTCGCGGGATTGTCAACGAAAATTTTTATGCGGTCGTCCTCGTCAGCGTGTACTGTTTCAAGCTCGTCGGAGGTATAAGCGTAGGTGTAGGAAACGCCGGACTGGCTTCCGGTCACTTTGATAAGCTCCTTGTTTTCCTCTTTGAGCTGTTCATACATTCTCGGAGTATCGCCGCCGCTGTCATAAATGCTGAAAGAAGATTTACCGATGAACGGCGTATCTCCGATATTAACCGCATAGAAAGATGTGTAAACATCGGTGTCTGTGACGTAATATGTGTACGGAGTCACGCCGTCCGGGATATCTCCGTATTCTTCTTTCGGTAAATCATCGTCTATGATCGGCTCGGCGGAGAAATGTCCGTCAAGTCTGCCAATGGCTTCGGAAAGCCGTTCTGCGGTGTTACCGTCAGACTTTATCGTGCGTGTATTTCCGAATCTTCCCGACACGATTTCCGGAGTTCCAAGCACCATTTCCGGGTTCTGCCGGAAGTACCTGTTTTCCTGAAATACGCTTGCTTCGCCGTAAACTCGCTCGGAGCGCACCCAATCCAGATTGCTGTCATTTTCATGCTCAAATTCGAGCTTCTGAAAGAAAAGAATATCCGTGACTGTCTGCGTTCCGGCTGTGCGGAATGCGTCATCCGGGAGCCTTACACCGCCGAGGAAATCCGCCTTTCCGGACAGCTCCCGTTGGAACGAATCATCGTACTTATCCATAGTTCCGGCGGAGGTGATGAGCGCCATTATTCCGCCGGGTTTCAGCTTGTCGATGGATTTGGCGAAGAAATAATCGTGGATAAGGTAGTCATCATATTCCGGATCATAGGGCTTGAAATCTCCGAACGGAACGTTTCCAACGATAACATCGAATGTGCCGTTTTCTAACTTTGTGCGCTCAAATCCACGGTTCTGTATTTTCGCTTCCGGGTAGAGTTCCTTTGCGATACGGGCGGTCAGGCTGTCGAGTTCAACGCCGTATAAACGGCTGTTCTCCGCCATTTCCGCCGGGAGATTCCCGAAGAAATTTCCTGTTCCCATTGCCGGGTCGAGTATCTCGCCGCCGGTAAATCCCATGTTTTCAAGCGCCGTATAAATGCTCTTTATGATGTACGGCTCGGTGTAAAATGCGGTGAGCGTGCTTTCGCGGGCGGCGGAATATTCCTTGTCCGTGAGCAGGTCTTTCAGTTCGGCATATTCGCGGCTCCATTTTTCTTTAGTGCTGTCGAATGCGTCTGCAATGCCGCCCCAGCCGCTGTAATGAGCAAGTATGTTCTGCTCCTCGGCGGTCGCATGGCGGTGTTCGGATTCGATTTGTTTCAGCGTTTTTATGGCTGTTACATTCGCAGAGTACCTCACGGGCAATATTGCCGCCGTACTCGGTCGTTATGCGGTACTGGACAAGGTCGGCGTAAACGCTGATCACCGCGCCGTTTTCCTCGTCTGTGGTGTATGCTAGGTCAACGTGCGACGGGTCCTCGATTTCAGCCGCACTGCCGAATTCCTGCTCGAAATAGTCCTTGATGTACGCGGCGGCGCGGTTGAGCGATTCGTCCGGAAGCTCGTCCGCCTGCGGTTCTTCCATCGTGAACTCATTATCGCCAAAAAGCGTAAACTGCTCAGCAGGCTGTTCCGGTGCGATAATTTCGGTTGGATTGTTGTAACTTAGCCTGCTGTGCTGCTCCTGATTATATAAATACCCGAAAACCTCCGATGTTATTTTGTCAACAGAATCGGACGTCAGCGGTTCGCCGGAAGCGAAAAATTCTGTGATTTCCTCCTCCGGAAACCCAAGCGCCGGATTGTGTCCGGTGTGCTCGGAAATCTCGCTTATCAGCTCGGAAACAGAATCCCGGCACATTGCACGGAACTGACCGTATCCGGAATCGACAGGGAGATTTTTCCTGCTTATCTTCCATTCATTCACCCCCGCTAAATTCCTATTTGTAGGGCTGACCCAAATACCCTACTATAAAATATACCACACTCCAAAAGAAAAATCAACCATCAATTTCAGAATCCCAAATCCCAGAGAAGTACGTTCTGACCGCCGCTGAAACGACCTCCGAAATCTCCTCCGCCGTTTTGCCGCCAAGGTACTCCGAAATAATCTCAGCCGGAACAGCCACCATGACCGGCGGCTTCGGCTTGAGTATTTCCAAGATGACCTCCTCGGTAAGCGCACCAGCACTGGAAAGCTCACGGATTTTACCAGAGGTGAGCTTCATTTCGGGGTGCTGTTTCAGAACATCAAGCAGGATTGCACGGTCCTTGATACCGCACAGAATTTCATTGTCAGAGATACTAACCGCACCGCTGTCCAGCATTAGCAGAAAGTCCTGTTCCAGAGCGTTCAGCCGACCGAATAATTCCAACTGTTCCGATGTAATTCCGAGTTCCTTTTCAGCACGTTCGCCCAGTACCGCCGATACCCGTATCTGCTCCGAGAGAGTGAGTTCAGGGAAGCGCTGGCGGTTGGTTTCCACGATTATCCGCCTGGCATATTCGTCCGTTATGAGTTTTCCGTCGCCTATCCGGCAGGGTACTTTCACCCACATAAGCTGTTCTGCGACAGTCCGGCGGCGGTTTCCGGAAAGTATCTCATACTCACCGTTCCCGGCGGAACGCACCAGAAGCGGCTCGGTTATTCCCATTCTCGCAATTGACGAACTGAGTTCCGACAGGTCGCCGCCGTCCGTGAAAATCGGAGAACGCAGGGGAAGCAGCCTGTCCAGCTCAATGTTGTAGGACTTATCCTCCGGGAAGCACTTTGCGATGACTTCCTCGATGGTTTCTGTTTCCGGCAATTTCGGTTCTTCTTCGTTGGAAACTTCGGCGAAGCCATCGTCAGGCATTTCGGACGGCTCATCGTCCTCGATAGGAATATAGATAGCTTCCGGTTGGTATTCAGGTTCGGCTGGCTTCGGGGCAGGACGGATCTCCGTGCTTTCCTCGGATTCCCGCTGAGCCTGCGCGAATGCTTTCATCTTTTCAATGTTCATGCTGTCCTCCGGATCTTTATTTTTGGAGCGTATCGTGGATTTAGCCCGCTGTTACGCAGATTGGGGGCGCATTTTACTACGCCCCGGAGGTAATGTATGTGAACCCTGTGGCAGGGAGGGTTGTATAGAAAAAGCGGAGATCTTTCGGTCTCCGCTTGGTTTTATTCGGTTGTGGAGGCAATCCTGTCAGCAAATAGCTCTTTCACTTCTTCAAGAGGGAGTTCTGAAAAATACGCTATCTTTTCTAAATCGTGAACACCATGGTTCCATATATTGTTTGCAAAATTAACAGATACTTTATGAACTGCTTCCTCAACTGCCTGGTTAACACGCTTTTCAATGTACTCGTCAAATGTCATACTCATCAGGCTGTCTTGCCTTCAAAAAGTTTCTTTACTTCGTCCAGAGGGAGCTTGCTCATTTTAGCGATTTTCTCCATATCACGAATACCATCGTTCCAAAGTTTAATTGCAAAGCTGATTGCAAGTTCATTTTGTGCTTGCTTTGCTCTCTTTTCGCCGTAATCTTCCACTAATTTACACATAGTATCAACACCCTCCTTGTCTTTCTTGAAATAACCTGCCCGGTCGGACAGTACCTTGTAGTGCATTTCGCGCGGGTCTTTGCAGAAGAAATCCTGCATAAGCTCGCCCAGAGCCGTGCCGTTGCGAATCTCGCCGTTCACATATATTATGTGCGAACCGTCCGTGAATATTGCGTGATCCAGCTCTGAAATCGTGCGGTTGACCGTGTAAAGCGGCTTTCCGCCTTTAAGTACGTCATGCTCGGTAATGAAAATAATGTAGCTTTCCGGAAGCTCATCAAACTTATCGCTGGGATTGAGCAGATTTGCGTCCAGCAGACTGCAGTTATATCTTGCGCGTCTGGGATCCGCGCCGTCGTCGCTGCGCTGAACTTCAACGTCGTACCGCTTACCATGCTCGTCAACTGCGTAGATATCCAGCCTTGCTGAACGTCCTTGCAAATTTTTCAGTTCAAACTGCGAAACCACCCGAACAACTGTCAGGTCGTCACGATTCAGAATCACTCTGAGCAGAAGCTCCGCGCACGCTTTATCTTCGAAAACCTTGCTCATAAACGTGTCGTCCATCAGCCGGAAATTCTCAATTATGTTGAGCAGTTCTTCGCTATGTTCAAAGCTGATATTGCTGTTTCTATTTTCGTCCACAGTAATCATTTTCCTTTCTTGAATTATAGCATATTATCCGCGAAAAATCAAGCGTTCGTGCCATCTGTTTTGCCCTCCGTGTACATTTTGTGCCATTCCTCTAGGATATCCCGGCGCTGTAAGCAGAAATAGAAATACTCCGAAATCTCCTCGTTGGAAAGCTCGTCGCCGATGAGCTGGGTAACTTCCTTGCGCTGGAGGGTTATCTGTTAGGATGGCTTTTTCACGTTATGTTTTGGCTCTGCGGGAGCGCTGTTTTCAGCCGGTTCAGCGCGTTCTTCAGCAGCCTCCGGAACAGGTGTTTTTTCGCCGCAAATCTCCTCTATGTCGGACTCTGAAAAGAATTTCAAATCCGCGAGCGTGTTTGCCTGTTCTACTGTGAATTTCCTTTCGGAATCACGTCTGAGCTTCGCACGGTTTTCGTCCACGTTCTTTACAATGCTGGTAACCGCCGTAAATCCAGCTCTGCGGCAGGCTTCAACGCGGTTATGCCCTGCGATTATGCGGTACTTTCCTCCTGTGACAGGGGACACGATTATACGCGACAGAAGTCCATTTTCCCTGATAGATTCCACCAGCTCGTTCATTTTGAAGTCGCTGTACATTTTGAACGGCTGGTTTTCCCACGGAACAAGCAGGTTTATCGGGATTTCTTTTTCGTCATTCTGGACTGTCGCTTCATCGCCGAGGAAGTCGCTCATATTCAGCTTTCCGGTGTTGTTGGAAGCTCCGAGATTGAACCCCATTAAACTCCCTCCTTTTCGAGAATTTCGCTTACAAGCTTGCGGTACTGACCGCCTATCACGCTGTTTTTCTTGGATATCAGCGAACGCTGTTCTGCGGTACTATTCGCCGCTTCAATACGCTTGCTGATAGTGGTTTCGTAAACCAGACCGCCGTAGCGCTCTTTTAGGGCGGTATCCACCGCCTGAGCCATCTGGGTGTTGTCGGTCATGGTTTCAAGTATTCCACAAATTTTCAGGTCGTGGTTGATTTTTTCCTTGATGAGATTGAAAATGTCCTCGAACTGGACTATGCCGTTGAGCGCAAATTTCTGCACCTGAACCGGAATCATCACTTCGTCAGCCGCCGCAAGAGCGTTCATGACCAGTATTCCGAGCGAGGGCAGGCAGTCGATGAGGAGATAATCGTAATCTTCCGATATGCTGTCGCTGGAAATCGCCTTGTCAAGAATCTGCTCACGGCACATCGTCTGGGCTAGGAACATATCCGCAGTAGCTAGTGAAATATCCGCTGGGACATAGTCGATAGGCTCGCTTTTTGCAGTCAGAATGCACTCTGAGAGCTTCGCAGTTTCTTTCAGCACGTCAACGATGGTGCGCTTACCCGTGAAGTCGTAGCCGAGGTAGTCGCTGAGATTTCCCTGCGGAACAAGGTCGATACAGAGGACTCTCTTGCCAAGTTCCGCAAGTCCTGCGGCGATATTTACCACGGTCGTTGTCTTGCCAACGCCGCCTTTCTGGTTTGCTATTGCTATAATTTTTGCCATAATTACCCCTCCTGCCAGTATTCTTTCATGTCGTGATTTACCCGGGACTGCCAATAGCTGTTGAGCGTCAGACGGGAATTGTACAGCGCCGTTATGAGATAGCTCCGGATATTCCGGACGTCGCTGGTGTTATTGTCCATAGCTTCCAGAACGTACTCGATGTGGCTGCCGTTCAGCTTCAGGAACGTACTTTTCACCACGTCATGCGGAATGTCCTCGCCGTTCACACGTATCGTAGGTCTGGTGGAACAGATTGCGTCCACCATAATGCTGATAAGCTCGTTGATGGTATCCGCCTTGCCTGGATTCTGCTCGATGAGGAATTCGTAATCCGTGTTGTCCCGGACTATCTGGGCATAAGCGGAGCGCTCCTCTTTTATCCTGGTGATATATTCCATCTCGTCAGTCCCACCGGATTGATTGATAGGATTGATTATATCAGGATTATTTTCTTTAAGATTATTATCTTTAGATTTGTCCGCCGTTTGGGCGTAACATGGTCCGCCGTTTGGGCGTATCATGTTCTGCCGTTTCGGCGTTTCTTGTTCCGCCGTTTCGGCGTTCCTTGCTTCGCTGTTTGGGCGTTCCTTGTTCCGCCTTTTTGGCGTTTCTTGCTTCGCCCTTTCGGCGGAACAATGAAGTAATGCGGTCTGAGGGGGTGTTTCTTCCTTTTCAGAAGTGTCGTTTTCCTCGTCCGTGGTGGAATTCCGCTTGTATTTTTCTGCCGCAGAGGGTTTGACGGACCTCATTTTTCTTCACCCTCCGCAAGAATTTCAGCTAGGTGGACTATATCGTCGATTATGTAGAAACTGCGCTTTGCCGGCATTCCGCGCGGGGAGCACTTGATAAGTCCGCGCTTCTCCAGTACCGTAATGCAGCGTTTCTGCTGTTTGTCTGACAGTGAGGTGCTTTCCTCTAAATCCGCGATGGTGGAATAAAACCACCCGTCAGGGTCGAGTTTTCCTCTGTCGCTGTAATACTGCCATTTGGCTATGAGTGCGCTGTAAACCACGGTTTCCATAAGCCCGACCGCATGAGCCAGCGGACGGTTCAGGGATATCGTATTATCCGGGTTCAACAGCTGGTAGATTGCATTCATGTTATTCCTCCAGTTTGTTTTATTACTCGTTTTATAAAGCATAGAAGGGCGGTGAGGAATAGGACCGCCCGTTCAGAAGGCCTTTCTGTCTATGCTGTTAAAGCCTTTCGGCTGTTAACCTATATAAAAAAGCGCATAGAATCTCTCCATGCGCTCTTGTTGTCAATATAAAAATTCTGCCTTTTCCACGAAAAGCAGTTAATAAATTCGGTTATATTGACGAAAGAGCAATGAGTTGTGAAAAGCACGTCATATCGTCAATTTGTTTTTGGTTGTTTTTTGTCCTTTTTCTGTCCTTTATTTAAAGGACAGTGGGAGAGCTTTACATAAAACGGGTTCAGCAGTAATCCACTGCGAACCGCATTGTTATGCGAAATTTCAGCCTATGATGAATCGTTGGAATAATCTTGTTGAAAATTCGAGTCCCATTCCCAACTCCATAGCGTTGGTTCCCGTCATGCGGCTCTGTGAGCTGTTTGGCGGGGATTTTTTATGCCGGAAACAATCCGAAAATCTGAGGTTTTGTCCTTCATTTGTCCTTTGGAACTCACTTCGGTTCACCATAAGCGCCCGTAAACGCTTAAGTCAATTATCCGTGAAGTTCATGACGGAAGCTATGACCTGTCCAGGCCTCGCCTGCGCTTCCTGGAAAGCATGGAAGTAGATGTTGCTGACTGTGTACAATACACGCACAATCTTTGTGCGGTATTGCCCTTATCATTTTAATTTGTTTTTGAGTTTTTCGAAAACAAAAGTCAAAAGAACAATTACAGTTATTTCACTGGTTATCAGAAATGAGGAATCAGACTTAGGGATAGAAAACTTCTTTCCAAACATTTCTCCACCACCAGTGAACAGCAACACATAAAATGAGGGAAATGTATATAGATTAAAAAGAAGAAAAAGGATTATGGCTGAAATCCAAGCAAACTTTATAGTTAATGCGAATTTTTTAATGGCAATTGTAGACAAAATTGAAATAATAGTAATTTGTATTGCTGCATTGGTTATTATGGCAATTAATAGATGACAGAATGAGTGTAACTGGGGAATCAACAAATGAAATACATATACTTCAAATGTGATCAAAGCATAGATTGTTACAGAAAGTAAAATAGATACAAATAGTGAGATAACATTCTTTTTCATATTACCAACCTCTTTCCATAAACTAAAAACTCCAAAAGCTCTACCCCCTAAATCTGTATAAAACACAAACGCTCATTAAGCAAAATCTGTAAGTTCAGGTGCATTGTGATAGATTTGTGGATTATTTTATAGTAGCACAAATCGATTAAGCTGTCAATAGATACTGCGCTCTGTCCACTTTTTGTGATGTCCAGCTGAGGGATACCTTAAAATCCATAAGGCGACCTGATAAGGAACGATCCCGTGTAGCTACCGGCGCAGATAGACGAGTTCAAAAAACTTATTGACAACCGCCTGATAATAATGTAGAATAAATATATACGAGTCTGTATTCCGGAGCGCTGCGACGATTCCGGCTGCTGAAAGGAGTTCCAAATGGAGAGTATTATTTCTGAGGATATCATGTTCCATCTCAAAACGCGCAAGGGCGACATCGGACGCTATGTGATACTTCCCGGCGACCCCGGGCGCGTTCCTAAGATCGCGGCGAAGCTGGACAACGCAAAGCTCATCGCAAGCAACCGTGAATACACCACCTATACCGGCTTCCTTGACGGCGAAATGGTGAGCGTCTGCTCCACCGGGATAGGAGGTCCCTCTGCGGCTATCGCTGTGGAGGAACTGATACAGTGCGGCGCGGATACGTTCATCAGGGTAGGCACCAGCGGCGGCATTGACCTAAAGGTGGTGGGCGGCGACCTGCTCATCGCCAGCGCCGCTATCCGCAGCGAGGGCACCAGCCACGAGTATATCCCGGACGACTATCCTGCGGTGGCGGATTTCGATGTGGTCTGCGCGCTTAAAGCCGCCGCGGACGAGCTTTCCACCGACGAGGACGGCAACCGTGCGCATGTCGGCGTGGTTCATTCCAAGGACAATTTCTACGGCGAGATAGACCCGAAGAACACCGCCGTGCCGGAGAAGCTGTGCAGCGCCTGGGAGGGCTACCTGAAATGCGGCTGCCTTACATCGGAAATGGAGGCGGCAGCGATATTCTCCGTGGCTCTGCTGAGGAGAGTGCGCGCCGGTGCGGTGCTCACCGCGCTGTGGAATGTCGAGCGCACCAACGCCGGGCTTCCCGACAAACGCTGTGACAGCAGCGAGCGCGCGATAAACTGCGCCGTGGGGGCTATCCGCAGACTTATCATCGCTGACAGAAAGGGCAGATAAAATGGCATTCGGCACGATACTTTTCGACCTGGACGGTACGCTCACTGACCCTTACATCGGCATAACAAGCGGCGTTATGTACGCTTACAGAGGGCTGGGGTTTGAGGTGCCGGAGAGAGACACATTGCGCAGCTTCATCGGACCGCCGCTTTTTGACGAGTTCACCCGGCGGGGCTTCACGGAGGAGCAGGCGAGGGAGGCGGTGAGACTGTACCGGGAGTATTACGGCGAGACTGGGCTGTTCGAGAACCGGCTCATTCCCGGCGCTGAGGAGCTTTTACGGGAGCTGAAGCGCATGGGAAAGCGCGTCTGCCTTGCCACATCAAAGCCGGAGCAGTTCAGCGTGCGGATACTGGAGCATTTCGGGCTTATCGGGTATTTCGACTTCATCGGCGCGGCTTCTATGGACGGCAGCAGGGGAACTAAAGCCGAGGTGATACGCTATGTGCTGGACAACACCGGGGCGGCTCCCGGGGACTGCCTTATGGTCGGCGACAGAATGCACGACATCATCGGCGCTCACGAGGTCGGGGTGAAGTGCGCGGCGGTAATGGTGGGCTTCGGCAGCCGAGAGGAGTTTGAGGAGTACGGGGCAGATTACATCTGCGACGATCTTGAACAGACGATTAGTATTATTCGGGAACAGTGTGCCTGCTGACGCGGACGATTATAATAGCAATAAGGGCGAAGAAGTATCTCCGCCCCTTTGTTTGCTGTAAATCTTTGGTATCACTTTGTGTTTCTGCTTAATTTCTCCACTGCTTTTGCCAGCTGCCTTGTTTCTTCAGGCGTAGTGAACGCCGAGGGTGCGAAGCGGACTGTGCCGGTGTCCAGCGTGCCGAGCTTTTTGTGGGCGAGAGGTGCGCAGTGAAGTCCGCCGCGCAGGCAGAAGCCCATGTCGCTGAGCCGCGAGGAAGCCTCCGACGAGGGAAGCTCCCCGATATTGAACGACACCACCGGCGCGAAACGTTCCGGGCGGCTGTCAATCCCGGAATATACCCTCACCCCGGGAATACTGCGAAGCATACCGCACAGGCTGCGGCAAAGCGATATTTCGTGCGCGAGAATGCGCTGCACAGTCCTTGTCTTTACGAAATCCACACCAGCCCCCAGCGCTATTGCCCCGGGGGTGTTTATGGTCCCGCTCTCAAATCTGTCCGGCAGGAATTCCGGCTGCGTGAGGCTTTCGCTGGCGCTGCCGGTGCCGCCCTCCATGAGAGGTTTCAGGGGGTATTTTCCGTCTGTGAGCAGAAGCCCCGTGCCCATCGGCCCGTACAGCCCCTTGTGTCCTGCGGTGCAGATGATGTTTATCCCGTCCTTCAGGCTTATTGGAAGCAGCCCTGCTCCCTGGGCTGCGTCAACTATGAAGCATATGCGCTTGCGGCGGCAGAGGTCGGCAAGCTCCGTCAGCGGCATTCGCTGCCCGGTCACATTCCCGGCGGCGGTGCAGATAAGCGCCACGGTATCCGGGGTAATTCCACGGGCGGCGTTCAGCACGGTCTGCCCGGGGTCTGGCGAGCTTTCAAAAATGGTGTAGCTCATGCCGCTTTCCGCCAGGGAATGCACCGGGCGTATCACTGCGTTGTGCTCGATGTCGCTGAGCAGAAAGTGCGCTCCGGGTCGCGCAAGCCCCTTTATCGCGATGTTCAGCGCGTGGGTGCAGTTCAGCGTGAACACGGTGTTTTCCGGTTCAGCGCCGAAGAACTCCGCGCAGCTGCTGCGGCTGGCGAACACCGCCCGGGAAGCCGCCATCGACATCGCGTGCCCCGACCGCCCGGGATTTGCGCCGTATGCGGTCATGGCGCGGTTCCACGCCTGGTATACGCTCCGGGGCTTGGGGTAAGTCGTGGCGGCGTTATCAAGGTATATCACAGCTTATCCCCACCCGGGAAAGCATCGGGCAGACCGCCTTTTCGTCCCCGAATATTTTCAGCGTGAACATGCACCCGTTTTTCCCGGTGGTGCGCTGTACAACGCTCCTTATCCCGTTTCTCGCCAGAAAGAGCCGAGCCTTCTCCGCCTGGGTCATCGACCTTGCGTTTATTATAAAAAAGTTCATTGCGTTACTCCTTACGGACGTCTCCGGATAAGCCGGCAGAACCGATCCCGGCGGCGTCCTGCGTTATTGCGGCGGCAGCGGAAAAGTCCTGCTACGGCGCTACCGCACTATATTATATGCATGATTTGGTAAAGCAGTGAAGGGGACATGCCGAGGGATTTGTGCAAAACCGTGAAAATAGTTCGTTTTCCCTCTTGATTTTTTATTGAAATAATGGTACAATAAAAAAGTAAGTATATCGAAAAGGACATGAGGAATGTCCACCAAAAAATACTCTGAGGAGCAACAACATGACGATCAAGACATTCAATATCAACTCCGACAAGACGGCTTTCGTCAAGGCTTATCTGCCCGACGCTATCGCAGGACTTCCTTTCTGCGAGAAGCGCCCGGCGGTGCTCATTTTCCCCGGCGGCGGCTATGAATACTGCTCCGACCGCGAGGGCGAGCCGATAGCTTTGCAGTACCTCGCCATGGGCTATGCGGCGTTCGTCGTGACCTATGCCTGCAATGAAAAGTTCCCCGAGCCGCTGATGAACGCGGCGTACATATTCTACAAGATCCGCATGAGAGCGGAGGAATTCGGCGTTGATCCGCAGAAAATGGCGGTGCTGGGCTGCTCAGCCGGGGGACACCTCGCCGGCTGCCTTGCCACCATGTGGAGCGATGTCATGCTCACCAAGACCATAGGCTGCGAGCCGGAGGACCTACGCCCGAACGCAGCGGTGCTCTGCTATCCGGTGATAAGCGGCGTTACTGCGCCCCATGAGGGGAGCTTCAGGGTGCTTCTCGGGGAGGAGGCTTCACGTTCCGACCTCAGCCGTCTGTCGCTGGAGAACCGCGTCACCCCGAAAACTCCGCCGATGTTCATCTGGGCGACCGCGAACGACGACTGCGTTTCCGCGCACAATTCGCTGGTAATGGCGAAAGCCTGCGTTTCCAACAAGGTCCCGGTGGAGCTTCACCTGTTCGACGAGGGACCCCACGGGCTTTCCACCTGCGACAAGGCGACCGGCTGGAACGAGGCGTTCTATCTGGATAACGTCCGCCGCTGGATACCCATGTCCGGGGAGTTCCTGGCGAAGTATATGAACGTATGATACCGGACAAAGTAGGATATACCCGGGGCGAAAAGGCTGCGGAAATCGTCGGCGGCGCTCTGCTGGCGGTATATTCGGCGGTAATTATTCTGCTGATGATACTTGGCATTACCGGCGGCGAGAATATCATTCTGCTTGTGGTTATGCTGATAGGGTACGGCATACTCTCGATATGCTCCACTTATCCGCAGGGTTCAAACGTGATAAGTCACCCGGAAAAAGCCACAGACCTGGTTTTCCACCGGGTAAGGTGGGGCTGCATTGTCGCAAAGTATGTTTTATCCACGGTGATATTTATTCTTTCGCTGCCGTTTTTTTCCGCTGTGGTAAAATAGTAAAGCTATGAGTAATATCGAGTGGATATTCCTCGACATGGGCGGCACGTTCATTGACGAAACCGCCGCGTGGGAGGACAGAATAAGGCGAACCGCCGCGGCGAACGATATCCCGGTTCCGGTTGACGGAACGCTCACTTACGGCACGAACGACGTGGCGCGAAAAGCAGAGCGCTTCCGCGAGGAAATGCAGTGCGCCGCCGCCGATAATCTGCCGGAATACCCCACCGCAATGCAGAAATTCGGCATACGCTATAAAGAGCCGTGGAGCTTTGAGCACGAGCGGCTTTATGAGGGTACAGAGGAAGTCCTGCGGCGGCTTCACGAGCGGTACAGGCTGGGCGTAATCGCAAATCAGCCGGAGAACGCACGGCAGCGGCTTTTGCAGTTCGGGGTGCTGCAATATTTCGACCACCTGACTATTTCCGGGGAAATAGGCTACTCAAAGCCCTCGCCGACCATATTCCGGGAAACGCTGCGAATAATAGGGACTACCGCCGAAAAATGCGTCATGGCAGGTGACAAGCTCACCAACGACATCGCCCCGGCAAAAAAGCTGGGCTTCCGCACCGTCTGGGTGAAGCAGGAATACGGCGGCATGAACCGTATAACCGACCAGAGCATGGCGCCGGACTTCACGGTGGAGAGCTTTTCGGCACTGCCGGAAATTTTTCTCAAATAAGCTATTGACAAATAGATAATTATATGTTATTATATAGGCAGTTAGGAAAGACTAACACGAAGAAAGGAGCAAAAGAAATGAAAACACCATTCGTAACAAAGGATCAGATCGAAAAGATCGCAGAGACCTACCCCACGCCGTTCCATATCTACGACGAAAAGGGTATCCGCGAGACCGCAAGGGCGCTTAACAAGGCGTTTTCCTGGAACAAGGGCTTCAAGGAGTATTTCGCGGTAAAGGCGACCCCTAACCCGTTTATCATGAATATTCTCCGCAGCGAGGGCTGTGGGTTTGACTGCTCCAGCTACACCGAGCTTCTGCTGAGCGGTCAGGTGGGCGCAAAGGGCGAGGAGATCATGTTCAGCTCCAACGCCACGCCGGACGAGGATTTCAGGCTTGCGTACAAGATGGGCGTGCTGATAAATCTCGACGACTTCACCCACATCGACGTTCTGGACAAGCTGACCGGAATTCCCGAGACCATTTCCTGCCGCTATAACCCCGGCGGAGAGTTCAAGACCGACGGCAGCCCGAACGTAATGGACACGCCCAAGGACGCGAAGTACGGCTTCACCCACGATCAGCTTATCGAGGGCTACCGCATACTGAAAGAAAAGGGTGCGAAGAAGTTCGGAATGCACGCGTTCCTTGCCAGCAACACCCTCACCAACGACTACTATCCTACCCTTGCCGGAATTCTGTTCCGCACCGCGGTTGAGATAAAGGAAAAGACCGGTGTGGAGCTTAGCTTCATCAACCTGTCCGGCGGCGTGGGCATTCCCTACCGCCCCGATCAGCCTGCGAACGATATCGCGGTCATCGGCGAAAAGGTGCACGAGAAGTTCGACGAGATACTCGTTCCGGCAGGTCTCGGCAATATCCGGCTGTGCACCGAGCTTGGGCGCTTCATGCTTGCCCCGAACGGAATGCTCATCGCAAAGGCAATACGCGAGAAGCACATCTACAAGGAGTACATCGGGCTTGACGCGTGCGCGGCTAACCTCATGCGCCCGGCTATCTACGGCGCTTATCACCACATCACTGTTCTCGGCAAGGAAGATCAGCCCTGCGACCACAAGTACGACATCACCGGCGGTCTTTGCGAGAACTGCGACAAGTTCGCCGTGGACAGAATGCTTCCGAAGATCGACATCGGCGACTATCTCGCTATCCATGACGCCGGTGCGCACGGCTTCTCCATGGGCTATAACTACAACGGCAAGCTCCGCAGCGCCGAGCTTCTGTTAAGAGAGGACGGCTCGGTGAAGATGATAAGACGCGCCGAGACCGCAGCGGACTACTTCGCAACGTTCGATTTTGCGAACTACAACTACGACCTGTAATTGATGGTCACCTCTAAAAACCACCGGCTATCGCCTTAGCACCTCATCTGCTTGCATATTTTTCGCCATATTGCACAAATTTCGCTTGACGGGCGACAGCCCGCCTGCGCTCAATTTGTACAATCTGACGAAAAACCAGTTCAGCGCAAAATGCTACTTCAGCTATAAGTGAAATGTGATATATTGCGCTGAACTGACTGCGCATCTGAGGCACTATGGTTTTTAGAGGTGACCTCATGCTAAAATGCCGCCGTGCGGAGCTGCTGCACGG
>JALEOL010000075.1 GCA_022766785.1 Oscillospiraceae bacterium
CCCCGCCACACCGGACCTACCGTGTGGATTATGTACTTGCAGGGCATTTTGTAGCCCTTGGTGAGCTTCGCCTGCCCGGTCTTGCAGCCGTGGAGCGTTCTGCATTCTTCAAGAAGCTCCGGACCTGCCGCCCGGTGGATACAGCCGTCCACGCCGCCCCCACCAAGCAGCGAGGAGTTCGCGGCGTTCACGACTGCGTCTACCTGCATTTTGGTGATGTCGTTGCGAACTATCGCAAATGGCATGAAAGTACCTCCTTATTTTTAAATTGTAATTTGTAGGTGAGTTTGTCAATGACTGCGGAGCAGTCATTGACCGGGGGAAAACTCTTGTTTTCCCCCGAACCCCTTTAGCGCTTTTGTACGCGTTTATGGCGCTTCGCGCCAAGTGGCGCGCTGGCGCGCGAGTAACGGCGCGTTCGCGCCGAGTGTGGGGCGCTGCCCCACACCCCGCTTCCTTTTGGAAGCCAAAAGGAAGCGAAAAGCAATTTGCTACGCAAAGGGAAAAAGAGAATCCGCCCTATAAATTACAATTTACACTCCCAAAAATTTATCTGCTCCAATACTTTCTGTCAAGGCTGCGGAAGCTGATCGCCTGTGCGATATGCGGCTTTTCGATATCCTCACTTCCGGCAAGGTCGGCGCAGGTCCTCGCGACCTTTAAAATCCGGTCGTAGGCGCGGGCGGACAGTCCCAGCCGGTCAAACGCGGCTTTCAGCATATCCTCCGCGTCCGGGGTGAGCCGGCAGACCTCGCCGATAATATCCGACGTAATGCCGCTGTTGCTTCTGATAGAAGTCCCGGCGAAGCGCTTCTTTTGAATCTCCACCGCCCGCTGAACACGCTCGGCGATTTCAGCGGAGCGTTCCTGTGGAGTGCGCCGCGCAAGGTCGTTGTACTCCACCGGCTTGACCTCTATCTGAATGTCTATCCTGTCCAGCACCGGTTGACTTATACGGTTGAGATACGCCGTGACCTTCTGCGGGGTGCAGGTGCATTTCTTGACGGGACTTCCGAAATTCCCGCAGGGGCAGGGATTCATGGCTGCCACCAGCATTACGTCGCAGGGGTAGCTTACCGACCCGCTTGCCCTTGATATGACGATCTCGCCGTTTTCCAGCGGCTGCCGCAGAGCCTCCAGCACCCGCCTGTCGAACTCCGGCAGCTCGTCAAGGAACAGCACTCCGTTGTGCGCAAGGCTTATCTCGCCGGGGCGCGGAATGCTCCCGCCGCCCACAAGTCCCACCGCAGACGCGGTATGGCTCACCGCCCGGAACGGGCGCTCGGTGATGAGCGGCTCGGCTGGATTTATCGCGCCTGCAACCGAGTATATCTGCGTGGTTTCAATGCTTTCCGCAAAGGTTATCTCCGGCAGTATCGACGGGATACGCTTCGCCAGCATGGATTTGCCGGATCCGGGAGGTCCCAGCATGAGCAGATTGTGCCTGCCCGCCGCGGCGACCTCAATTGCTGATTTAGCCGCAGACTGTCCCATTACGTCCGCGAAATCCGCGATATGCTCGGCGGTGCGTCGTGCCGGGACGTATTTTTCCTCCGGCGAAAGCCCGGTGCCGTGCCGCAGGAATTCGATCATCTGGGTGATATGCTCCGCACCGTAGACCTCTATCCCGTCCGCCACCGAAGCCTCCTTTGCGTTGGCTTTCGGCAGGAACACCCGCTTTATGCCGTTCTGCGCGGCGGTCAGCACCATAGACAGCGCACCGTTCACCGGGGCGAGAGCGCCGTTCAGCGAAAGCTCGCCGATAAACATGCAGTCCGACAGCTCGGCGGAGATCAGTCCGCCCAGCTTCATCAGCGCGGTGATTATCGGCAGATCGAACATTGAGCCTATCTTTTTCACGCTTGCCGGTGCGAGATTCACCGTGACCCTGCCGTTAAGCAGCTTGAGGTCAAGCTGACCCAGCACCGCACGGATTCGCGCCTTGCTCTCTTGTACCGCGATATCAGGCATTCCGACGATATCGAATGTGGGCTGTCCCGGCGAAATACTCGCTTGTACCGTTACCATAAACGCATTAAGCCCGAACAATCCGGCGCTGTTTATCTGACTGAACATGTGAAAACTCCTGTTATGTGAAATTTTGTGTAAATTGACCCGTATCTTTATTGTACAGAACCTCATAGCTTTTGTCAATAGCCAAGTTAACAGTTTTTTCAGATAGCCGTCACAAAACCAACCGGATATTTGGTTTTTTATACTTGAAAATCCCGATAATTTGTGATATAATTATTTTTGTATATCAGAATCATTATTGTTTTGTATTCAGTGGAAAGGATTTGATATTTTTTGAAGCGAGTAGGACTTGATATAGGTTCGACAACTGTAAAAGCCGCGGTTCTCGGAGAAAACGACGAGCTGCTGTACAGCCAGTACAGACGGCATTTCTCCGATATCCGCAAGACTGTTTATGATATTATTGAGGAAGTCGGCGAGAACTTCAAGGGAGAGCGGGTGCTTATCGCAGTCACCGGCTCCGGCGGTATTTCTGTTTCCAAGTGGCTGGGCATACCCTTCGTGCAGGAGGTAGCCGCAGGCACTAACGCGATCAAGAAGCTGATACCCCAGACGGACGTCGCGATAGAGCTGGGCGGCGAGGACGCCAAGATAACCTACCTTACCGGAGGGCTGGAGCAGCGAATGAACGGCTCCTGCGCCGGCGGTACGGGCGCGTTTATCGACCAGATGGCTGCGCTGCTCAACACCGATATCGGCGGACTCAACGAGCTTGCAAAGGAGCACACGACTATCTACCCGATAGCCTCCCGCTGCGGCGTTTTCGCAAAGAGCGACATTCAGCCGCTGCTCAACGACGGCGCGAAGCGCTCCGATGTGGCGGCTTCGGTGTTCCAGTCGGTGGTGAACCAGACCATAAGCGGGCTTGCCTGCGGAAAGCCTATCCACGGCAACGTGGCATTTCTGGGAGGCCCGCTGCACTACCTGTCGGAGCTGAGAGCGCGCTTCATTGAAACGCTGCACCTCACCGACGAGCAGATAATCTTCCCGGAGAACGCGAACCTGTTCGTAGCAATGGGCTGCGCATTCTCTGACGAAACCGCAGAGGCAGACCTTGACGCGCTTGTAAAGAAAGCCGGCAGCCTTGAGTCCGCGCAAATGCGGGAGGTAGAGCGCCTTGCGCCGCTGTTCCAGAACGAACAGGAACTGGAGGAATTCAAGGAGCGCCACGCAAAGGCGGTCATTCCCGTAGCGGAGCTTTCAAAGCACACGGGACCCTGCTACCTCGGTATCGACGCGGGTTCGACTACCACAAAGGCAGTGCTGCTGAACAAGGACGCGGAGATACTGTTTTCGCATTATAACGGCAACGGCGGCGACCCGCTGAAATCTGTTATCGGCATTTTAAAGGAGATCTACGACCACCTGCCGGAGGGCGCTTACATAGCCAAGGCATGCGCCACCGGCTACGGCGAACACCTTATCAAGGCGGCGCTCGGCGCGGACTACGGCGAGATCGAAACAATGGCGCACTACAAGGCGGCTGACAGGATACTACCCGGCGCGGAGTTCATTCTGGACATCGGCGGTCAGGACATGAAGTGTATGCGCGTCAAGAACGGCGAGATAGAGAGCATTCTGCTGAACGAGGCATGCTCCAGCGGCTGCGGCTCGTTTATCGAGAACTTCGCAAACGCGCTGGGAATGTCCTCCTCCGCCTTCGCGCAGCTTGGACTTACGGCGCAGAACCCGGTAGACCTCGGCTCGCGCTGCACCGTGTTCATGAATTCCCGCGTAAAGCAGGCACAGAAAGAGGGCGCTACCGTCGCGGATATCTCCGCGGGACTTTCCTACTCCGTCGTAAAGAACGCGCTGTTCAAGGTAATAAAGCTGCGTGACACCTCTACTATGGGGGATAAGATAATCGTGCAGGGCGGTACATTTATGAACAACTCCGTGCTGCGTGCGTTTGAGCTTATCTGCGGCAAGAATGTCGTCCGCCCGGACAAGGCAGGGCTTATGGGAGCCTACGGCAGCGCGCTCATAGCTATCGAGCGGGACGACGGGCAGGGCAGCACTATCGCGAAGCCCGGTGAGCTGGACAGCTTCCATGTTGAGAAAACCACCGCGCGCTGCGGGAAATGCTCCAACAACTGCCTGCTGACGATAACGAAATTCCCGGACGGAAAGCGCTACATAAGCAACAACCGCTGCGAGCGCGGCGCAGGCAACGTTTCCACCACCGAGAAGCTGCCCAACCTGTTCGACTACAAATACCACCTGCTGTTCGACCGCGAGTGCCTGCCTGAAAACACCGCAAAGCGTGGCGTGGTGGGACTTCCGAGAGTGCTCGGCATGTACGAGAATTACCCGTTCTGGCATAAGCTGTTCACGGAACTGGGTTACTCCGTGAAGCTGTCGCCGAAGTCCTCCCGTGAGATATACGACCGGGGCATTGAGACCATGCCGTCCGAGTCGGTTTGCTACCCGGCGAAGCTTGCCCACGGACATATCCAGGCGCTTATCGACGACGGCGTGAAGTTCATCTTCTACCCGGCTATGCCGTATGAAATGAGCGAGAACAACGGCGCGGACAACCACTACAACTGCCCGGTGGTCGCTACATATTCCGAGGTAATAAAGAACTCCGTGCCGGAATTGCGCAGGGACGTAAAGTTCATGAACCCGTTCCTGCCGATATTCCATAAAAAGCGCATGGCTGAGCGGCTTTACGAGGAGTTCACAAAGGAATTTCCGGACGGCGGCTTCACAAAGCAGGAGATAAATTCTGCGCTGGAAAAGGCATACGCTGCGGACGAGGAGTTCAAGGCTGAAATGCACCGCAAGGGCGAGGAAACGCTGAAATTCCTGGAGGAGAACGGCAAAAACGGCATCGTGCTTGCCGGCAGACCCTACCACATCGACCCGGAGATAAATCACGGACTTCCCGAGATGATCGCCGGCTACGGCTACGCGGTGCTCACCGAGGACAGCGTGGCGCACCTGGAGCAGGTAGTCCGCCCGATAAGGATAGTTGACCAGTGGACATATCATTCAAGGCTGTACGCGGCGGCGCACGTCGTCGGAAAGCACGAGTGCCTGGAGCTTGTTCAGCTCAACAGCTTCGGCTGCGGCCTTGACGCGATAACCACCGACCAGGTGCAGGAGATACTGCGCAGCTTCGGCAAGCTGTACACCTGCCTTAAAATCGACGAGGTGAACAACCTGGGCGCGGCAAGGATACGCCTGCGTTCGCTCATTTCTGTTGTGGAGGAGAGAAAGCGCCACAACTACAAGCCTGTTATGGGACATCTGGGCTATGTGCGCCAGCCGGAATTCACCGCAGAGATGCGCAAAAAGCACACTATCCTCTGTCCCCAGATGGCGCCGATACACTTCGACCTGCTGGAAGCCGCATTCGGGCATTCCGGTTACAACGTGGTCATTCTGAACGACTGCTCAAAGGCTGTTGTTGACGAGGGTCTGAAGTACGTCAACAACGACGCGTGCTACCCGTCGATACTTATCGTGGGACAGCTTATTCATGCGCTGAACAGCGGAAAATACGACCTCAAAAACACCTCCGTCATGATAACCCAGACCGGCGGCGCCTGCCGTGCGACAAACTACGTCGGCATGCTGAAAAAGGCGCTGAAGGACTCCGGTCACGGGGATATTCCGCTGATCTCGCTGAACGTTGTGGGACTGGAGAAGCAGAGCGGCTTCAAGCTGACCGTTCCGCTGGCGATACGCGCGTTCATGGCGATAATCTACGGCGACGTGCTTTCGCGCTGCCTGTACAAAGTCCGCCCCTACGAGGTGACAAAGGGCAGTGCAGACGCGCTTTACCAGAAGTGGCGCAGGTACCTGAAGGAAGATATGAAGCACCTTTCGCTGCCTAACTTTAATAAGAATGTCCGCAACATCGTAAAGGACTTCTCGGAGTTCCCGGTGCTTGACATAAAGAAACCCCGTATCGGGCTTGTAGGCGAGATACTGGTGAAGTTCCACCCGGTGGCTAACAACAACATCATCGGACTTCTCGAGAACGAGGGCTGCGAGGTGGTAGTGCCCGACCTTATGGGCTTCTTCTACTACATCTGCTCCCACGGCAAGACCAAAAAGGAGCTTCTCTACACCACCAACACCAAGGCTTTCTTTGAGGACGCTGCGGTCAGGGCGTTTAGATTTATGGAACGCAGCTACCGCAAGGCGGTAAAGGGCACCAAGTTCGGCTGCCCGGGGGATATTTACGAAATGCGCGAGTCTGTGCGCTCTATCGTATCCCCGGGAAACATTGCCGGCGAGGGCTGGTTCCTGTCGGCGGAGATGCTGGAGCTTATCGGCGAGGGCGTTCCGAACATCGTGTGCATGCAGCCGTTCGCCTGCCTGCCTAACCACGTCACCGGAAAGGGAGTTATCGGCGAGCTGCGCAGACAGCACCCGGAATCGAACATCGTTGCGGTGGACTTCGACCCGGGCGCGTCAGAGGTAAATCAGGTCAACAGAATAAAGCTCATGCTGACCCAGGCGTTCGCGAACGCAGGGATAAGCCGCAGAGACATCGTGAACATACAGACGGACGACAAGTATTCGCAGCTTGTCGGAATACAGTAAGGAGTTATTATGGGAGTAATGAAATTCACAACAGAGAACAACGGCGAGAAGAAGAAAAACTACAGCTTCTGGATAATCGTTGGACTGGTGACAGTGGCGGTGCTGATAGTGCTGTTCAACTGCTTTTCCGTGGTGAACGAGGGTTACATCGGCGTTAAGTACCAGTTCGGAAAGATAGTTTCCAGCGACCTTTCCGCCGGGCTTAATTTCCACATTCCGTTCATTGAGGAGATAGAGCAGGTGGACACTCGTGAGCAGATATATTCTGTCCAGACCGACGCATACACCAGCGATACCCAGACGGTGGACAACCTCGGACTGAAGCTCAACTATTACTACGACGGCACCAAGCTGCCGGAGATAATCCGCACGATCGGTATCACCAATGTCGAGACCAAGCTGCTCGTACCGAATGTCGCAAAGATCTCAAAGGACGAGATAGGCAAGGTCAAGGCGGAGGATCTCGTTCAGAATCGTTCTGACGTTCAGAATGCGATCTATGAGTCGCTGAAAGTAACACTGGAGCCGCAGGGTATAATCGTCACAGCGTTCGCTATCGAGAACCTTGCGTTCGAGGATGCGTTCGAGCAGTCTATTCAGGCAAAGGTGATCGCGGCTCAGGACGCGCTGAAGATGCAGAATAAGACCGCAGAGCGCGAGGAGGAAGCAAGGCAGCAGGTCATCGCGGCGCAGGCTGAGGCAGACTCCCAGAAGATCAAGGCTGACGCTGAGGCATACGCTATCCAGGCGGTACAGGAGCAGCTCGCCAAGAGCCCGAACTACATTGAGTATCTCAAGATCACCAACTGGAACGGTGTTCTCCCCCAGGCTATCGGCACCGAGGTAAATCCGTTCATCGGACTTGACGGCGGCACATCGACCACCGGCACTTCATCGACTTCCGGCACCTCCGGCAATACCACGGCGGCGTCCGCAGAATAAGCGTACTGCACTTCGCCAGATGATATGACGGAGAAGACGTAAATCAGAAAGATCACGCAGAAAATGCCGGGCGGCGGAGCTGTCCTGCATTTTCCGCTTTATAAAGGAAGGAAACAGTTTTGGATTATATCACCCTAAAGCGAAACGCGCTCAACAGCTTTTTTTCAAGGACAAACGAAATGCAGCGCAAGGCAGTGTTCCAGGTCAAAGGAGCGGTGCTGATAATCGCCGGCGCAGGCAGCGGAAAGACCACGGTGCTCTGCAACCGCATAGCCAATATGATGCGCTTTGGCAACGCCTATCTGGACGAGGAGGTGCGCAGTCTCACCCCGGAGCAGGAGCGGTTCCTGGAGGAATTCCCGTCAGTGGAAAAGACCCCGGAGAACGCTGCGCGGCTTGCGGATATCGTTGCGGTCTCCCCGGTGGAGCCGTGGAATATCCTTGCGATAACCTTTACGAACAAGGCGGCAGGGGAGCTGAAGCAGCGGCTTATCGACATGATAGGCGAGGGCGCTGAGAAGATAAATGCGTCCACGTTCCATTCCGCCTGCGTGAAGATACTGCGCCGCGAGATCGAGAACCTGGGCTATCAGCGCAGCTTCACTATCTATGACGAGGACGACTCCAAGCGCGTGATAAAGGACGTGATGAAGCGCCTTGAGCTGGACGAGAAGGTATTCAATCCCAAGGTGTTCAAAAACATGATATCCCGGTGCAAGGACAAGATGATCTCCCCGGAGGAGTACGCTCCCGTGGCGCAGGCTTCCGGCGACGTCATGGAAAAGCGCTGCGCCGAGGTCTACACCCAGTACCAGAATGCGCTGAGGGCGGCAAGCGCGGTGGATTTCGACGATATAATCTATCTCACCGTGAAGCTGTTCGAGGGCTTCCCGGACGTGCTTGACCACTATCGTCACCTGTACAAGTACATCATGGTGGACGAGTATCAGGACACCAACGTTGCGCAGTACAGGCTGATCTCCCTGCTTGCCGGGGATAACGGAAACCTCTGCGTTGTGGGTGACGACGACCAGTCTATCTACCGCTTCCGCGGCGCTACTATTGAGAATATACTGAACTTTGAGAAGCAGTACCCCGGCAGCGTGGTAATACGCCTGGAGCAGAATTACCGCTCCACCGAGAACATACTGAACGCCGCAAACGCAGTCATAAAGAACAACACCCAGCGAAAGGACAAGGCGCTGTGGTCTGATCTTGGCAAGGGCGAGAAGATAAAGTGCTGCAATTTCGACAGCGAAATATCCGAAGCGCGCTTCGTGGCGGACACTATTCTTGACGGCGTGAAGAACGGCAGGCACTACACGGATTACGCGCTGCTGTACCGCAGCAATTCCCAGTCGAGGAGCTTTGAGAACACGCTGGCGCGCTCCGGCATTCCCTACACTATCGTGGGGGGACTGCGGTTCTACGACCGGAAAGAGATAAAGGACATCATGTCGTATCTTGCGGTGCTGAACAATCCCTACGACACCGTGCGTTTCCGCAGGATAATCAACGAGCCGAAGCGCGGTATCGGGGACGCTACTGTTGAGGAGATAATCCGCATTTCCGAGGGGCTTAAAATGTCCCCGATAGAGGTGTGCAGAGAGGCTTCGCAGTTCGAGTCGCTTTCGAGGAAATCCGCTGCACTGAAGGCGGCGGCGAACCTTTTCGATGAGCTGGACGAGCTTGCGGACACGCTCAGCCTTGACGAGCTTATCGACGCGGTTGCGGAGAAGTCCGGGTACATTAAGGCGATGCAGGCTCTTGGCGACGAGGGCGCCGGCAGGATCGAGAACATAAACGAGCTTAAATCCAACGCCATGACGCTGCTGCAGGAGGATCCCGATACTACCCTGCCGGACTTCCTGGAGCAGGTGGCGCTGGTTTCCGACCTTGACAGCTATGACGGAGAGCTTGACAGAGTGTCACTCATGACAATGCACAGCGCAAAGGGTCTGGAGTTTGACACGGTATTCATGGTGGGCGCGGAGGACAACATATTCCCGAGCTACCGCAGCATTAACGACCCCACCGAAATGGAGGAGGAGCGCCGCCTTGCGTATGTGGCGATAACCCGTGCAAAGCGAATGCTGTATATCACCCACACCTCTTACCGTGTATTGTACGGTCAGACGATGAGGAACAAGCTGTCAACATTCGTTCGGGAGATACCCGAGGAGCTTATCGAAAAGACCGGCGAGAGGGTACGCAAGCCCGCCACCGAGTGGAAGAAGCCGGTAAAGCCGAACTATCTCGCGCAGGAAACCGCTATGGCTGCGGCGAAGCCCACGCCTGTTGCTACCGGTATAGTATTCGCCGCCGGAGACAGGGTAAAGCACAACGTGTTCGGCGAGGGCACCGTTTCCGAAGCAAAGCGAATGGGCAACGACACTATGCTGACGATAAATTTTGACAACGGTCAGTCGAAGAAGGTAATGGCGAATTTCGCCCGTATAGAGAAGCTGTAATTGACAACAAGGAGCGTGTGACATATGAAAAAGACAACTATCAACATGATGTCCAGCGCGACGAGCGTAAAAGGGCAGGGCGTAGGTTCGGCGTATATCGAGCAGGTGGGGCTTGTGAAAAGCGGGCTTTCGGACAAGTTCGAGATCACAGAAAACAAGCGCATGAAGGCGGATATCACGCACTATCACACAATAAATCCGGGGTATTATCTGGGGAGAAAGTCTGCGACAAAAAACGGGCGTTCCGTGGGCTACGTCCACATGCTGCCGGAGACGGTGGAGACAAGCCTTGATCTGCCGCGCTTCGCGAAGCAGATTTTCTATAAGTATATGATAAAGTTCTACAAGAGCATGGACTATCTCGTGACCGTCAACCCCTATTTCATCGGCAGACTGGAGCATTACGGCGTGCCGAGGGAAAAAGTCACCTATATCCCGAATTTCGTTTCGTCAGAGGTTTTCCACCCGGTATCCCCGGAGGAAAAGAAAAAGCTCAGGGAAAAGTACGGGCTGGGGGACAGGTTCACGGTGATGTGCGCCGGGCAGCTGCAGGTGCGCAAGGGCGTGTTTGATTTCGTGAATATAGCGAAGCAGATGCCGGATATCCAGTTTGTATGGGCTGGGGGATTTTCTTTCGGAAAGATCACCGACGGATATGACGAGATAAAGAAGATCACCGAGGATCCGCCTGAAAACGTTAAATTCCTGGGGATAGTCGACAGAGAGTTCATGAACGAGGTGTACAACCTGAGCGATGTCATGTTCCTGCCGAGCTACGAGGAGCTTTTCCCGATGACGATACTTGAGGCGATGTGCGTGAATGTCCCGATCGTGTTGCGCGATCTTGACATTTATCCGGATATCCTGTTTGATTTCTACAGTAAATCGGACAGCGTTGAGGGCTTCATCAGTGAGCTGGAAAGGCTTCACAATGACAAGGATTACTACGCGCAGCAGTCTGAGGCTTCCAGGCGTGGAAATCAGTTCTATTCAAAAGAGCACGTCACAAAGATGTGGGACGAGTTCTACTCCATGGTGAGGGACAGCATAGGTAAATAACGCATATCCCCGGAGGTAATGCTCCGGGGATTTTTCTGTGTATGGTAATATTCCGGACATGCCGGTCATACATTATACCAACGAATGGGGGAATGTGAAATGATCGCCGCAAGGAAATATACCAACGACGTGCCGCTTACAAGCGCCGCAAGGAAGATAACCCTGCCTGCCGGGGGGATATCGCAGCTTTCCGAGATAAGGCTGCGCACCGGGCGGAGCGCGTATGCAGTCCGGCTGGACGGAAAAATGCTGCGCTGCTCCGCGCCGTTCACGCAGGAGGAGATCATGGAGTGCTTTCATGAGCTTTGCAGGAATTCCGTGCACAGCTTCGCCCGGGAGATCGCCGAGGGTTACATAACGCTCCCGGGAGGGCACCGTGTGGGCTTCTGCGGAACCGCCGCGGCGCAGGACGGAAAGCTTGCCGGGCTTCGCGATATATCGTCGCTTAATATCCGCTTCGCCCGGGAGGTGAAGGGCTGCGCCGGAGAGCTTTGCGCAAGGGCTTTCGCGGACGGGCTGTGCTCGCTGATCGTTGCAGGAAAGCCGCTTTCCGGAAAGACCACGGTATTGCGCGACCTCGCAAGGATACTGGGGGAAAGCCGCAGAGTATGCGTGATAGACAGCCGTGGGGAGCTTGCCGGGGTGAGCGGCGGCGTTCCTGCGCTGGACGTTGGCGAGAATACGGACGTGCTGAACGGCTACTCAAAATCCGAGGGCATAATGTGTGCGCTGCGTTCATTAAGCCCCGATATCATCATCTGCGACGAGATAGGCGGCGACGCCGCGGAGGTGCGCCAGTGCATGTTCTGCGGCGTGAAGCTGGTGGTATCCGCGCACGCCGGGAGTTTAGCGGAGCTGCACAGGCGACCGGGGATCTCGGAGCTGCTGCCGTATTTCGATAAGGCGGCGCTGCTGGGGAGCCGCGGTTCGCTTTTGGAGATAACGGAGATAAAGCCATGAGACTGGCGGCAGGGATACTGCTTCTGCTGCTGTCCGGCTGCTGGGGAGTCCGCCGCAGGCTTATGTTAAAGCGCCGCTGTACGCTTCTGGGGGAGCTTCGGCTGCTGCTGGAGCACTATTCCATTGAGATAGCCTGTACCGCCCCGACGCTGGGGGAGCTTGCCGCCGGCGGCAGCGGAGAATTCGGCGAAATACTCCGGGAATGCGCCGCCGATACACCGGATATCCGGATTGCGTGGAAAGCGGCTGTTGAGCGGCTGGCGGCACTTCCGTACTGCGGAGCAGAGGAAGCCGCCCTCCTGCAGGAGCTGGGGAAGTCCCTCGGCACCTGCCCGGCGGAAAGCGAGCTTGCACTGCTGCGGCTGTATTCCGCAAGGCTGGACAGGCTTTCCGAGCAGGCGGAAAAGGTTTCAGAGCAGAAGGGCAGGCTGTACAGCTCCGGCGGTATCCTTGCCGGGCTTGCCGCGGCGGTGCTTCTGCTGTAGGGGTGCGTGAATGGAACTTGACCTGATATTCAAGATAGCCGCCGTGGGTATCATCGTGGCTGTACTCAACCAGATACTCAAAAAAACCGACCATGACGAGCAGGCAATGATGCTGACGGTCGCCGGGCTGGTGATAGTGCTGATGATGATAATCCCGGCGATAAACGAGCTTTTCAGCACGATAAAATCGGTGTTCGGGCTGTGGTGAGATATGGATATTACAACGCTTGTGGGGATCGCGGTGCTGTCGGCGGTGCTTTGCGTGATCGTCAGGCAGTACAAGCCGGAAATGGCGCTTGGGGTGAGCATAGCCTGCGGAATTCTGATAATGTGCTCGGTGATATCCATGCTTGCGCCGGCGGTGGAGCTAATATCGCAGCTTACCGGGAGCGCCGGGCTTGACGGGGGATATTCGCGCACGCTGTTCAAGGCGCTGGCGGTGTGCTATATCACGCAGCTTGGTTCGGACTGCTGCCGGGACGCCGGGGAGAGCGCGATCGCCGGAAAGGTGGAGCTTGCCGGAAAGGCGGCGGTGGTGGTGATCTCGCTGCCGGTGTTCACATCTCTGGCGGAAATTGTGACAAAGCTCATCGGGTGAAACGGGAAAGGACGGGAAAATGCGGCGGCTGTTAATTCTGACGGCAAAGCTGCTGCTTATCGTTGCAGCGGTGATATCGCTGTGCGGTATGTCGGCGGAGGAATACGCCGGGGAGCTTGCCGACGCGGTACCCCCGGAGGCGTCCGAGATACTGGAGGGAGCCGGGATAACCCCCGAGAACAACGGTGCCGCCGCGCTCACTCCGCAGGGAGTGCTGAACTGGCTTTGGGAGCAGTGCACGGACAGGCTCGCCGAACCGTTAAGGCTGATGGCGGCGCTGTTCGGGGTGGTATTGCTGTGCGCCCTTGCAAAGAGCTTCGGGGACGGCTCCGGCAGTATGTCGGGGGTGTTCTCGGCGGTGGGGGTTCTCGCCGGCGCAGGAATGACCGCCGCCGCGATCTCGGACGCACTCAGCAGCACGCTGGGGGTATTGCAGGCGGCATGTGAATTCATGCTGGTATTCATTCCGCTGTACGCCGGGGTGATAGCTGTCATGGGAAAGGCAGCGGCAGCCGCTGCGGCGAATACCGTAACGCTGGCGGCGGCGCAGTTTTTTTCGCAGCTGGCGGTGATGTTCCTGACCCCGGTATGCGGAACGGTGATGGGGCTTTCGGTCACGGGGGCTATCCACCCGGAACTGAACATATCGAAGCTGGCGGAGCTGATAAAGAAAGCGGCGGTCTGGGGGCTGGGACTGCTGATGACGGTGTTCATGAGCATTCTGTCCGCGCAGACCTTTGTGCGAAACGCCGCCGACAGCGTGCTTATCCGGACGGCGAAATTCGCGGTGGCAAGCGGCGTGCCGATAATCGGCGGCACTATCTCCGACGCGGTGAATACGGTCAGCGCGAGCCTGTCCCTGCTGCACAGCGGAATTGGCACCTATGGCATAATCGCAGTGCTGGTGATGATAATTCCGCCGCTTATCAGGGTGTCGCTGTACCGGCTTGCATTGTCGGCGGCGGAGGCATTCGGGGGCGTTTTCGGCATAAAGGAGCTGGCGGAGCTGTTCAAGGCGGCAGGCTGGGTGATGTCGATAATAACGGCGGTGATCGTGTGCTTTCTGCTGCTGAATACTATCTCTGCGGTCATAATGCTTGCCATTGGGAACGGCACTGCGTGAGGAGGTCAGAATGCAGTTTTTTTCAACGGTATGCATGGCGGCTATAGCCTCGGCGCTGTTCAGAATGCTTGTGCCGGAGAACCGCTCCGCGAAGCAGATCGCCCTGCTGATCGCCGGATTGTTCATTCTCGCAGGGGTGAACGCGTTCAAGAGCGCCGATCTCAGCTTTGACAAGGAGCAGTACAGCTATGAAGCGGACGCTGATTACATCGGATTTTCCGGGGATATCAACCGGGAACTGCAGAAAAAGATATGCAGCGATATGTCGGACAAGCTGTATTCGCTGCTGAATTCCGCCGGGATATATCCCGGGGAAATTCACGTTATCGTTAATATTTCCGGATTGTACAGCATATCTATTACACAGGTGAAGCTTGTTTTCAGTGAGGATCAGCGCTCCGCGGCAGCAGCGGCGGAGGAGCTGCTTGCGGGTGAGCTTCCGCCGGAGATAAAGGTGGCTGTTGTGTTTGAGGGGTGATCAGATGGGAAAGCTGAGCGGATTGGTGACGAAGCTCGGCAATGGCGGCTGGCGCAGGCTGGTGATCATAGTGGGGATAGCGGCGATCGCCCTGCTGTTCCTCAGCACGCTGACGCCGCGAAGCGAGCCGCAGGCTGATACCCTCACCGCCGAGGATACCGCGAAGCTGGAGCGTGAGCTGGAGCAGCGGCTTTGCGAGCTTCTCTCCGGCATAGATGGCGTTACTTCTCCGAAGGTGATGGTGACGCTTGACCGCACCAGCGAACGGGTATTCGCCGAGGAGAGCAGGGTAAGGAGCGGCTCCGGCGAGAACAGCACCGAAACCTCTCTGGCGTTGTCCGGGAGCGGAAAGGAGGCGCTGGAGACCAGCGTTATCCTGCCGAGGGTGAGGGGAGTGGCGGTGGTGTGCGGCGGCGCCGATGATGTCCTCATCAGGGAAAAGGTGGTGAATACCGCTGCAAGGGTGCTGGACATAAAGATCACACAGGTCTATGTGACAAGCTGACAGAAAGGACATAATGCAATGAAACGACTGAATGTTATCTTAGGCAAGAAACAGCTGGTGGCTGCCGGGCTTACAGTGCTGCTGGGCACGGCGGTGGCGGTGAATTTCGCGTTCGCCGGCGGAAAGAAGAATCAGGCGCTTACCGACCCTGCCGCGGAGGTCTCCGGGAGCACCTATGGCGAGGCAGACCTTGTGAGCAGCAGCGCCGACAGCGACGCGTACTTTGCCCAGGCAAGGCTTGACAAGCAGAGCAGCCGCGAGGAAGCCGCCGAGGTATTGCAGAGCATGTATCAGGGCGGCGACCTGACCCAGGAGGAGCTTTCCGTGGTGGCGGTGGACGCGGCGAAAATGGGCGGCTACATTGAGAGCGAGACCAAAATAGAGAGCCTGCTGAAAGCCCAGGGCTTTGAGGACGCACTGTGCTATCTCAGCGACAACAGCGCGAACATCATCGTAAAGACCGACGGACTTGACGCCGCCGGCGCAGCGAAGATAAAGAGCACGCTGCTTTCCGAGGTGGAGCTTTCCAACGACCAGATAACGATAGTTGAGGTCAACTGACATATACAAAAACCGATGAGCAATGCCCATCGGTTTTTGTATTATGGAATGAGGCAGATCACTTGTTATCCTCGATCTTAGGCTCCTCGTCCTTCTTTTCTTCTGTGGGTTCTACCTTGACTTCCTCTCCGGATACCTCCTCCTTTTTCTCCTCGGGAGCAGGTCTTACCGGGAGCTTTGCACCGCACTTCGGGCAGAAGGAATTATCGCTCTTGGTCTTTGCGCCGCAGGAGGTGCAGGTGACTTCCTGACGGAGATCGTCCAGCAGCAGGTTTATCTCAGAGAGCTTTTCGTAGAGCTTGTCGATCTCTGCGACCTCAGCCTCGAACAGCCCGGAGTCGGGGTTCTCGGACTTCTTCATCTCGTAAGCCATCTGACCCAGCTTCTCGAAATGCGACTTGATATCGCCGGTGGTCTGGCTTTCCTTGATCTTCAGCTTGGTAAATCTCACTGCCTCGTCGGTCTTTTTGCCGGCGGTGGCAGCAGCGGACTTGGTGGTATTGATAACGTCTTCAAAAAATCCCATTGTGAAAACTCCTTTCATAATTACAGACACGAAAGGGAACTTTTCCCTTTAAACGCATTATATCATAAAGCCATTCGCTTTGCAATAGTTTTTTTGTAAAAGTTTGGTGAAAAATCAGAAGCAGTCCACAAAGACCGAGAAAGAGCGGCTAGGTGGACAGAGTTTCAGTCCTTTGCAGGGTGCTCCTCACCTCTGGTAAGTACGCCGATGAATTCCGGGCCGGCATTGCAGGAAACGACTACGCCGCACTTTTCCACCATTGCCGGGCCGTAGCCGAGCTTCTTTGTCATTTTGTCGATGAATTCCTTTTCGCATTCAGGACGCGTCGTTGTGATAACGCACCAGGGGGTCTGGGGGATAATTCTTGACGCGATAGTCTCCACCGCCGCGTCGATGACTGCCTTTTCGCCCCTTGCCTTGCGGATAACCTCGGTCTTTGCTCCGCCGAGGTAGATAAGCGGCTTCAGCCCCATAAGCTCGCCCAGGAAGCTGGCTGCGGCGCTGATCCTGCCGGACTTCTTCATATGGCGCAGCTCAAAGCCGATGATGTATGCGTCTGCGTGCTTTCCCCAGTCCTCAAGGTATGCCGCAACGTTCTTCGCCGGCTGTCCTGCCTCCAGCTTCTTGCAGGCTTCGATTATGGGATAGCCGTAGCACAGGGTGTAGTTCTGCGCGTCGATGGTGTATATGGTGAGATCTTTCAACTCGTCAGCGACATTCTGCTTTGCAAGCACCGCGTTGGAGTAGGTCTGGGAGCCTGCGGCGTTTATCACGTCCACGATGATCGTGCGGACGCCCTGCTCGTATAACTCGCGGAATTTATCCTCGAACTGTATCGCGGTTATCTGGGAATGCTTCGGGATCTCCTGCTGCTCCTTGAGTATTTTGTAAAACTCGTCCGGCTGGATATCCTTTCGGTCGGCGTAGCTTTTGCCGTTGATAGTCACCATAAACGGCAAAATCTCCAGAATGTCCTTGTATCGCTCCTCGTTTTCCTTTGAGATGTCGCAGCCGCTGTCTGTGATGATTTTGATAGTGTTGTCCATAAATTACTCCTTTATCTGCGGATCACTCCGCGTTGTTCCAGTCAAATTCCCTGAGCCTGCCCTTATTTTGCAGCTCCGGGAAATTCCATTGCCTGAGCGCCTCGTACACCCCGATAGCTACGCTGTTCGAGAGATTGAGGCTGCGAAGGGTCTCGCGCATGGGGATACGCACGCAGCGCGTTTTGTTATCGAACAGCAGCCGCTCCGGAAGTCCGGCGTCCTCCCTGCCGAAGAACAGAAAGCTCTTGTCCGGGTAGCTAACGTCGCAGTAGGTGTTCTCAGCCTTGGTGGAGAAGAAGAAATACTCCCCGTTGTTACGCGCGAAGAAATCCTCCAGCCCGTCGTAGTAGGTGATATCGAGGTAGTGCCAGTAATCCAGACCTGCGCGTTTCAGCTGCTTGTCGTCCGGTGTGAAGCCCATTGGCTTTATCAGGTGAAGCCTTGCGCCGGTGACAGCGCAGGTGCGTGCGATGTTGCCGGTGTTCTGCGGTATCTGCGGCTCCACCAGCACGATATTGAGTTCCAAATGCTCAGCTTCCTTTCCGGAATGATGACTGATAATTTCAGCATATTGATATTGTAACATATTTCTCATTTATTTGCAATAGCTTTTTTAAGGCAATACCGAACAAGTTTTGCTTTAATTTACAAACCTGCATATCTCTGCTGACGGCTGGCTTGACAAAAATGGGGGGTATTGTATAATTCAAAATGAAAAAAATTTTGAAATACCCCTTGAAAACCTACTAAACCTATGGTATAATTATATCAAGAGAACGACGCGGGAGTTCACTATTCAGAATTGATAATTTGGGGGTGTATTATGAAAATTTCAACAAAAGGCAGATATGCGCTGAGAATGATGCTTGACCTGGCTATACACCGTTCAGACGGCTACATAGCGCTAAAGGATATAGCTGACAGGCAGGAAATTTCAAAGAAGTATCTTGAGCAGATAGTGCCGCTGCTGAACAAGGCTGACCTGCTGCGCACCAACCGCGGCTATCAGGGCGGCTATGCGCTGTCCAGGGAACCGGACAAGTACACTGTGGGCGAGATACTGCGCGTGACCGAGGGCAACCTGTGTCCTGTCAGCTGTCTGCAATATCCCGTGAACGAATGCCCCAGGGCTTCGGAGTGCGCGACGCTGCCCGTCTGGGAGGGTCTTTACAAGGCGATAAACGACTACCTTGACAGCGTTACTCTGCAGGATATGGTAAATATGTCCACAGAGGGCGGAGATTATTCTATATGATGAGGGAACGCCGTGCGTGCTTCGCGGAGTTCTACGGGAGGAAGAAAAATGACCAAGGATATTCAGCAGAGGATACTGGAACTAAAAAAAGAGAAGGACGTCTGTATTTTAGCGCACTGCTACCAGACGCATGATATACTTGAGGTGGCGGATTTTGTCGGCGACTCGTTCGGTCTTGCACAGAAAGCCGCAAAGGCGCCCGAGTCCACCGTGATGATGTGCGGCGTGCGCTTTATGGCGGAGACCGTGAAGATACTGTCCCCGGAGAAGCGCGTGCTTATTCCCCGGGAGGAAGCCGGCTGCCCTATGGCGGAGCAGCTTGATGTGGAAATGCTCACCCAGCTGAAGCAGAGATACCCCGACCACAAGGTGGTGGCGTACATCAATACCACCGCGGCGCTGAAAACGCTGTGCGATGTATGCGTGACCTCCTCCTCGGCGGTGAAGATAATCCGCAGAATGGACGCCGACAAGATACTGTTCATTCCGGACTGCAACCTCGGCGATTACGTCAAGCGCCAGATACCGGAAAAGGAGATACAGCTGGTGCACGGCGGCTGCCCCACCCACGCGAAGCTCACTGCGGCTGATGTCCGCGCTGCGAAGGCGCTACACCCGGACGCTCTGGTTCTTGTCCACCCGGAGTGCCGCCCCGAGGTAGTGGAGCTTTCGGATTTTGCCGGGAGCACCACCGAGATAATGGCTTACGCGGCGGAAAGCAGCGCCTCTGAATTCATAATCGGCACCGAGAACAGCATAGTGCAGCACCTCGGCATAGACCACCCGGAGAAGCTGTTCTTCCCCCTGTCAAAGGACTGCGTGTGCCACAACATGAAAGTTACCACCCTTGCGGACGTTCTGCATACTCTTGAGGGGCGCGACGGCTTTGAGATAAATCTCGGCGAACAGGAGCGCCTTGCCGCAAAGCGCTGCATTGACGAAATGCTGAGGTTAGGCGAATGACCCGGGAAAAGCCCACTGCACTTGTCGCAATGAGCGGCGGAGTGGACAGCTCGGTCGCGGCGGCGCTCATGGTAAGGCGCGGCTACGACTGTATCGGCGTCACGATGAAGCTCAGGAGCAATGACGGCGGCGACTGCACCGCAAAATCCTGCTGCACCGCCGACGACGCCGAGGACGCACGCAATGCGGCTTTGTCCATGGGCATGAAATTCTATGTGTTCAATTACACGCAGGAGTTCGAGCACGAGGTGATAGACCGCTTTGTCGGCGCGTATGAGAGTGGTCTGACGCCAAATCCCTGCATTGACTTCAACCGTTACATGAAGTTCGGGCTGCTGCTGGAAAGAGGGCGCGCGCTGGGCTGCGACTGTATCGTCACCGGGCACTACGCGCGCACAGAGTACCTGCCGGAGTACGGGCGCTGGGTGCTGAAAAAGGCGGTCAATTCCGCAAAGGATCAGAGCTATGTGCTGTATTCCATGACCCAGGATCAGCTGGCGCATACCGTCTTTCCGCTTGGGGAATTTGCCAGCAAGGACGAGGTTAGGGCGCTCGCTGAGGAGCTGGGTCTGCTCAATGCGCACAAGCACGACAGCCAGGACATCTGCTTCGTGCCCGATGGGGATTATGCGGAATTCATCAGAATGCGCACCGGCAGGGATCACCCCGGGGGCGATTTCCTCAATGCGGACGGGGAGGTCATTGGCAGGCATTCCGGTATAATAAAGTACACGATAGGTCAGCGAAAGGGGCTTGGCGTGGGCTTTGGGGAGAGAATGTACGTCAGTGCAAAGGATATGCAGAATAACACAGTGACCCTTACCGGGGAGGAGGGGCTGTATTCCGGCAGTCTCACCGCCGGGGATTTCAACTGGATACTCTGGGAGAAATGCCCCCGGGAGCCGGTAATAGTGACAGCACGCACACGCTACAACGGTAAAGAAGCCCCGGCGCAGGTCTGGGCGGAGGAAAGCGGCATAGTTCATGTGCAGTTCGAACAGCCCCAGAGGGCGGTAACACCCGGGCAGGCGGTGGTGCTGTATCAGGGAGATATCGTTGTCGGCGGAGGAACGATAATTAATTCGGAATGCGGAATTCGGAATGATGGATGTACAATATAAGTGCAACACATCAAAAAAAGAGTGACACAATAGGCAACCTCGTGGTATAATGGGAGTAACGACACAACCCAGAACAGGAGGAAACCTATGTGCCACTATACCCATTTTACCACAGAAGAACGCGAATTGTCAAGAGTTCTGAAAGCCCTCGGATTCAGCATCCGGGCAATTGCCCGGATGCTGAATCGAAACCCGTCATCGGTGAGCCGAGAATTAAGGCGTAATGTCAAACCGGACGGTACATATTCAGCCAA